>DXJL01000156.1 GCA_019057635.1 Candidatus Heimdallarchaeota archaeon
ATATGAAACACTTAATGGCTTTGATCCGAATAGATACATGATCTTTTTTGTCTTTTATGCCAATATTTCTCGTATTCGCTGACCGCTCTCTCTGACAATCTCAAAAGTCCTCCCTCCCTTACTTCTTCAATCCCGAGGTGATGACAAAAAAATTTTTCTTAATTCTTAGGTCATATTTCCTTGTAACTACGTTAGACGAGTTACCCGTCAAAGGCAAGAGAAGAATGGCCCAATCTGGTGGAAATTCATAAGTGTTTGGGAAATCGCAAGCAGATCTGATTCAAGTAGTCCCAATGGAAAGCAAACATTCTCTTGTTGCTAACCTGCCAGATAGCGGTGTGTGACTCATCCTGTCCAGAACTATTTGCTAAATAGTTGTCTGACAAATATAGTCATGAAGATTTTTCATAATCTTATGATACAATTAGGTGTAGAACCATATTCGGAAACTGATCTTTCTTCTGAGGATCCTTCAACCTATTGAAAAAACGATAGTCTTCCTTTAGTGTAAATTAGGGCTAGTCTGCCATAAATTTCTTAGACTAAGTCTGAAATTTGAATAATTATTTATCGAAATAATCTCTTAATTATCTTACTTACAGAATATGTAGTAAATTACATTTATTAATGTCCATTAGAGAGAGAGGAATTGACGAATATCAGCTGTTAAGACGAGAAAAGCGTCAAAAATAGCTTTAGTATAAAACAAATCGTAGACGTGTATCACAATGTCGAAAAGTAGAGAAGAAAAATCTATTCTGTGGTTTGATGAACTCAGAATAGAAGATGTGCCCTTAGTCGGCGGAAAGAACGCATCACTGGGCGAAATGTATCATCATCTAACCAGTAAAGGAGTGAATATTCCTAATGGTTTTGCAATTACCGCAAGCGCTTACAGACATCTCCTCCGAGATGCAGGGATCGAGGATGCGATCAAAGACGCTTTAGCTGGGTTGGACACTCATGATATCAGAAACCTCCAAAAAAGAGGAAGGAAAGTCCGTGAAATTATTCGTTATGCTAAATTACCCGCTGATCTCGAACAAGAAATCCGCAAAGCATATCAAGAATTATGTGAAAAATCAGGTCAGGAAAATGTGGATGTTGCAGTACGATCTAGTGCTACAGCTGAGGACCTTCCCGATGCTTCGTTCGCAGGTCAACAAGAAACTTATTTAAACGTCCGCGGTGAAGAATCTCTTTTAGATTCCTGTCGTTCATGTTTTGCAAGTTTATTTACTGATCGAGCAATCTCTTATCGTCAGGACAAAGGATTTGGTCATTTTGATGTTTACTTATCCATCGCCGTTCAGTTAATGATTCGCTCAGATTCGGCTTCTTCAGGAGTGATATTTTCCATCGATACCGAGTCAGGATTCGAACGAGCAGTCTTTATTACTGGAGCTTACGGACTTGGTGAAACTGTTGTCCAAGGTTCGGTGAATCCAGATGAATGGTATGTATTCAAACCAACATTGAAAGAAGGTAAGCGACCTATTGTTGGTAAACGATTGGGATCAAAGGAAATTATGATGGTTTACACCTCTGATAGCCGACGCCCAGTTAAAATAGTAGATACACCAGATTCAATGCGAAAAACTTTCTGCGCATCGGATGACGAAGTTCTGAAGTTATCTGAATGGACTGTTATTATTGAAGAACACTACGGAAAAGCCATGGATATTGAATGGGCGAAAAACGGTGATGGTGACTATGAGGGTGATGGTGAGCTTTATATTGTACAGGCACGACCTGAAACAGTTCACTCACAAAAGGCCACCAATGTCATAGAGACGTATGTACTGAAAGAAAGAAGCACAGAACTAGTACATGGTCAAGCGGTCGGCGCCAAGATAGGTCAAGGTGAAGTTAATGTCATTAAAACATCTGCTCGTATCCATGAGTTCAAAAAAGGACAAGTTCTTGTTACGGATATGACAGACCCTGATTGGGAACCAATTATGAAGATTGCAGCAGCAATTATAACAAACCGCGGTGGACGTACTTGTCACGCTGCTATTGTCTCACGTGAACTAGGTATTCCAGCAATTATTGGTACAGAAAACGCAACCAAAATTTTGAAAGATGGAATGAAAGTCACAGCTTCCTGTGCAGAAGGACAAGATGGTATTGTTTTCGATGGGATTCTACCTTATGAAATCGATATCGTGGAACTTGATAATATTCCTGAAACACGTACAAAAATCATGATGAACGTTGGTATCCCTGAAAAAGCCTTTGATCAAGCACAAATTCCAAATGACGGAGTAGGATTAGCCCGAGAAGAGTTTATCATCAATTCATATATCGGTATTCATCCTCTTGCGTTAATTCACTACGAAGAACTCAAGGAAAAGGCTGAATCTGATCCTGAAATTCGCGAAATAATTACTAAAATTGATGCAAAAACCAATGCCTATCCAGATAAAGAAGAATTCTTTATTGAGCAATTAGCAATGGGAATCGGCCGAATTGCAGCCGCATTCTATCCAAATGATGTCGTAGTCAGGATGTCGGACTTTAAAACAAACGAATACATCAATTTAATCGGTGGAATTTTGTATGAACCAACAGAATCGAATCCCATGATTGGATGGCGTGGTGCTTCACGTTATTATGATGAGACTTATGCACCAGCATATATCATGGAATGTAAAGCAATTAAACGAGTCCGTGATGATATGGGTTTGACGAACGTCATAACAATGATTCCCTTCTGCCGTACCGTTGAAGAAGGAAAGAAAGTTATCGAAATAATGGCAAAAGCTGGATTGAAACAAGGTGAGAATGGACTAGAAGTCTATGTAATGGCTGAAGTTCCTTCAAACGTCATTCAAGCTGATGGTTTTGCTGAAGTTTTCGATGGATTTTCGATTGGAAGTAACGACTTGACACAATTAGCCCTTGGTCTTGATCGTGATTCTGAATTAGTTGCGCACATCTATGATGAACGAAATGAATCCGTAAAGAGATTAGTAAAATCGGTTATTGATGTTGCAAAAGCTCATAATCGGAAAATTGGTATTTGTGGACAAGCTCCTAGCGATTTTCCTGAATTTGCTACTTTCTTAGTCGAATGTGGAATTGACTCGATGAGTTTAAACCCTGATACAGTCGTTAAAACTAAACTCGATATTGCAAAAAAAGAGAAAGAATTAGGAATTCAACCATAATTCCCCCTTTCTTCATTTTTTCTAATTTCGCTTAATAGAGTTCTTTTTGGGAGGGTAAACACCCTTTTTTACATTATCTATTGTAATAGAAACATTTGGAATTATTCCAAATCAATTTCTGGATTTAAAAATGTTAAGAGATAAGGAGTAAGAGTATCCGAGTTTTTTACGATTAGCATTGAAATTCCTTCAATATTTCCGACTTCGAAAGGGATAAAATTAACATATTTTGCTTTTTCCCCTTCTAGTTCAATTGTTAGATGATTTATTCCGAATGCTGTCGGATAGGAAATTGAAAATTGACCAGAATTTTCAGGAAGAGTTGCTTTCCCCAAACTTCCTTGAAACTTGGGGAGAAGATAGACCATTCGTTCTAGAGCCAAAATAAGTTCGCTATAACAGATTTCTATGCTTTTCAACGGAGATGGCATTTTACCATACGCAAATTGTGAGTAAAAGAGGGAGGATTTCCGATCTCGAAAGGTAGGTAAATCAATCAACGACGAAATTACACCAGAAGCCCGTGCAATAGGGCCTGCCAGATTAGTACTAACTATTTCGGAGTTGGAAAGAAAATTCATATTATTCAATGCTTTCTTAAGTTTAACTGAGTTCTCGATAATTTTTATTATTCTTTTTACCATTCTTCTATGGCCATTTATTGATCGCATAAGTTTAGAGATTGTAGTATGGTCGAGCTGCTTTAAGGCAATTCCAGGTCTCATCACACCAAAAGGAAATTGAGAGTCCCATAAATCCTCAAATGTATCTTGTACCGAAGTAACACCTTGATAAGCAGTTTTAGAGAGGTCTGTAATTGAAAAGATACTTGATATCTTTACAAAAATGTTGAAAATTAACAAAACTTTTTCCCAATTTAATAAAAATCCTCTGTACAAAGCCATTTTCTCAGATATAAATTGGCCCGTCAATTTTTCAATTGCTTCAGTTAGAAAAATTTGCCGAGAAAGAGCTACAAGTGGTTGATCCCTTTCCAAACTGGAAATGACATTCACGTAAGATTGATTTTGTAATTGACTATTTAATGACTTTTGTTGAAGCCAAAAATCCTTTGAGCTGCCTGTAAGTGTTGCCTTTACCACTTCCGTGTATTTGCTTGCGGTAACTTTGTATAAATCAAGAATTTCCTTTCGTCCTCGTTTGGCCTCTTGCATACCAATTGACTCTGACACTCCATTTTATAAAGTTCAGCTTCACTTCATCGATATATTGTACGGCAAATTTATCTATACAAGAGCGAAATTGTCGCTGCGATAGTTATTCATTTATTATCGAATTCAGAGGTGACAATGTGGGTCTAAAGCCAGAACGTATGAGTATTGCCAAAATTACAGTTGATCACGCAGCAGGCCGATCTTTTCTGAGTAATATTGGGGCTAAACTTGAGCTAGAATTAATTGATTTAGTAAAGACAATTAGTATTGAACCCAACCCCCCAACTAAGAAAGAATCCAAAACAATAGCATTATTAGAAGAATTTTCGCGCCTTACCGATTTAATTGATTCATTATCACTTACAAATAAACGCCAGAAGATTGATCTTGAGCGAGATGAGCTGGAGGAGATAAATTTCGAGGCCGAAAAATTATTCGACCGAACTGGACATATTGTTGCCGAAGTTGAAAAACTTCAAGCTCAGAAACAAAATTTAAGCGTGGTTCGTACAGCAGTTCAATCCCTCGATGCATTACAGGGATTAGATATTCACGATGTGCAAGATTTTGGAACTGGTACCCATTTTTATGCTGTTCTTGGTTTTCTTAAGGGAATTCACAGTTTTCGCTTAGAAATGGCTCTCGATCAGCTAACTGGTGGAGAATTCATCTATAAGCCTATCAGTTCAGATAAAACTAAAAATATTTGCTTGATTGGAGTTATGAAGCGATTTAGTGGTCCTTTGGATCGTCTTCTTAGTGGACTTGGGTTTGAACCAATCACTATTCCCCCGAAAATTGTTGGTCCACCTGAAGAAGCAAAGAAAAAGGCGAACGCTCTACTAGAGCACCTAGAATTAGATTATGTAACTCTTAAAGAGAAAATTAATTCTGAATTAGGGAATGAAATAAATAATATTCGAGCTATGACAGAACAGCTTGAGATTGAATCTACTCGAATTTCTCTTCTCCAGCGAAGTCAGTTAAAGAATGAGAAGTACATAATTTGGGCTTGGATTCCCAAAAGACAGATTAAATCACTTAAGCGGATGACGGCTAAAATCGATTCTAGCATAACTTTGAATATCATTGCAAAGCCTAAGCTTCAAAGTGAGGAATTTCCTTCATCTATCCATAACAATATATATTCTCGCAATTATGAGGATCTAATTCATGGATTTGGAACCCCTGGATACAACGAATGGGATCCTACCAAGGTACTTAGCATTTTAATGCCCATTTTCTTTGGTATTATGTTCGGAGATGTAGTAGATGGATTTATTGTTTTTCTAATTGGATTATATGGGTTATCATTGAGTAAAGAGAAGTACTCCACAAATTCAATGCTTTCAGAGCTTCAAACATACTTCGATAAAGGAGGGCCTATCTTAGTTACCTTTGGATTAACAGCAATGGTTTTTGGGTTTTTGTTTGGCAGTTTTCGTGGGTTAGGCGGGGAACACGCCCATCATCTCGGCCTTGAACCCTTGTGGTTTAGTCCAGAGGCTGAAGGAGGCCAGTTCGCATTATTGGAATTTGCGATCGTGCTAGGTATACTAGTAATTTCTCTTGCTTTGTTTATGCAGTTCATCAACCTGTTATCACACGACAAATGGGAAGCCATTTTTCTACCTGGGATGTTCTTAGTATTTTACATTTCACTTTCATTTTTGCTCTTTGCTTACGGTCCCGATCCAATGAAGTGGATTTCGGAAACTACTGGAAGTGTTGACTTACTCGCGTTACAAGAAAAAACTGCTCATAGTTTAATTGGTCATAATTTAGGTCTTGATTGGGTTGCTGACATGGGTATACCTGTGTTTGCTATTGGCCCTGTTAGTTATCCCATGTTCTTTTTACTCGTTTCATTTCTTTTAACGACAATATATCATTTCAAACATGGTATGGATGGCATGAGTGAATGGTTAGATTACACAATTACAATGATTTCGAATACAATATCATTTGCGAGGATATTCGCTTATAATATGGTTCATGGGTCATTATCCTTAGTTTTCATTCAAATTCTCGCTGGTAGCGGAGAAGGTTGGGCGGATGTATTACCAGGAATGATTATAGGAGCTCCAGTTGTTATCGGTTTAGAGTTACTCGTTTCATTCTTACAGTCCTTACGTCTCTGTTGGGTAGAATTTTTCGGAAAACTAGGTTATCAAGGAACTGGGCGTAAATTTATTCCATTTAAAGAAAACCGTTGGTTTACAGCAATTACAGGCTAAAATGACTACGATTAAACATAATCAGGAATATGAAATTATGGCTTTTCATCAGATCCGTGAAGCAAAGGACTATTCTTTTATTAACGCAAGGATCAAAGCACGTCGAAGCCAGCTCCTAACAACAAGTGATTATGAGCACATTCTAGATATTTCTTTAGAAGATGGAATTTCTGTTTTACTCGAACATCCCCGCTATCATGATGCACTCCGAGAAATGTCTTCTCAGTCGAGTCCACCCTCCCTAATGATAGAAAAATCATTAACTGACTCGCTTCAGGTTGAAATTCATTCCCTAATGAAGAATCTTCCTAATACGGATCAAGATTTTTTATCATTCTATTTGAAGAAAAATTCTCTTAAAATAATTGAAGACATTCTTTTTAAATTACATAACTCGGATAGTAAACCTTTAGATTTAGCAAATCGCTATATTTCCTCTCCCGAAGAACGTGTAGAACTAATCCAAGCCACACAAGTCACCTCAATTGAAGAGTTAGCAGAAACAGTGACAGAAAACTGGTTACGGAAAGCTATTTTATCCTCGCTTGATATATACAATGAAACAAAGGATATTTTAGAAATTGTTTATAGAATAGAGCGCGCGTTCTATGAAGAATTGGTGAAAGTAAAAATTCCAAATCTCAAGAGAATGAGCAAAACTATAGCGGAGAAAGTTTTAGGTATAGAAATAGACCTGAATAATATTAACATTGTTCTTAGACAAAAAGCAATGAAAAAAATTGGTTCTTCAATCGAATCCTTAGTTATACCCCTTCACTACCGTTTAAAAGCGGATTTTGATGATTTACTAAATGCTTCGTCACTCACAAGCGCATTCTCGATATTAGAATCAACCTATTACGTTGATTTTACCCGAAAGGTTCATAATAGCTACATCATGAAAAAATCGATCGAAATGTTAGAACAAATACAACAAGAATATTTCTTACGATCGCTAACAAGTATTATGGCTGGTTATCCCTTCCATTTGGGTATTCTACTAGGTTATTATCACTATCGGAAACAAGAAGTTGAAAATCTACGTATTATCTTTGAGTCAAAAATTAAAGAGGTAGACATTGAATTTACACGAAATTTACTCATTTACAGTATATGATGCTAGCAAAATGATTCACAGAATCTAATAGAAAATTTAAAATGAATAATCAAAAAGTGAAAAAACATGAACACAACACAATTAAAACAGATATTTAAGGTACAATTCGTAGTAGGCACATTAGTATTAGTCTTACTAATCCTTACGATCTCTGTCTCTTCGATTGTTGCCAGTCCAGAATCAGCACAATCAGTTGCTCAAGTGGATTCCAACTGGGGATTGGGATTAGGAGCAGGTATCGCTATTGGTTTGGCAGGATTAGGAGCAGGACTTGGGCTTGGATCAGCAAGCTCTGCAGCAATTGGCGCCATTTCAGAAAGGCCAGAAGTATTCGGAAGAACGATCATTTTCATTGCGTTCATAGAAGGAATAGGTGTATTCGGGTTCGTTATAGCATTCCTACTTTACCTATCATTAGGTGGATAGGTATAACTAGATTGATTACGTAATCTTATTAATCGATCTTTGCCTTTAAATCAGATTAAATCGTTTAATGAAGGGAAAAGATTTTTCCCTACATAAAACAGTTTACTTCAAAAATTGAAACGCAAAGATCTAAAATTCCCCTATCCTTGTAATAAATCCAGTGTAAAATTAGTTCTACATTTCTTCAGCTTTTCCACTTTCAAGAATCAAGTCACTAAGTGTTTTCTGTTGTTTTGAAGCTAATAGAGCATCTTTTTTTGTTTGATATTGTACAACTAGATATATTTCTATAATAGCAATGATAAAGAAAACAAGGATTGTTAAAATTAGAACAAATTCACTTACGGGGGATTCGAAAGATTCTGAAAGTAGACTCCCGATGTAAACGCCGAGAATAACCATAATGGGTAAATTGAAAGCCGAAGCAGCAACATTGGCGGGAGTACCTAACTGTCGTCTTCTTCTCTGTTTAATTGTCATACAAATCAGCTAAATTTCTTCTCATTCACTTCAAAAATACTCTCTATGATTTGCTTATACCCTGTACAACGACAAATAATTCCATTTATCATCTCTTGAATCTCTGCAAAAGTGAATCGCTGCTGTTGGGTAAGAATATAATAACCCATTATTAGAAATGCGCCTGTGCAAAATCCACATTGAACTGCACCGTGCTGTATAAAAGCATTTTGCAAATTAATTGCGTGTTCTATCATAGAAATTCCTTCCACTGTGATGACATCGCAGTTCATTGCTTCTTGGGCTAGAACTAAACATGATTTAACTGGTTTATCGTCAAGAAGAACTGTACAAATGCCACAATCTCCAGCCCAACAGGCAGCTTTGACTGATTTCACCTGAAACTGATTTCGAAGCACATCTAATAATGTCTCATTGGAGGTGATATTCGTAAGTCGTTTCTGGCCATTCAATGTGAGAGAAAGTGTTTTCATTCCTAGAGTCTCCTCTTTAATCATTCTAATACCTCCTTGAGTATAGTTCTAGTAATCATTTCAGCCATGTGCATTCTATATTTCTTACTGGCACGTATATCGTCAATTGGTCTCAAAATTGGAGTAATTATATCCCATATATCTCTGAATTTTGCTTCATCAAGTTCCTTTTTCTCTCGGACAATATTATCGGTTATATCGATCAATAAAGGAGTTGGAGCCATGGCGGTATAAGATAAGCACGTCTTTTTTTCATTGTGAAAGCAAGCTACGCCAACTAGCGCTAAATCTTCTGAACTTCGCTTCATCTTCTTAAAAGAGGATCTTGATCCCTTCTTAGGACGCGGTATACTAATGGAAGTAATAATTTCATCTGAAGATAAAAGATTACGTTTTACACCAGTAAAAAACTGATTGATTGGGACTGTCCTTTGCCCCTTTGCTAAAGATGAAATATTGATTTGTGCATCTAAAACGTAAAGAGAAGCTGCAGAATCAGCTGCAGGTGACGATGTACCAATATTTCCACCAATAGTAGCCCGATATCGAAGAATTTCATCCGCTAAATCTGCCAAGGATTGATATAATGCGAGATATTCCTCTTTTATAATTGGGATTGTAAGAACTTCTATAATAGGTGTGACAGCACCAATTTTAAGTTCTTGTTCCGTTATCCTTATAGTTTGAAGTTCTGGTATCATTTTCAGATTAATAACAACTTTTGGTTGAATTAATCGATGACGTAGTTCGATTAATAGATCTGTTCCCCCTGCAAGTAATTGTGCTTCATTTTTATACTGATCAAGAAGCTCTAAAGCTTCTTTTAATGATGAAGGAGTAATTAAATTAAATTTTGGAAGACTTGAGTATGAAATGATGTTCTTCATGGCTTTTCCTCCATCAATTGTTTCTTTAAAGAGGTAATTAACTCAGGCCGTTGCTTTTGAATTTCAGACCAGACTCTTTCTGAAGTAATTGGTAAATCAAATATTTGTACATTAATTGCATCTGCAATTGCATTTCCTAATGCGGCTGGTACACCAATCATTGTTAGTTCTCCAATACCTCGTGCTCCGTGTGGACCATCCTCTTGGGGATTTTCAATAAAGTATGAAGAGAATTCCTTTGGGATATCTCCAGGTCGGGCAATAATATAATCAACAAAGCTGGGATTAAGCAACTCCCCAGTCTTAGAATATTGTAGTTGCTCAGATGTGGCAATAGAAAGGGCCATGACACTGCCGCCAAGTACTTGCCCTTCACATAATTGTGGATTGATAGCTTTACCAATATCAAAAGCAGAGACTATTTGATTGATTGTAATTTCTCCAGTTAATGCATTAAGTTCAAGTTCGACACCTTGAGCTCCAAATGTTTCAAATATGGCTGGATTACCAGCTCCAGTATCAGAATCCAGAATAGTCATTTTAGCTATATATTTCCCATGACCAATAACAGGCCCACCAATGGATTCGCCTGTTGGATACATATAGCCCATCACCACTTCAGAAAGACTCAAGTGGTTCCACGGTTCACCTTTAGGAAAAATTAATTCGTTCTTAATGACTAAATCGTCTTTTATCACTCTTAATACTTGAGAAGCAGTTTCAAATATCTGTTCTTTTGCGTTAATACAGGCGTTTTGGACCGCATTTCCATCCATAAATAGAGAGCGTGATCCAACGGTTTGCCATGTATAGGCATCCCTATCAGTATCCCGATCTCCTCTAATCTTTACTTTCTCGATTGGCAAACCAAGTTCATCTGCCGCAATTTGTGCTAGGCTAGTTAACGTACCTTGACCCATCTCCGAGGTTCCAACTGAAAGTATAACACTTCCATCTTCATTAAACTTAACGTATGATGAAGAGGCACTGTTTGGGGGTTGTGCAGGTCCTTTCATAAAACCAGCAATCCCAACACCTCGAAAAATCCACGGTTTAGGAGGAGGAGTCTTTTTCTTTTTTTTAGTAAGCTCACTCCAAACTTTATCTAAACATTCATCTATACTACCAGCATCTTCTCTCAGACGATGTTGATTCCCTGTAATCCCAGAACCTGGCTTTAAGGTATTTATCTTGCGAAAAGTAACTGAATCTAATCCTAATTTCTTTGCGATGATTTCATTTTGTCGTTCGATCACCCAATGAAGCTCTAAATGCCCAAAACCACGAAAAGCTGTCGCGTATGGTTTATTCGTATAAACTGTGTATGAATCTGATTTAATATGCTCTATATCGTACGGGCCTATTGAAACATAGCCAGCAGCTCTGCCTACATTGACTGCATAGTCAGCACAGGCACCTGAATCCCAAATATATTCAATCTGCTGAGCTGTTACTTTCCCTTGTTTAGTAACACCTGTTTTCAGTTTTGCTACCATTCCTACCCGTATCGGAGCGCTTCTGAAGTTCTCTTCTCTTGTTAAATGTAATTTAACGGGACGATTGTTTGCTTTTCGAGAGAGTAAAACGACCAAAGGTTCGAAGTTAAGTCCTGCTTTTCCTCCAAATCCACCTCCAAGGAGAGGTGAGTATACAGTAATATTAGATGTCGGTGTTGCAAAAGTAATACCCAATAGATAACGTACGGTGAATGGCGATTGTGCAGAGGACCATACTTCTATAGTTCCGTCTCTACGGTAATGTCCTATAGAAACTATTGTTTCTAAGTATGCATGGGATATTTGGGGCATACTATAACTGTGTTCGAAGATTTCATCAGCTTGTTTAAACCCATCTTCTATGTTACCTTTTCGTAATTTAAAATGATTTGCAACATTTGTTCCTGGAATGGGATGAAAAGCGGGGGAATGATTATAGTCAGCCATTTTTTCATGGACTAATATTTGTTTGGAGTCCATTGCTTTAACAGGATCTAAAATAGGTTCTAATGGCTCATATTCTATCTTTATTAATGATAATGCTTCTTCAGCAATAGCCTCTGATTCTGCAGCTACAGCCACAACAGGTTGTCCAATCCAAACAACTTTTTCGACCGCGAGAATATCTCGATCCCCAGCGTAAAGACCAATTTTTACAGGCCAATCCTTTCCAGTAACAATAGCGACCACTCCAGGTAATTTTTCTGCTTCGGCTGTGTCTATTGAAAGTATTTTTCCGTGGGCGATTGGAGAGGCAAGAAATTTTCCTGTGAGCATATTTGGAATGTAATCTATGTCAACTGCGTACATTGCCTGGCCAGATACTTTATCATTGGCATCTTTTCGGGGAACTGACTGACCAACATATTCATTCATTCAATTTTCACCATTAATATAGATAAGTGTTGTAATACGTCATCCTCCTCCCACAATTTCCAAAAAACCAATTCGATCAACTCTTACATGATCTTTGGAATTCAAAATAGTATCTAATCCTGTTGTTGATCGATTCACCACATGTCCATTTACCAAAAGAATTGTTGCTTGATGTAATTTCTCATGATTCAGAAGAAGCAATTTTAAATCAGGGTCCTTTTGGATTAATGTATTTACTACATCTTGAATTGTAGGTTCTTTATCTAGTATCTCTAATTCGATTTCAGAACCCAAATTTGCGCCTAATTTCCCAAAAAGCTGAACATGTATTTTCATTATAAGTGGGATAGTTTAGATATAATCTGTTGAAATATTTTCTTCTTTCTAGGGTTTTTGAATATCAAAAGCTAGAAGAAGAAAATCTGAGCTAGTCTGAATTTGTTACAATTGACTTAAAGAGTAGGAAGAAATAAGAAAAACACTCCCAGCACTATCAAAGATGCTGCAAAAAGTCTCTGCCTAATATCTTCCTTAAATAGGATACGTGCTAGAATCATTGCAAAGAATATATTAAGAGCTCCAATCGGTTCGACTATGGAAACATCTAGATAATTGAAAGCTACAATCAATGCAAGATATGAATAGGCATTTGTGATACCTGAAACTACGCTAATACTTGGATTTGTTTTGATGACATAATAAGGCTCAATCATTTGTCCTTTAAATATCAAAATGGTAAACAATATAATAGTAATTAACAGATATATCAAGAAGGCATAAACTTCAGGTGTAAAATTATCTGTTGCGGCAAAACCATCAATTATTCTTCCTATTGCCATTAAAAGTGATGCACTAATCATTAACTGGGCTGATGTATTAGTAAAGACTTGTTTTAAAGAATTTTTAAATGATGATCCCTTTTGCAAATAAGATAAACCAATAAATATTGACACCACACCAAATAATTTCGTAAATGTAATTTCTTCACCAAGTAAGATAGTAGAGAATAGTAATAAGAATATTAAGTTAAAATTATATAGGGGAGTAACTAAACTAATATCTCCTTCTTTTAACGAAGCGGTATACATCCAAAAGGCAAATGAATAGAATATACTTGATATCATAGGAAAAATTATCATTTCCGAAACTTTTATATGCATTATAGCAAATGGGAATAGACTTACTGCCCCAAATCCGAAAAAAACTGCCGTAATTGCAAGTGATTTATCCTCGATTGAGTCTTTACCAAGTAATTTCAAAAATATTCTTTCAAAACCTAGAAGAATTATCCTGACAACCAATGCTAGAGTTAATATTCCAGTACTCACAAAATTACTTTCCAATTAGGTTGATTCTATCAGATCAACTAGTTGAGAATAATTCTGAATTGTTCGAAATGATGGCGTAATAACTTTTGCTACCTGTTCCTCGTTTGGGTTGAACCAAATAGGTGTAATTCCGATAAAGGCTGCAGGATTGATATCATTTTTCAATGAATCTCCTACCATGAAAGTATTTTCTGGAATACCTCCCATTAACGACAAAGTATGATAGAAGATTAGTGGATGAGGTTTTTCATGGCCAACAGCCTCCGAGGTAACAATCCCCTCAAACATATCTCCAAGGCCTAAGAGGCTAATTTTTTTATATTGGATATTTGCCTGCATATTAGTAATAATGCCCAGACGATAATTTTTCCTTTTTAATGAATCTAATGCATCTTTCAACCCAGGATATGGAGTCATTGTTTCATAAAAACCAGCATAATATCCATCTAGAAGAGCTGAAATTAAATCAGTATTCGGAATACCAGTTGCTATCTCAACAAACTTTTGAAAGTACAAAGCTCGAGAATGTGATGCAGCAGAATCAGCTAGAAATCTCTTAATCCAAGAACGGCTGTCTGAATACAGTTTACTAAATTCTGCAAACTCCATGTTCGCTCCTTGCTCATTCCAACTTTTGTGAGCTTGAGTAAGCCCTTTTCGTTGAGCTGTATCATAATCATATAGCGTACCATCCAGATCAAAGAGAACAATTTTAGACAAAAAACAACACCCTTAGTCTGTGCACGATAAAAGAATTTCACTGCTTTAAGAATTTTTCAGCTATGCTCTATGATTTGTTTGAAATAAAAAAGAAAATGGAAAACTAAGCATCAAAAAAGTTGCTTAGATTTTTTTTGCTCTAATGCCTCATAGAATCTATCAGTTTCTGGAGTTGAGGTAAATTTACTTCCCGTTTATACAGGGGATCCTTATTTGTTTTATAAACTGGTAAATAATCCTCAAAAGTTGGTTTTTCATTCTTATAGAAAACACCCAAAGGTAATTTCCCTTTCTCGGTAGCTCTTTTGAAAGCCTCAGTTCTATTTTTTGGATCATACGATTCTTCTAAATAATATACATTTTCCCTGAACCATTTCCAAGTGTTTATCTTATTAAATGATACACAAGGTTGGAGGATATCAACAAAAGAATATCCTTTGAAAGATATAGCTTGTTTAATTACCTCTAAAGATTTTTCTTGGTTTGCAATTGAAACTCGTGCAACGAAAGCTGCATCTAATGCAATAGCCAGTGCTAATGGATTGAATGGTTCATTTGTAACACCTTGTACTTGAACTGGTGTAATAAATCCAAACTGGCTTGTTGGCGAAGCTTGACCTTTTGTTAATCCGTATACCATGTTATCATGTGCAAGATGGGTAATATTTGGATTTCTCAGGATATTATGGATAAAATGGTTACCACCTTCACCAAATGAGCATCCGTCGCCACTCTCAACAATGACGGTAAGCTCAGGATTAGCTGCTTTAACTGCCATTGCTGCAGCTACTGCCCGCCCGTGTAGACCATTAAATACGTTAGTTTTCAGATAATGAGGAGTTTTTGCCGCTTGACCTATACCCGATGCCATAACCAATTCTTCAGGTTTTATATCTAATTCAGTTAATGCTTGTTTTACAATTTTTAAAATACTAAAATTTCCACATCCGGGGCACCACGCCACGTCTGTTTCATGGGGCATATCATAAATACTTGTATCCATGTATTTCATCTCCTATATCTTTTCAATAAACTCCTTCACTTCTTCTACACTGAAAGGCATACCGTTATATTTCAGAAATTGATCGGGTTTGATGTTGAATTCCAATGTAATCACTTTACCGAATTGAGCGGTAGCATTGTTTTCAACTACAACAACCTTTTTTGCTTTTTTCAGGTAATCAATAGTATCTTCTGATAATGGATACACTTGTTTGAAATGGAGAAAAGCCACATCTTTCCGGTTCGATAGCTCTAGAGCTTCTTTCACAGCACTATAGGTCGACCCCCAGCCTATCAGCAAAATAGAATAATCTGCAGGGCCAATTAATTCAGGTTTAACGAAATCTTCTTTTAATAATTTGAGTTTTTTATATAGACGTTTATCTACCATTTTGGGTCTTAAATCATGGACATCCTCTGTAATGTGGCCTTCTTCATCGTGTTCATCACTATCCACATTTACTAATCCCGATCCATAACCTGGGATTCCTCGAGGAGAAATACCATTCTCTGTAAGGAGATATCGTTTGTAGTTTTCATCCGTCTTTTCAATATACTTCGTATTTTTAATGTTCGTAAGATCCAGATCGGGAAGACTATAATGTGAATCAACAAGGAATTGATCACTAAGTATGAATACTGGAACTTGATACTTATCTGCGAGATTAAATGCGTGCTGCGTCAGAAAAAAAGCTTCTTCTGCATTTCCCGGAGCAAAAATTGCTCGTGCGAATTCTCCATGACCCCCATTTAGTACAAATTGTAAATCCTCTTGACCTGTTCGCGTTGGAAGTCCTGTTCCTGGTCCAGGACGCTGTGCTATGTGGAAAACCATTGGAGTTTCCAAGATTCCTGACAATGATAGTCCTTCGGTCATAAGAGCAAAACCTCCTCCAGAAGTTGTAATCATAGCTCTTGCACCTGCGTACCATGCGCCAATTCCTTTGTTAACCGCAGCAATTTCATCTTCTGCCTGATCTATTATAATCCCAAAATCTTCTGCCTTTTGGGAAAGGAAGATCAATACTCCTGTCGAGGGGGACATAGGATAGGAGGAGATAAAGTTGAGTCCTGCTGCGATACTTCCCATTGCGATTGCTTGTGATCCATTTAATGTAAGATAGTTCTTTACTGAATCATCTTTTTGAAGATCAATTTTAAGTTTCCCATCTTCCAGCATTTGATTCCCGATCTCGATACCGCGATGGCAAGCCTTGATATTGTTTTGGAGGATAGTATCCCCTTTTGGCGAGAACTTTTTTGTTAAATATGCCTTAGAAATGTTCCCTTCTACACCAAAAAGTGCAAGGAATATACCGACAGAGACGATATTTGTATAGATCTTACCACCGATCTCATTAGCAATTTTTGTAAAATCAACTTTGATAATATTTGCTTTGTTTGGACAGTATTCTTCTGCTATATTCCCCTCTTCACCAATGATAATTGTTTCTGGTGATATTCTGTGTTCCAAGTGTTTAAGCGCTTTTGAACTTAAGGGAAATAAAATGTCAATTCGATCTATAAAGGCTGATCGTGATTTTTCATCTGAAATTCGTATTAACGTGGAGTTAGTTCCTCCTCGAATTCGCGACATGAATTCTGAAGTACTATAGACATGATAACCAGACAATTTAAGCATTCCAGTTACAAGTTGCTCAACTGTTGCAATACCTTGTCCTGCTTCTCCGCATAACACTATTGATACTTCTTTCATATTAGTATACTTCCGAAAATTAATTTTTCATTAATCTGTTTTGATTGATGTGCTCTTCAAGGCAACATAAGGAAATTACACTCATGTTAAATCGCTTAATGTTTTGTTTATCGAAATAGGGTAAAATCATTATGAGCGTTGATTTCGCAAAACTCAAACCTAGCGTTAATTTCCCTGAAATAATTTGAATTCTCCCTTCCTATTTAAGGTTGTAGTCCAAGATATCAAGGTGATTCATTAAATTCCGTGAGGTTTTTATACCAAATTATGATATGAAGTGATAGGGAAACCATTGGGAACTCATGAAATTATCCAAGCTTTTGAAGCAGTTTTCGGAGAAATGATTGACCTTCCAGCATGTATTTCCATATGTGACAATGATGGGCTCCTCATATATTCAGTGGGGGAATGTGCAGACCAATGGGTCTTAGAATCGTTGTTATCATATCTGATCATGTCATATGAAGCTACTCATGAGAAATTAGCACTAACAGATGAGAAACTCGATAGTCTCGTGATAACTACTGGGAATAAAGTCTATTACATTGATAATATTGGGGGAAAGGACGGATTATTTATGATAATTCAAACCACTCCAGTCTTAATGAACAAAGTTCTCCCCTTTCTTAAAAACATCGTAATTAATGTTGAAAAATCGTTATCTAGGGGATAAAATGATTATAACTTCATACAAAACATGATATACTATCTCAAATCTCTATTTTCTAAGAAAGAGCAGGATTTTACTAATTTTATTTGTGTAGATTTTGATTTATCCGGAATAGTTGACTTAAAACATTTTTTTCTGGAAACATCCGACCATCAAGTAACTTTTTAATTTCCCAATATTTCCCCTTACTCTGTCTAAGGTATGCTAATTGAATATAATTCAGTATTTAAAGGAAGATAGTTATGCATGGGAAAAATTAGAGTAGCAATTGCGGGATTAGGTAATTGTGCATCAGCCTTAATTCAAGGAGTTCACTATTATCGCAATGAAAAACCAGATACACGGGTTCCAGGACTTATGCATGTAAAATTTGGTGATTATCATGTCCATGATTTGGAATTCGTTGCTGCTTTTGAAGTCAATAAAGATAAAATTGGGAAGAAAATAAGTGATGCGATTTGGATTGAACCCAATTGTACCCCAAAGTTCTCTGATATCCCTGAAATCGATGTAATCGTTCAACCTGGACCTATCAATGATGGTGTTGCTTCTCACATGGTGGATTCTTTCCATTGTTATGATGAAGCGAAAATGAGTCCTGTTGATGTAGCTCAAGTCTTAAAAGATGCAAAAGCTGACGTATTGGTTAATTTTCTGCCAGTTGGAAGTGAGAAAGCTACACGTGTTTACGCACAAGCATGCCTAGATTCTGGAGTTTCTCTTGCCAATGGAATTCCTTCGTTTATTGTTTCAGATCCAACGAAAGAATGGCCAAATAAATTTGAAGAGAAGGGCATTCCTATTGCTGGAGATGATATAAAATCTCAAATAGGAGCTACGATTCTACATCGTGTTCTGACCAAATTAATGTTGGATCGTGGAATCGAAATTGAGAAAACTTATCAATTGAATGTCGGTGGAAATACTGATTTTGAAAATATGAAGTACGAAGCTCGTTTAACGTCAAAGCGGATAAGTAAAACAGAAGCAGTTACAAGTTTAATGCCCCATGATGTACCAACACGAATTGGCCCCTCTGATTATGTACCTTTTTTAGGAGATAGAAAGATCTGTTACTTGATGCTTGAAGGACGAAAATTTGGTGATCAACCTGTTTCTATTGAAGCAAAATTAAGTGTCATTGATAGTCCCAATTCCGCAGGTGTTATGATAGACGTCATCCGGGCTTTAAAAATTGCCAGAGATCGTAAAATCGGTGGTCCATTAATTTCAATGTCTTCGTATTCATTTAAACACCCTCCAGTTCAAGTACCTGATTTTGAGGCTCATGAACGTGTTGAGGCATTTATCCGTGGAGAAGTAGAAAGGTAAAATCTTCGACAGCACATGGTGCTCGATTTGGCAACTAAGTCATTATTTCACGATATTTACGATTTAATTAGATTACCTCTATGTATAATGGGTTCTCTTGCTGGGTTTACTGCAGGATTAATTGTTTTATTAGTTCAGAACCCAGGTTACAATATTATTACGCTACTTTCACAATATTGGCAATTAGGAGCGTTAGGTCTTTCAATCCCATTTCTTATTGTAGGCGCTTCAATGGCTATTAATGATTACCATGATTATGAGGCTGATCGTATAAATGGAAGGATTGATAGACCGCTTGTTCGAAATTCTAAGCTTAAACCACAATATGTCCTCTATGGGTCACTCTCAATGATTGGACTTGGAGTTTTGATTTCTCTCTTCCTCTTTAATAGCAATTTCTTAGTACCTATTGGTGTTATCATTTTTAGTTTTCTATCAATATCATACAATTTATGGACCAAAGAAAAAGGGATTTTAGGGAATATCACAGTTGCTGCAAGTAATACTGCTCCTTACCTATTAACTCTAGTGGCTCTTGATGCTCAAGATCTAGATACCGTACTTGTCGTTGTTGTAATGGCAATTATTGTCTTTTGCGGTGTATTGGGACGTGAATTAGTAAAAGGAATTATGGATATCGAAGGTGATCAGAAAACCGACTCCCGTACATTTGCTGTTCAATACGGTCCCAAAAGAGCCGTACAAATGGCTTCTTTCTTTTTTATTCTCTTAATTATTCTCATACCTATACCTATGTTCATTAAATTTCAGCATAATTATCTCTATCTTATTTTAATGATGATTACTGTTTTTCTGTTTCTCTATACTGTTGGTATTTTATATAACGATCCTTCTATTAAATCAGGAAAAAAAGCTAGATCCTATACTCGAACTGCTCTTTGGATTGGATCTGCAGCATTTTTAGTTGGAGCTATTGCTCTTTCTGGAGTTTAAATCACGACTATTAAGGGATAAAATTGTTCGGAGAACCAAATAAATTCGCTTGGCAAATGGCTCAGAAGACTAATCTGCGCGAGGGAACAGATGGAGTATATAAAATTATTAGAAATCTCTATAGATACCAACAACAAAAACTAACTAATAAGGAATTTGCAAAATTAGTTGGAATTCCAGTGCCAGTTGTCTCAGCTGTTCGGGGGGAATTGATGAAAGCAAAATTTCTGAAAACGAAAAATCTTCTTAGCTCAACGGCTATATCGTGGATTGAAAAGGAATTGGGATTGCGATTTGAATTCTCCTTCTTTCAAGAGTTTTCTCCTTCTTCTCCCACACTTACTCCAGAACATTTGTCATTTTTTAATCCAATAATTAAAGCTCTTGAGGGCCGTCCGCCACCTGAATATAAATACGATCAATCAAGAAGCACTACTGAAACCGTATTAAAACGAGCTATAATAATGGCAAGAAATGGGGATGTAGAAGGAAAGAAAATAGTTTTACTCGGTGATGATGATGGATTATCACTGGCACTTGCGCATCTTGATTGTGCTCGTGAAATTTTGGTGATTGATATTGACTCACGAATTTTAAAGTTAATAAATGACTTTACCGAGAGAAATAATTATTCAACTTTGATACGTACTCAATTATGGGATATAAGAACCGCTTTTCCAGAAGAGTGGTTGAATCATTTTGATACGTTTGAGATGGATCCACCTTACACTGTTTCAGGATTTAAACTGTTTGTAACACGTGCTCTTTCATTAATTAATCCTGATTCAAGTTCACATGGGTATATTTCCTTTGGGAATAAGTCACCGTTTGAAAAGTGGGAGTGTCAAGAACATTTAAATACACATGGACTTGTTATCGAGGAATTTATTCCTAATTTCAACAAGTATATTGGAGCAACAATACTTGGAAGCACATCTAATCTGTATATTGTTGGCTCAATCCCACAAAAAGTGTGTAGGACAGAGTTAACAGATCAACAACAAGCAATCTATACTTTTGATGAAAAAAAAGTAAAAGATTTACCAACAGTAGGGTATCAGATAATTGCAGAATTCTATGGAGTGAGTAAAGAAATCTTAACTGATGGTGATCATCTAAAGGGAATCGCCTTACTTGGATTAGAGCAGAGTCAACTTCATACCGAGGAAGTTTTTTTAAAAGAGTATTCTCCATACGGAGTATCAATCATCTTTATTTTAGTAGAAAGTCATTGTCACATCCATACGTGGCCTGAACATAACTATTTATCGTTGGATTTATTCGTATGTGAAGCAAAGGAAAAAGCCGAAACATTCTTTCACTACTTATTAAGAAGTATAAATCCAGTCGATTATCATAAATTTCAATTTTATCGGGGACATCCCCCATTATCAGATGAGTCTTAAGGTGTAAAAGTAAATGTCAAGTCGTTTGGAAGATCAAAATCATGAATTCAACTTTCTAAACGAACTAGGTAGAAAAGCAGTCCACTTGACTGTGTTAATTATTCCTTTTAGTTACCATGTACTTAAAATCGAGTTATGGTTTATAATTTTGTCATTATTCGGTGTTTTATGCTTTTTCATTCCGATGGAGCTATACCGTCTTAAGGTCAATCCAAGAACATGGTTAAACTTCATAACTCGGGAAGCAGAAAAGGATGAAGTTGCAAACTATATTCCTTCAACACTTATTTGGTTAGCAGTATTGCTTGGAGTTTACTGTTTTTATTCAATGGAAATAGCAGAATTGGCATTATTAGCAACTGTACTTGGAGATTCTGCTGCAGCGCTTATTGGAAAAGGAGTAGGGCAGCATAGATTGCCCCTTACTAAGGAGAAAACAATAGAAGGGTACTTGGGAGGAGTAGTATTCGCTTACATAATTGGATTTGCCTTTCTATATATAATTGGAATGCCCTCCCTAATCCTCCCTCTCTTACCCGCTGTTGCGATAGCAATATTCGATTTTTTTGAAGATTTACCATATTGGGCGGCAGATAACCTATTTCACCCATTAATAACGCTTGCCCTCGCATATATCTCAATTATTCTAGGAATTATTAATGTTTAATTCCTCATTACGGTTTTCCTGTTAATGGTATCATCTTATTTGAATTGCATACATCACAATGATTATTTTTGATGAAACAATTCTTACAATAAGGCGTACTACAGCTGGGATTACCACACATTACCGTAGCAAGAGCATTACATGAATTACATACAGTTTTAGATCCAAATATATTCCGAGATTGCCCGTAACGCTTGATTCGATAGTATACAATAATACTAAGTAATATTAGAAGGAAAAAGAGGAAGGGAACGACGAAAGGAAGATCAAAGAGTGTTTTGGGAATCTCTGTTGCATCAAGCAATATCTCAGATATTGTCACTTGATAGAATAAATCTTCATTATGGAAGGGATCTGTTTCATTATTGAAGGCCTCTCCATCTATAAAAAACACGTTAAACGTTTTTGTATCACCTGCTTTCATATATACTCCATCATATATACCCAATATGCCCTTTAGAAATCCCACATTTGGTGGAACAGTTAGATCTGGATACAGTTCATATAATTCATTGGGTGCATTTGGATCGTTTGGATCGTGAACCCATACAGTACCATTTTGCCGCTCTACAACCTCCGTTTCAATCCACAAAGTATAGTTGAGCTTAACAACGTCATTTAGTTCTACAAGAGTATCAGGTGTAACGTCTATTGCGTTACTTAGCTGAATACTTCCACTAGAAGCTGGAATAATCAGAAATGAGAAGAAAATAAGTGGTAAAAAGCTTCTACGATCCATTCTTGATCACAGGGTAAGTCAATGAGCCATTTATTGGAAGAGGATTTTTATATTTATTTCTTCTAAATAGGAGAAGAAAAATATTATGCTCTCAGAATAACAACACCTTAAGTGAAAATGGTAACACCTTCAGGCTTAACATTAAAATTTGTCCTTCAAGGCTGGGCTGCTAATAATTCTCGTCGATCAGAGGGCATAGCATTTCTAGCTCAAGATCCAGCTACAGCTCGAGCGAGAATTGAGGCATTCAAAGATAAAACTCATCGGATTTTGATTTGTCCTTTATTAGATTGGTCGTGGTCAGATATCGCTAATGAAGTTGCAGGAGTTGTTACAGATCATGGAACAAGAGTTTCCAGAGGATCAGAAGTTTCTGGAATTGTTCAGGTCGCTGCTGTATTAGGTACTAGAGAAGCTACTGCCAAAATTAAAGATGGAGATTATGTACAGATAATTTGTGAAGGAAATGAGGCACTAGCGAAAATTTTTGAACCAATAAAAAATGTTTCTGGTATTAAAGAAACCTAAAATTCGCTACTCTTCTTCTATTCGATTTCCTACAGAAGATTGTACCTCTTGTTCTGCTAGTTTTAATTTCACGTAACTATCCCATTCCTCCTGATTTTTACGAAATTTTTCTTCCCATTTTGTGGAGAGTGATAATAATTGATTTTCATGTTGGGTTGTCATCGTTGTAAGGTTAGACTCCAACTCCATTACTGTAGTGTTCAGGCGCGAGAATTGTCTTAATGTTTCTTCTTTCTCACTTTCCAAAGTCTTAGCTCGCTGTTCTAATATTTTTACCTGTTTTTGCAGACCATCTGTTTCTGCTTCTTTTTTTGTAAGAGATTGTTGGAGTTCTTCTACTATATTAGAATCTGTTTGAGAACTTTTTCTAGCGTGGGTACGTGCCTTCTTGGCAACACTGATGGAATATTGGTTGAGAAGATCCTGATTGATCTTTATTAGTTGATCCGTGATCTCTCGGACGAAGTTTTCAGCTTGATAAACAGGTACACTTGAATGAGCAGGAACTCGACGTGGTATGGATTGTAAAAATTTATCACGAGATTCTCCTAGTTGTCTTTTGGACTCAGAAATAAGAGGGTCGAATAATTTCATAATATAATTTCCAAGATCGGAATCTGACATAGAATCACACTGGGGATATCATACAAGACAGTACTTTTAGTGTAATTTATACACTCTTTTTAATATTGGTATTTTTTACAAATCATTTTTTATTCTTTATTGAAACTCAAACTTCAGCGAGATTTAAGAATATTAAAAAAGGAATTCAAAGTCATTTGACATACTTATGCTGGTTTACCTTAATTATAATCGTAATGTTGGTAAAAGGAGGGTGAATTAGAGAATTTCTCCGAATTCTCATAATATTAGCACACCTTTATAATAGATACACAGAAGAACATTATAGGGATATAATTATGTCTTATCAAGATGATATGAACGCTTTAATCCAAAATGGATATGTGTCAATCGTTACAATTTTAGATCCTAATGGGGCACCCTATTGGACAAACCAACCCGAATGGCATGTTGACGGCCCTGCTCTTTTATCCTCATGGCAAAACAAAGAGCCAGGTGTTAATATTGCTGGAGTTCGTTACTCCAGTATGGTTAATGATTGGGAAGTTGGCAACTTTGTAGCCCGAAATGTAGGCGGAGCAGGAATAATTTGCCTAGTACGAGCGCCAAATAATTATTATTTTTTGACCTGGACTCCTGGTGATGTTCAGATTCCTTCTATCAATGTCCACGGCGAAGTAGCAAAGATGGCTATTAAATTCCAGTAAATATTCATCCACTCCCTTTCTCTTTTTTTTATTGAATTTTCCTATTCGTCAGAGTCTTAAGTCATATTTCTTTTAAGATGAGTAAAACTTTCATTCATTATTCTTTTCTTTATGAGAAGATGTTTTGAAATATCAGCTTCTAGATCGCTAGATGAGTAACAAATGAACGGCCAATGGAAAAATACTTTTGTTTCACTAAGCAACATTAGAAATAATCTTCTTGCGGTAAGTTCCACCTCAGATAATTCATCATATGACTTTGTAAATCAATATCTCTTACAAATGACAGTTTTATGGACTTTACAGAAACATCGGTACTTCAATGATGATGAAAACTATTTTATTACGATGTTCCATTTAATTGAAAAGAATGATCAAAATATTCCTTTCAATACCTACAATGAGTTTATAAATTCATTATTAATAGAATTGTCTTCACTGAATGATAATCATCTTAGCATAGATCAACGATTTGGGAGATTACGAGGCTGCAAATCTGCGATATTTATCAATATCTCACTTTTACAAAAGAAAGCAAATTTCTCTAACGCAAGATACTACAATTCATTAAAATCGCTTTTGAGTGATAATGAAATTTCCAAGTCACTGGGAATATTAACAGTTCTTGATCGAATAGATTTTGAAATTAACGGAACATTTTTGGGATCCTTATATGAGTGGTTGATATCATCTAGAACCAAAAGGAAAGGTGGAGTATATTATACTCCCGTGGAACTAACAGCTTATATTTCGCGCTACTCAGTAAGAACGCTACTAATGGGTCAGTTGGGGGTTAAATCTAGATATTCACTTGATGCCTGGGTTACTTATTTCGAGTCCCTTGATAGCACTGGTTTATTAAGATTGTATGAAACATTAATTAATTTAACGATACTAGATCCCGCTGTTGGTACTGGACAATTCCTAGAAAGTGTTATTGACGAATTATTATCAATATATTCTAAGCTAGTCAGAAAATTTAAAGCTTTAAATCTGTCACTACCGCTCAATCTTATTACCAATCGATCTCATAACACTGGAAACCTAATCGATCTTACAAAGATTACAGATCAGACAGAATTTGAATTCTATCTATTAACACATCTGATTTTTCCAAAATCATTATATGGAGTAGATATAGACCCTTTTGTTATTCCTTTCACAAAGACTCGGTTATTTATTTATGCTGCTCAACGAATTAACCATCATGAGAAAGATTTTCATTTCATTAATCCATTCCAGTGTAATTTAAAGGTTGGAGATGCACTGTTGATGGCTTGGGAGGATTTCTTCCCAAAAACATTGACTAAGAAAAATAATTTCTCTCTTATTCTTACAAATCCCCCTTATATTGGAGAAAGTGACAATAAGGAACTATTTAGGAAATATTCGGTTGCTTTTCCTACGTATTATGAGGGAAAACTCAACATTTGGTATCTATTTTTTCATTTAGCCCTTAATTTAGTTCAATCTGGAGGTATTGTATCTTTTTTAGTCTCTAATTATTGGTTGACTGCCTCAGGAGCTTCAAAATTACGTAAAAGAATGCTGGAAGAAACTTTTATATTAGAATTTATTGATTTTAAAGAAAATCGTTTGTTTAAAGGAGCTCAAGGTATTCATTCTAGTATAATAACCATAAAGAAACTGAAAAAGCACAATTCATCCATAAATTGTGTTTTCTATACAAAGAAAGAACCAGTGAACAGTCAACTTCTAAATAAAATGTCGGATCAATTGGTATTCCAAATTAACCAGAAAAATCTTACTTTACACAATTGGGATGACTATTTTCATTTTCTTCCTTCTGATGTCTCTCTCATACTGAATAATATGATTAATAAATCCTCTCCTCTTAAAACCTCCACCTACACAGTAAAAGAAGGCTTGATCACAGGTCTTAACAAGATTACTAAACGTCAAATTGAGAAATATGGATACCCTATAACTTGGATAAATCGTGGCATATATGTGTTTGATAGTAAAAATAAAAATGACCAAAAGACTATTCAGACATTTACAACTGAGGAAAATGAATATTTACGTCCTTTATACAAAAGTTCATCTATAGTGGATTATTCAACACGAGCTAAGACTGATCAACGCTTTCTTTATCTAGTAAGGAGAGATGTAGATATTTCCACAATCCCAAATATAAAAAAGCATCTTGAACAATACCAAACAGCTACGCACAATTCGTTAGATCACCCTCCATATATTAATCGTCCTCGACAAAAAGACATCTTTCTCTCTCCAAAACTTGTGACTCCTCAAAGAGCACGGAAAACAAACTTTGGATACAGCTTTACAGAATGGTTTGCTGCTCAAGATGTATATTTTATTCTCGAAGAGAGAAACTCAATTCAAAAATTGAAAATTCTCCTTATTCTTCTGCAATCGAAGGTATCTTTCTACTGGTTCTCTTGGATGGGGAAAAAAAAGGGCTCTCAGTTGGAGTTTTTTGGTGAGTCAGTTTCTAACTTTCCCATTCCTAAGAAATTGAATAAAGGAGATCTTCTAGCGCGGATCGCTGATTATTTAATTTTTCTGAACTCCTTTGAAAACAAGTCAAATGAATATGAACATATAAGGAGGTTTCTAGAAGAAGGAATCGCTAATGTTGTTGTTTATAAGAGTTATTTTAACGACTTAATTCTCACTTCTCCAAGTCAAAATCAACTTTACGAGGATGTTTGTGATTTTCTAGTTAAATCCCTCGAAGAAATTGACATAGAACATTTTTTAAAACTCCGACATGCCATTTCTGTCACAGAAAGTGTTACCACGACTAATAAGACAAACTTTATGGATTTAAAAGAGTCTATCTTATCTACAATTAATGCCTCCTTTCATAAATTAGTTTCTGATCAGAGGATTGAAAAACTGAACAGTGAAGTAAGCACAAGCCATATTGTAGAACAGATTGGCAATTATTATGATTCTAAAAACATTAAAGATACAACATAGATTAAGGAATTTTAAATTGATAATTAATTTATCTTTTTGAGTTTTAACTTAGTGATCAATTGAAATAGTAATCAAGAGATCGTATTTGATCTTGAGAGATAATATTTTTCATTCGTTTCTTAATTGATTTCACATAAGAAACTTGCTCAATTTTTAGGCTATAATTCTGAGCTGTAAGAAATATCCAAACATTCCATAATGCCCGATTTATCCATCCTCGACTTCCTGGTTGCTGTAGTTGTGTAAAATTCTCAAGGAAAGGTGGTTTATACATATCAAACAGTTCCACAGTAAACCATTTCCTAGTTCTTGATGATTTCCTTACTCTAGGAACTGATCTAGAACCCTCAGGAGTATAACAATCTCCAATTGCAGCATTTCTCCTCCATCCAATCCAATCTATTGACTCAAGATACTTCCTGAAAGCCAATTGGTGAAAAGGACTCCCTAGCCCAAATCCATGAAATTTTTGGACAGTTATTGAACGAAATTTGGCTAACCAAGCAGCAACATCGAAAACACTTCCTTTCTCGTTAATTTTTAGCGGGGAAACCATTCCTCCCAATCCGATATTGGAGACTGAATAATCTACAGTATTAATTTTTGGAAAATGAACGACTGGTAAAATTGGATGATCAATACTCTGCATTAGAGTCGACCAATTGCTAAAAGATTTGTACGGATTTCCGATGACATCAAGATTCACAATTAAATCACTGTCGTTTACCCCTATATTCTTAAGAAAATCAGTATAATTTTCTAACGAAATTGAGATTCCTGAATGATGTGCACTATAGGCACCAGAGTCAATCATTATAGGTCCGTCGAAAGAAAAGTAGTCATGCAAACCTTTTGCTTTAATCCTTCGAAAGAACCTTCTAAACTGCCAATATGAAAACAATATTCCAGATTTTTTTTCATGCATGCATTGTCTAATTTCATTTGCATGTACCCAAGGAAAAAATCCCTGTACAAAACCTAAGTATAATTTCAAAAGAAATTTTACCCCTAAATCAATTTAATACATCACAAAAATATGTTGTTACCATTCGTATAATCATACATAATTTTCTTCTATAATTAGCTGTGTGATAATAAAGGTGTAGATATATGTCACCATCGAAATACCTCCTCATTATCTCATGTGGGAAGAAAAAATCCGAGGAACTTAAACACCATGCTTTGAAAGCAGAGGAGGCATATAAAGGACCAATGTTTCAAGTCATAAACAAAGCGAAAAGGGAAAATAGGTGGGGAGATAATCTGAAACTAGGTATCGTTTCAGCAAAATATGGATTCTTACGAGCAAGTGACTTGATCACCTATTATGATCTTAAAATGACAACAGCTATTGCCAAACAACTTCAATCGCAAGTAATTGAGAGCATTCAAAGTTGGCATGATGCTGAATTATTTTCATTAATATATGTGATCATGGGTAAGGATTATTTAGCAAGTGTGAAAGGATTGGAAAATTACATTAAAACAGATATCAGAATTGAAAATATGGGAGGATTAGGCATTGGACAGCGAAAACTCTTGGATTTCCTCAATTTATTAGATATTTCTGGTTTAGATTCGTGAGGAGAAGAAAAAATGAGCTTTGCTTTAGGAACTCCCATCAATGCTCGAACAAGACCTTGGAAATATGATTGGATTGTAAAACCTGATTCCTTGATGATCTCTGCTATCGATTTAATGGAAAATTCAAGTTTATTTGAGAAAATAAAGAAAATCGGGATTCACGAGTATTTAGAATGGGACGGTCCTCTAGTCTGTGATTCTGGGGCGTTTTCTGCCATTAATCGGAAAAAGAAGATCAATGTTGAAATCGAACAATTAAAACTCTATTATCGAGAGTTAACAAGACAAGATCCAAATATTATCAAGATCACACTAGATTATCCTGATGAGAACATCCTCTCGAATTATCTAGAATTGCTTCCATATGAGGTCCAACCAGTCATTCCGTATAACCAATTACAGCTTTTGGAGCAAATTGCAACAGAATCTGGATTACCTGAATGGAGCTTCATTGGACGCTTAGTTCCTTTAATGAGAGGAGGTAGTGGATATAAAAGTCGATTGTTTTCTGCTATCAACGATTTTAAAAACAAATTAGATGAATTTTCTTATAATGAAAAATGTAGAATATGGGCCTTGGGAGTAGGTGCACCTAGTATTCTGATCGAGGTATTAACAGCCGTGGATGGATGTGATTCATCTCGTTGGAGAATTACTGGCTCTAATATGATTTTACTTCCGCATGGAGGGGAACGGGGAGTTGGTAACAAGACTAAATGGAGGGGAACTCATCGTAGAATTACAGAGGGGGATGAAAAAATGTTGGTTTTACAGATTTTACAACAAATAGATACTCTCTCAGGAGGATTAGAAACTCTTGATAAATCATTATGGTTTAATAAGAATCCTAAACAACTTAAAAATCATTTTGAGGTAAATTTACCGAGTATTGGAGAGCTTATAGAAAAATTAAGAAACAATATTCAAACAATGACGGTTTACAACTTAGAATTGCTATTAAGAAGTTCTGGAAATCTACGTCTTATATTCAATTACTTTGCTGCGTTGCATTACAAGCTAGAAGAAAGAGATAATACTAATTATGGGAACAATAATCCAAACTTCATAATCTAGAGAGGCTAATCAATGAATAATCCGATTGAAAACAAAAAAGACTCCAAAATAAGATCAGGTTCCGATAATTTTTTTGAGAATCAGATTATTTACTGTCCAGAAACAGACAATCTCGATAGTAGCTTATCTCAACTGAAGAACAAAAGTCCTAGATTGATTATTCATGATATTTCTCATAATTTCTATCCACCAAAAGTACAATTGATTCCTAATAGAAGATTCAAAGGGAAGCACAATTGGAAGTCCACTCTTATCTATCATGACGAAATTTCTCTGGACGAATTTTTGAATCAAATAACTAATATTTTCAAGATTTCCCGTTCTGTACTGAAATTGGATGGATTTTTAGCTGTTAAGGTGAATGGTTCGATCAAATCGTTTATAAAAAAAATTTTGGATACTATCTTTTATCAAGAAAATTTTATGAACGAGATTATATTAAATTCCCCAATACAAATTCACTATTCCAAGGAAAGTGCATACTTTGAGAGGACTGATTATTTCTTATTATATAGCTCTTCAAATCCTCAAAAAATAAATCCTGTGTATGATGAAAAGGAAAGTGGAGGGTACTGGCACTCATTTATGTCCAAAGGACAAGGATCTCCGAAAAATTTTCTTATAAATGGTAAGATGGTTCTATTAAATCCCCCTAGTGGAACTCATTGGAAATTGAAACAGGAGTCCATACTTGAACTTTGTAAGAAAGGACAGATTCGATTGAATAGGAGAGGGAATCCTGAATATTGGGTACCACCTAAAATCGGACAAATAATAGATACGAATTGGCTCGATCTAGATATCCTTACAATGAGCAAAGGAAAAGATCGAAGTTCATATTATATGCGGCTCTTCCAGGTGTTATTGACATCAAAGCAACTTGTTGTCATTATAAACCCTAGAGATGTTAAATCTTTAATAGAAGCCTCTAACTTTGATTTAAATTGGATATGTTTGGTTGAGGATAAAAAAACAGTTGATGTCCTGAAATCTGAACTTATACAGGAAAATCTGAATTATTCAGTAGGGGTTGCCCAGAATTCAAAAGTTTCACATCTCGATTTGTACAAGATACCCTTACTCGAAGAACAGATAGAGGAATTACCTTCGTACAATGAGAAAATTAGTAAATTAAAACCTGTTTCAATGTATTCAAATGATACTAATAAAGAGATTCAAGCCGAGAATGAATTAGGTAATATATTAATTCAGGGGGATTGTCTCCATGTTTTACGTTTACTTCAGACAGAATACCATCAGGCTATAAAACTAATTTATATTGATCCTCCCTTCTATACTGGAACCAATGAATTGCTATATATCCCCGTTCAAAAAAGAGATAATTCAAATGTTATACAAAACAATAAATCAGACATTTCGATAAAAACGGTGGCTTATGAAAATGTATTTACGAGTAACACGCCAATAGAAGACTTTAAACTCTGGTTCAGAAAACGTATTATTCTAATGAGGTCGTTATTACGTCCAGATGGTTTTATATTTGTAAGATTTGATTATCATTTTGGCCACTATGCGAGGGAAGTTTTGAATGATATTTTTGGCCAGGAAAATTTTGAGATTGAATTTATTATCCGTCGTATGAAAAAGAATTTATCAGAAAAGCAGTTAAATCAACAGACCCACTTAATTGTGCATTCTGATTCGTTATTCGTTTATCGTGGGAGCAAACAGGCAAAGCTTAGGCATGAAATGATAAAAAAGAGGAGCAGAAAGGGCCAAGATGAAGCAGAAATTGAGTATTCCAATGATAATCTGTGGATTGACATTGCTGGATACCAAAAAGTAAAAAGAACTTTATATCCAACAGAAAATTCTGAAGTCTTATTAAAACGCATTATTGAAATTAGTACTTCAAAAAGTGATATTATTGCTGATTTTTTTGCTGGGTCAGGGACTACACTCGCTATGGCAGAACAACATAAACGGAAATGGTTGGGTATTGACATTGGAATGTTATCCATCAATGAAATACGGAAAAGATTATTGAAGATAGAGGGAAGGAAACCATTTGCTTTTCATGAATTAATACTGAAACCTAATAACCGTAAATCCGACAAAAATAGGAAATTTGGTTTTAATATAAACGTCAGCAAACATCCAGTTGCTCAAGGGACTGAAATAGTGTTAACATTAATAAATTTGCTGCACACCCCTCCATTGAGTAAATTACAACATTATTCATATTTAAACTTGATCGATTATTGGGAAATTGATTGGTATTATAATAAATCAATGGCAAATATAGGATGGTATTCTTATAGGCAAATAATAAGAAAGGAGGTAGAAAAGACCGTCGCAGTTTCCGCTTGTCATGAATATTCGCATTCTGGGGAATATAACATTTGGATAAATGTCATTGATATCTTTGGAAATTCTCATCATAAGACAATCAAAATTGATTTACTATAAGCTAAATTAACAATAAAGATACACATAAGCAACCTAGATAGATATATGTATTTAAGAATTCAAATCATAAGTAAAAGACTTTTGTAGGTTAAAATTATGACCGTTATGCATTCAGAAATTGAGTTACCTAGAACTTACGAAACAGATATAATAAACATTACTAATAAGGTGAAAACTGCCGTAAATCGATCTAAAATTAAGGAAGGAATTGTTTCTATTTTCAATGCAGGTTCTACTGGTGCAATCATCACTTTGGAGTTTGAACCAGGCCTCTTGAAAGATATTCCAGAGTTTCTTGAACGGATTATTCCTAAATCAATAACTTATCATCATGAACAAACGTGGCACGATAATAATGGCCATAGTCATGTTCGTGCATCCCTAATGGGTCCATCTTTAACTGTGCCAATCCATGAAGGTAAATTAATTCATGGGACTTGGCAACAAATCGCTTTCCTTGAATTGGATGATAAACCTCGTGATAGGCATTTGATTGTAACAATAATTGGGGAATGATCTATCAGCTTGAAAATTCTTAGTTAATCAACAGCCTTAAAAATATCCTAGATAACCACAATTAGGCAAGTAAAGGATTATTCGAGAAAACAAGAAAATCGTTTACGAGAATTTTTTGAATTGAGATTAAGGATTGTTTATCGAGTGACTGTGTTTGAGGATGCTCATGGGTACTTAAATAGCTCTATTAGGGTTTACGTAAACGCAACCACTACACTTGATAAGTTATTTGCGGTTAAACTCGTGGTACTAAGCATGATCATCGCTGTTGATGCTTTGATGGAAGGTGTTGGCGCAAAATCAAATACTTCATTCCAAAGTCACTTTGAGGATTCCAATTTCTTTTTACCACTGGCTGCATATGAACAACGTATCACAGAGTTGCAATTGCTTGAAGAACAAAATTCTCAAATCAAAGATTTATCATTAGCCATACGTTTACAACAATCCATTCACACGTTAAAGTTTGTATATGGCAAACATGGCTTTCGATCGCTGTTGTCCTTGAACATTAAAGATTTTATCAACAACGCCATGTTTTTTATTTTAGAAATAAAAGAATTGGTGGAGACATAAGCTTCACCTGTTGTGATCTAAACTGAAGAATTTATGCGTTAGCTGATTTTCTTTTCTTGCGTACCCAAGCGGTGGGGTCTTGAATTATGACTGGTTTTGCAGCTGCCCCTCGTTTCACTTCAAATTTTTCCATCCCAAGCCCACGTGCAAGCTCTTTGAAGCGATTTCTGATAGTGACGGGAGTAGTTCTTGCTGGAATGGCAATTTGTTGCTGAGTACGACGCTCGCCAGTTTGAATGGATGCAATATAGATTGCTGCTGCTGCTAATGACATTGGTATTTTCCCTATGGTTAATTTTTTATCACGAGCTTCCACAAGGATATCAATAGCAATTTTACGAGTATACATTGTTAATCCGAGATTTTCTCCAAGACGGTTAACCAGAGTTATCGGATCGGTAGTAGATTTGTTCATATTTACATTTTGGAGGAAGATTCGAATGCATCTACCTAATTCCTTAGAAGTTATATTAGCAACTTCAGAAGTATCTTTTAAAGTAATAGCGGTTCCTTTTTTACGACAAGCCAAATATATTGCCGCACTCATCATACCAATTACCGATCGCCCTTTAATGAGATTTTTTTCGAGAGCTAATTTGTAGATATGGACAGCTGTTTCACATGTGTCATCAGATAAATTTAAATGCGATCTGATGCGTTTGAGTTCCATTAATGCGTTTTTTAAGTTCCGAGTAGTCCGATCTTGGATCCTTTCATCCATTACAGTTAAACGAGCGAATTTTGCTTGTGTTTCAGTGTTTAAGGATTTACCATAGGAATCCTTGGATTTTCCTCCAATAACGGTTCGTAACTCATTATTGTTTAACAAAGTCGAAGGTAATCCAACTCTGACTCTAGATTTTTCTTCTTGAGCATTATACGCTCGCCATTCAGGTTCATGGCTGAAAATCGCGCTATTAGCTACTAAACCACATTCTGCGCATATGATTTCACCACGTTGATCGTCATAAACCATATCAGGACTCTTACATTCATTACAGCTCTCGTAAGCCAAATTAAAACTCTCCAAAGGTATTAATCGATACGAAGTAATTCATCTGTATCACAATTGTCGGTGAATCATTCACGAAAAATAGCTTATTAAAAGATACCTAGAGAGAATATCCTTAATATACATAAATAATGTGTTAATTATGTGTATATATAAATGAAATGTGAAATCCCCCTCGCTAGCAAAAAGAGTAGATGTCGATCTCCACCCTTTATCGTCTATATATTGATATTGAGGTGCATCAACTGGTAAAATTGAAGACGGATGGATCTATTCTCAATTAATATCCTTGGAAGTCGAATTACGATCTTTTTGAAGAAACGAAATTACATACAAAAAAATTGTTGAATTTAAATTGTCTGACCTGGTTTCAATAAACAGAAGAGGTAAAAATAACTTCTTCTCTTATTTCTTAATCAGAAGTTGAGATACTCAAAAGGAAATAGATGATTTTCCTATATTTCATCGTCTAAACAGATATTACAATTTTCGTGGGTAATTCCATATTGTCGGTGATATTTACACAAAAATTTGCCGTTATCTATAAATTTTAGAATTCGTTGGACTTCACGTGGGGCGTAGCTATCTTCCTCTGCAATTCGGCGTGCAGACTCAAGAATTTCAGTCGTTACTTCTGGCTCAAAGGTAACTTTGTTCCCACGGGTATTTTTTTTCCCCTCTTTATCCTTATATTGTGAGATAGCTGGTTCTGTGAGTCTGAATTTTTTAGCAATTTCTGTTTGAGGCATGTGATGTTCATTAATAAGCGTATTTGTTAACACGCGACGGATGGCGGGAAGAACGTACCATACAATTACCTCTTGGGGTTGTACGAGTTTTTTCAACCGTTTGGGCCCTGTTTTAATATTAGTTTTAGTACCGGACATATCCATTCAAATCAAGAGGGATTTCCAAGAAAGATTAACAATCGTTATTCTGTGTTAGTCAACTCAAGATCAGATTTAAAAACCTTTTTAGAAGAAGGCCGTCAGATATAGACTAAAAAAAGACAATACTTAAACAATGAACTGTAGAATCTCAAAATGTCAGAGATTCTTCTTTGAATGAATATTTGTCATCGGATGTGAGAATTTTACAACAAATGGAGTCAGAATTAATGGAACCAAGAGGGGAGTGTATTCTTATACTTCCATATCCGAATACAAAGAATGATCTGTTTCTAAATAATGAAATGCGACTACTAGTGAAGTCATCTAATTATAAAATTATGGAAGAGGTCCAATTACGGATAAATAATCCCAAGTATCTATTTTCACCCAGTCAACTTGTCGATTTAAAATACAGGATTGGAGAGCAAGTAGATTCAATCATAATTGTAGGAGTGCATTTATCAGCGAAACAGCATATTAATCTGGAAGAAAAACTAGAATGTTTGATAATTGATAAATTTGAATTAGTTCTTGAGATTTTTGCACTCAGAGCCATGATGGAAGAAGCTAAGATACAGATTCAATTAGCTCAGCTTAAATATGAAAGTCCTCGTCAAAGATTGAGGTTGATGAATCGTTTAAGCATAGGTGGGGCATGGCATACAGAACGTGCAGGCTTTCGAGGAACAGGAGAAAACCCGTTACATGAATTTGACGCAGGGACTAAAAAACGTGAGGCCCACCTAAAAGGAAAGCTTGCCACATTGAAGCAACAACGTGTAGAACGAAGATTGAATCGCAAGAGGTACCACCATGATAGTTTATATATGAGCATTGTTGGTTATACTTCTGCTGGAAAATCAACTTTGTTAAATGCATTAACAAAAACCAATGAAGCAAGTGTTAGTTCTCGACTCTTTGAAACCCTAGATACCCGTATCAGAAGTTTTGTACTAGATGATCTGAAAATCTTTGTTACAGATACTGTAGGATTCATAGAAGACTTGCCCACATTTTTAATTGATTCTTTTCGATCTACTCTTGAAGAAAGTTTAGCTGCAGATATAATATTGATAGTAATAGACGCTAGTGAATCATCGTTAGATTTAATTCTTCAAAAGTTAAACGTTACAATTAATACAATAAATGAGATCAACCCTCAAAATAATCGTGTGCTAGTCATCAATAAAATAGACTTATTAACAGAAAACGAACTTGAAACACGGGAAAATCTTCTAAAAAAACATTTTCCAGAATATGAAATAGTTTGCATCTCAGCAAAGGAAAGAATTGAACCTTTAACAAGAGTAATTGAGAAATTTCGTCCTAAAAAGAGTTATTTAATTAAATACACACCCAGTTTTATTTTTCGATCCTTTTGTCATGAATTTGCTACCGTTGAAAAGGAAGTATTTGGCGATCACTGGTCAATGATCTTCTCCATTCGTAAGCCGACATACGGTCTCGACTTTATAAAACGGAAAGCAGAGGCTCTTCAAGTTTCAATTGAAATCGAGGCTGCGTAGAAGTATGAAGGATCGGTCTATAAGTGTAAATTTCTTTACTTCCATTTGGATACTAATTCTTGCTAGTTTTTTAATTCAACCTATATTCGTTTATACCTTGAGTACATCATATTATTGGAACCTGCAGGAAGTGGGTATACCGGATGCATGGATGTATTCCCAAGGATCTTCAGAGATTACAGTTGCTATAATTGATTCAGGCGTAGATTTTACTCACCCTGATTTACAAAACTCGAGGTGGGAGAATCCAGGAGAAATCCCAAATAATGGTTGGGACGATGATAAAAATGGATATATTGATGATTATGTGGGATGGGATTTTCAGGACAATGATAATAATCCATCACCTCCTCTTCCCCCTGTGATCGGGAGTAAGCATGGAACGTTTATCGCAGGTTTAATAGCCGCAGATGATGATGATGATATCTTTGTAGGTGTTGCTCCTTCTGTCAAGATTATGTCGTTACGTTTTTTTCGTCCTGATCTTAGCTTTTTTGTATCAGATTGGCCAAAATTAGTAGGTGCTATTAATTATGCAGTTGAACAAGGAGCATTAATCATTAATCTATCCCTACAAGCAAATGGGATCCCTCCAAATGAAGTTTATGAGGCTATCCAGAATGCATACCGAGCAGGGGTTATCATCGTAGGTGTAACAGGTAATAATAAAGATTATGTGACTTATCCAGGTAATTATAGTGAGGTAATCGCTGTTTCAGCAACAACAAGCTCCCAAGTCATTGCTGATTTTTCTGCTCCTGGGTCGCAAAATGAGATTTGTGCACCAGGAGATGACGTATATTCAATTACTGGATATAACTCATCCGTTGTTCTTGGTTCTGGAACTTCTTATGCTACTCCTCTAGTTTCGGGGTCAGTTGCTTTAATATTATCCTTAAATCCTTTATTAACAACGGAAGAAATACGAATGATTTTACATGAATCGTGTGTTGATTTAGGAGAAGAAGGAAAAGATCTTGTATATGGCTATGGTTTATTAAATATTACTTCTGCATTAGAACGAGTTGTAACAGATTTCAATACTTCATCTGTCACTGTTAGTTCAACTAGTTCTTCAACTAATTCTTCTCCATTCAACAAAATGGAATCCGATTTAGTTGTATTAGGTATTGCATATGCTCTTTTATTGAGCATTGTCATACTTCTTGTTATTAAGAAAGAAATAATCAAATCGTGAAATTACATACCTGCTTATTTTTTACCACATTTAACTTTGGTGATTAGATCTGCAACCTCTAAAAGATCAGATGTGAGTGGTACAAGCTTCTTCTGAGCTCCTTCAGTTAATGCGACTGATCCTATCTCAGTTCCGTTAAGGCATGCCATTTGTCCAAAGTTGTTTTCGATTACAAGTTTTACTGCTTGTACTCCTAATCGAAGTCCCAAAATTCTGTCAAAGGAATTAGGAGTTCCAGCTCGCATTGTGTGGCCAAGAGTAACCTCACGAATATCATACTCCGCATCTTTTCTTATGAAGTATTCCCGAAGTTCATTTTGATTGTTTAATTCCCTTACAAGGATTTTAGACATATTTAATTTTGCGAGTAGCGGGTTTCCAAAGTCATCCTTTGGTAATTCATCAATATCTTGGGGTGAAATTGTTGTAAAATCACGTTCTAAAGATTCTTTTGTTGGAATAGCACCTTCACTGCAAGCAATAATGTGATATTTACGTCCAGAGTCAACACGATCTTTCAAAATCTTAATAATATCATTTTGTAAATCAAATGGTTTCTCTGGAATTAATATGATATCTGTACCAGCAGAAATTCCGCTCACTAATGTTAACCACCCTGCATCACGGCCCATTACTTCAACAATGAATATTCGTTGATGTGAGCGAGCTGTAGTCGTAATGTTGTCCATTGTGTTAGAAGCAAGTTGAATTGCAGACCAGAAACCGAATGTATAGTCAGTACTGGATAGGTCATTGTCAATCGTTTTTGGAACACCAATAACGTTTGCTCCAGCAAACTTATACATAGCTGCAGCAACTCCTAACGTGTCATCCCCGCCAATTGTAATGAGTGCGTCAAGTTTTAATTTTTTAACTTGAGAAGCCATCATTTCTGCTGTGTTTTTAATAGCCTTTTCTCGTTCAATGGGATTCTGAATATTTTTGCTCTTTTTGTACGGATTAGTGCGGGATGTGTAAATCAATGTGCCTCCAACAGTGTGCAGATCATCGAGAGTTGAAACATCTAATTCTCGCGTACGATTCTCTAAAAACCCCTTCCATCCCTTCTCAATACCAATAACGTTGTAACCAGCATCTGCAGCCTTTAAAAGGATACCATAAATCACACTGTTCAATCCTGGACAATCTCCTCCACCAGTTAAAATACCTATAGTTTTTGACATCATACATCGATCCGCTGAGTACCTTCAACAGGATATGTAGATTTACCGTGCTGAAATTAATACTTCTCTCTACCATTACTGGTACTGGAAATTACAATTGAAAGAAAAAAAGGAGAAAGGGAGGTTTATTCCACTTATCGTAGTTTCCCATAACAATGTGGGCAAAAAAACGCGTTATTGGGTACTTGTTTTCCACAGAACTTACACCCAGCTTGGGCCCCTCCTTTAGGTACCGCCTTTTTCACAACAGTTCTTTTTTGTGTAGGTTGACCTTTTGTAGAGGAAATAGCCATCTTTGGTCGCTTCTTGTTTGTACTAGGTTTAGCTCCACCTGATCCACCACTCCATTGGAGTGTAGGTTCCCACTCACCTGCGGGAGCAGCTCTTTTTCTTTTAACTTTTGGTGCCTTGCCTTGTCTTAAACCAACCACGGTCACAATAACGCCACTTAAAGCAAGTAATACTGGCGTAAGAATCCCTAAAAATTGAACAATCACAACTCGGCGTGTAAAAATCCTAATTGGCGATGATCCTGTATTTGATACCCTGATAAATACGTTTGCCTCCTCTCCTTGTGAAAGAGGATCAAAAAATGATAGAGAAATTTGTTTACTTGACGTTCCTTCTGGTTTATCATAACTTCTTGTGGTACCAGCAAGAGATGCACCAGTCGGGAAACTATTAGTCTTGAATATAAGTGAAAATTCACAAGAGTAAGCAGCATCAGCGGAAAAGATGAAAATAACCTTTAAATTTAACATTAACGGCGATGCAGGTATCCTCCCGACTTCTACTTCACCTGCAAGGTTACCAGCAGATATTGTCACTTCGTTAGTTAAATCCGATGTTCTTCCCCCAAAAGGTGGAAAAACAATCCACGCAACATTAAATAATGAAAAGACTATAACTCCGATGATTACTAATCCAATTCCCAGAACACTTAATTTCGACGCCATTTTTACCACTCAAACATCGTTAAATCCGTGTATTTTTTTGACTTAAATACTTACTATTGGAATTTTACTTGGAGGTTAAATAAATATTTCGAATTTCACAAGTAATTTCCTCCTGAAATCGAAAGGCATAAATGATTCAAAAATGAAAATCTTTCAATAATCTTGATGAGGTTTTGCTATGAAAAAACAAGTTGGAATTATGTTAATATTGTATTTCTTCATGCTTAGTGGTCAACCACTTACAGCAAATAATGCTACAATCAATGAACCCCTCCAAAAAATTGCCGTGATACTAGATTCACCCGAATTCTATCATTCTTCGTATACTGATGACGTTCTTAGGGGGTTTAGGTACATTAATCAGACATACCAGATTGATTTTGACGTATTTCAGCTCGAAAATTATACACGTAACAAGATAGCCCCATATGAAGTTACTTATACTTACAATGGATCAAGTACAAATCATACTCACCTTACTGAAACTCTGATACAGACTAATCAGTATGATTTGTTTGTACTTGTAGGATATGAATTAAGGAGAGCATTTAATGTTTCAGCTTATACTGAAACTAATTTCCTGTTTTATGATTTAGCGGGAGAGTTTCCAACTTTTACAGGTAGAAGTATTCCTGACAATCTATTTGTAGTGAGTTTTCAAGAAAATGAGACAGCCTTCATTGCTGGATCATTAACAGTTGCAGAATTTTATCCTTTACCTCCTAAGATTGGAATAGTTGGTTCTTGGAAAGGAGACGCAAGGACTCGTCAATTGATTGCAGGGTTTCAAAGTGCTATATTTAGAAATACTACAGATATAGATATTTCGATATCTTACATCGATACATATATTGATCAAGAAAAAGTCCAGACTATTGGTTCTGAGTTTTCTAATCAGAATATCGAACTAGTTTTTACCGCTCTTCAAGCTAATAACACCTTAACTATGCTAAACTCAGTTACAAGCGGAGATGTGGTTTGTGTGGATTTGAATCAATCCATGAGTGTGATGAAAAATAATACACGTGCGTTAACCGAAATTTTCAAATCTTTTAACGATACTCAAGGATTTTTCGGAGGTATCGCGGCCAGTTTTGGAATATCTGATGACATATTCTATGCTAATGGATGGTCTGATCCTTCGGTCGTCAATAAGACCATGGTTGAATTGTACGAGGAAGTTTTAGCTGGGGACCTGATTATCCCAACCGATGTGAAGTACGCTTCAAATACTCCAAATATTTCTTTGTTAATGGTTATCTTGGTTATTTTACCAATCCTATCAACGAGAAAAAGAAGATCGAACCGATAATCCGTAAGCAGGAGTAAAAAATTAAATGAAAGAGGCGCTTTGTATCATTGGTGGATCTGGATTCTATGATTTTTTACCCTCTCCATCAGAAAAACTTGTGGAAACTCCATTTAGCTCAGAACCCGTAGGGATTTATTATTCCGAAGTTAAAAATAGAGATTTGTATTTTTTACCTCGTCATGGTAAGGGCCATTCGATTCCACCCCATCGTATTAATTTCAGAGCGAATATTTATGCCTTACATCACCTTTCAATCTCTAGAGTGCTATCGACAAGTGCAGTAGGTAGTGCCCAGACTGAAATCAAACCTGGAACTTATGTGCTCTTAGATCAATTTATTGATTTTATTCGTCCAATTACATTCTTTGAAGACGGTTTCAGTATTAAATTTTCTGATGGACATGAATTATCAGGTGTTGTACATACCGATATGACTCAACCTTATTGTCCAGATCTACGTCACCATATTTCTGAAGTACTCTCACAAATTCCTCATTCCCGACTTCATGGGACGTATTGTTGTGCGGCAGGTCCAAGATTTGAGACCCCTGCAGAAATAAAAGCTTTCCAATCCATGGGTGGAGATGTTGTTGGTATGACCAATTCCTCCGAAGCAATACTCTGTCGTGAACTGGGGATATGTTACAGTTCAATTGCTGTAGTAACCAACTTCGCTGCAGGACTTCAGCAACAGGTGAATCATCAGGAAGTTATCGATTTATTTAACCAACGAGCGTCTGAGCTAAAGAATATTCTAAATGATGTAATAGAACTCATCCCCCCAAACAAAACGTGTTCATGCAGGAGTCATCTCTCTGAATAAAATCAAGTCTGAAGTCGGAAAGTGATATTTTCGCTGTTTCACTTAGAGGTAAATCATTTTGGTAAGAATTACTTCATACTCTTCGTTGAGCTTCTCGAGATAAACATCACTACACTTAAGTAAAAATTCTATTATTGTATGTCCTAGTGAGTAATCCACATTCCAGCAAGGAAAACTTGAAATTGCTGGAACATGGAAGGTTGATAATATGGTTCAAACAGAACATCTTTTTACTTCTGAATCAGTAACCGAAGGACATCCAGATAAAATGGCTGATGCAATATCGGATAGTATCCTTGATGCGATACTGATAAAAGACCCTGAGGCACATGTTGCATGCGAAACTTACCTTACAACTGGTATGGCGCTTGTTGGCGGTGAAATTTCAACTAATACATATGTAGACATTCAAAAAGTGGTTCGGCAAAAAATCAAAGAAATTGGTTACGTAAATTCAGATATGGGTTTTGATTATAAGAGCGTAGCAGTACTTAATGCTATTCATGAACAAAGTTCTGATATAGCCCAAGGAGTTAAACGGCCAACACCCGAAGAACAAGGAGCTGGAGATCAAGGAATGATGTTCGGATATGCGTGCTCAGAAACGGATTCTTTTATGCCCTTACCAATTACGCTTGCCCACAGCTTAACTAGTAGGCTGGCAGAAGTACGTAAGAATGGAAAACTTCATTGGTTACGACCCGATGGGAAATCTCAGGTAACGGTTCAATACAAAGGTGATGTGCCCTCTAAAGTTCTATCTGTGGTCATTGCAGCACAGCATTCATCAGAAGTGACCCATTCGCAAATCAAAGAGGAGATCATTGAAAATGTTATCAATCCTGTTATACCATCGATGTATCTAGCCGAAAATACTGAATTCTTTGTAAATGAAACAGGACGATTTGTAATTGGAGGTCCTCACGGCGATACTGGGCTTACTGGCAGAAAAATAATTGTAGATACTTATGGTGGTGTAGGTTCACATGGTGGTGGGTGTTTTTCTGGAAAAGATCCTTCTAAAGTTGATCGTTCAGGATCTTACGCTGCACGCTGGGCCGCAAAAAATGTTGTTGCTGCGGGATTAGCGAAAAAGTGTGAGATACAAATCGCATATGCGATAGGAGTTTCAAAACCATTATCCATTTATCTCGAGACAAAAAGAACTAATAAAATCCCAGAGAAAATTATTCTTGACCTTATCAAAACATATTTTGATTTCCGACCTGGAATGATCATTCAGAGGTTGAATCTCAAGCGTCCAATTTTTGCTAAAACAGCTGCTTATGGTCACTTTGGAAGAGAAGATCCTGATTTTACATGGGAAAAGACTGATATTGCTCCTATCTTAAAAGAAAACGCTGGTCTTTGATCTTCATAACGGATTTCATTTCAGAATCAATTAATGATCCTAAAGAATCTCTCTCTTCTCTCTCCATTTTGTATAGTTTCGTAAGCAGATAGGACAACAAAAATAATGGCGTGTGTCTTTGATTTTTATAGTTTCATAATCTTCAGAGATTTTTTTCCCACAGTATTCGCATTTCAGATTAATAACCGTCCCATGTTGAGGGATGCGATGTGCTTTTGAAAAAACTTCTTTGATTAATATCTGAATACGGACTTGTTTAATTGATTGATGAGCTTGGAGATTCTAGAAGAGCATTTGAATCATGGTGATTGGTTGAAATTGTGTTATTATGAGGAGATTGTAGGTATATAAAACTTTATAAGATGATTTGATTTCGTCTAAGGATTGTAAATGGTCAACAAATGATTGAACATCGTCTTTCATAACCTGAAAATGTAGAATCGCTGAAAGATCTCCTGTTAATGTATGAGGATTCAAGTAAATTCCGAAATGATCAATGACGCCTATTTTAATTAACTTATCGATCCGAGCTTGAACAGTGGGAACAGTAAGCATCAGTTCCTCTGCTAGTTCGGAATACGTAGCACGTCCTTTCTCATATAGTCGATTCAAAATTGTTAAATAAGAAGAATCTAAATCTATTAGGGAATTAGTTCACTTCATCTGAATAACTTGTTTTGTCTAGAAAGATCAATCGATAAGTAATTACTTAAAATATTAAAGCTCTACCTAAATTGACTACCTTTCTATTGGAAACGGGAATTTCCAAAAATGAATTTCCTCTTTTGTTTCAACGAAATTAACCCTTTTAACTTGTATCTTATTATAATCTGAATCCTTTAATTTTTAAGTGCATGATCCTATAAGCGAAATTTTGTAGAGGGTAAAATAAGTGAAAAGAACAACTATAGGATTTTTTAGGATTTAGCCCCTAATCATTACTTTATTCGGACTAATTTACCTTTAAATCCACGTTCTTTAAAAATTATGGTAAAATAAGGTGATAAAAAGATGTCACAAATCCTTAAATGCGCAATTTGCGATTATACAGAACCTGTTCCAATGCATTGTAGACAATCCATGCATTTAGAATTAATTGATGGTAAAGAGCAATTAGTCTGCTGGATGGGTCCTTCTTGTGGTGTACAAGACATTCCAACTCATTGTGGAAAACCTATGACACTCGAGGAAGGAGATTCTCCTGAACGAGTCGATTCTCCTGAATTAGAAGATGGAGGAAAATCCTCTTCCTTTAAAGAAAAAGAAGATCCATTAAGTGGATCCTCTTCCTTGAAAAATGTTAATTTATCGATAACTGGTATGACTTGTGCCTCTTGTGTAGCTTCTGTAGAGAAAAAGTTAAGCAAAGTGAGTGGGGTACACAAGGTTAATGTAAACTTAATGACAGAAAAAGCCAATATAGTATTTGATCCCGAAAATGTTTCCATAAAGAAATTAATTACCGATGTGGAAAGCATTGGTTACGGAGCCGAGAATCTAGAGGTGAAGGCGGGAGCTGCAAATCAGCTTGATTTAAAAATTGAGGGTATGACTTGTGCAAGTTGTGTGAGCTCTATCGAAAAATCTCTTACAAATGTTGCTGGAGTAACAAATATTACAGTAAACTTAACAACAGAAAAAGCCCACGTAAAATTCGATCCTTCAGTCATCAGTGAAACTGAGGTAATAAAGCGAATTGAAAACGTTGGATATGGGGCTACACCAATTATTTCAGATATGAGGACTGAAGATCGAGAAAAGTTAGCACGAGAACGGGAGTACAAACGTCAAAAAATGAAATTTTTTTCTGCGATAATTTTTACAATTCCTGTGTTTTTATACAGTCTTGGTTATGTGTTGGGTTTAAGAATACCCTTACTATTACCAGACCCCTTTATTCTAGGTATTAATACGAGACAATTCGTAGTTATGTTATTCACTATGCCAGTTGTGTTTATTGCTGGCTGGCAATTTCATAGGGGTGCAATAAAAGTACTTCGTCATCGTCAGTTCAATATGGATGTTCTCATCTTTATTGGGACTAATGCGGCATTTTGGTATTCCGTTGTATCATTGTTTATCCTAAAGGGCGAAGTTTTCTTTGAAACAGCAGCATTCTTGATCACATTTCTGCTCTTAGGGAAATTTTTAGAGGCTCGTGCAAAAGGTCAGACCTCACAGGCTATTCGGAAATTAATTGATCTGCAAGCGAAAGAAGCAACCGTATTGGTGGAGGGTCAAGAGACAAAAATTCCTATTGAAGATGTAACTGTAGGTATGGTAGTACTGGTTCGTCCAGGTGAGAAAATACCAGTTGATGGTTCCATCCTTGAAGGAAAATCTACAGTTGATGAATCAATGATCACTGGAGAATCTATGCCTGTTAAAAAATCTGTAGGTGACAAAGTCTTAGGTGCGACAATTAATAATAATGGCCTTTTGAAAGTACAGACAAGTAAAATTGGTGCGGATTCAGCGTTAGCTCAAATTGTTAAACTAGTTGAGGATGCGCAAGCATCTAAAGCTCCAATTCAGCGACTTGCGGATATTGTCTCTGGCAGATTTGTCCCATCTGTAATATTAATCTCCCTAATTACCTTTTTAATATGGTTTAGTCTCTTTACATTTGGTATTCTACCTACATCACTGATTACTGATCTGAATATGAGCCCCTTTGTCTTTTCTTTAAAATTAATGATAGCAGTGCTAGTGATTGCCTGTCCTTGCGCTTTAGGATTAGCTACTCCAACTGCAATTATGGTTGGTACAGGAAAGGGGGCTGAGAAAGGAATTTTGATTAAAAATGCCGAATCATTAGAGGCTGCACAAAAAATCGACGCTTTAATATTTGATAAGACTGGCACCTTAACTAAAGGGAAACCTCGTGTAACAGATATAACTGTATTAAAAAAAGACTTGACTGAAGACGATGTATTAAAGTGGGTCGCCTCTGCCGAACGAGGTTCCGAGCATCCATTAGCTCAGGCAATTTTAGAAACAGCTACTGAAAGAAAAATTTCATTATGGGAGCCTAAAGATTTTGAAGCAATTCCAGGTAAAGGAGTTCGTGTACGTGTCGATGGTACGATTGTCACTGTAGGCAATAGAAAATTGCATGAAGTAGATGGTTTAATTACAGATTCTATAGAAGCTCTAATGCAAAAATTGGAGAGCCAGGCAAAGACAGTAGTATTGATTTCTCTAAACAAAGAGCTGATAGGCCTTTTGGGAATTTCAGATCCAATCAAAGAAACGAGTAAAATCACTATTCAACTTCTTAAGGAGATGGGAATTCAAACTTACATGGTTACTGGCGATAATAATCGTACAGCTGAAGCTATTGCAAGGGAGTTAGGTATTATTGAAGTATTTGCAGAAGTTCTTCCTCAAAATAAGGCTCAGATAGTTAAAAATTTACAACAAGAAGGTAAATTCGTGGGTATGGTGGGTGATGGGATTAATGACGCTCCTGCTTTAGCACAGGCTGATGTAGGGTTTGCGATAGGAAGTGGTACCGACATTGCTATTGAAACTGGAGATATTGTCCTTATTAAGGAAGATCTTCGGGATGTAGTAGCAAGTATTCAATTAAGTAGTAAAACTCTTTCAAAAATAAAGCAGAATCTCTTCTGGGCATTTATTTATAATGTTCTCGGCATTCCCTTAGCAGCAGGTGTTTTATTCCTTCCATTCGGCGTATTACTCGTTCCTGAGATAGCTGCTGCAGCAATGGCCTTCAGCTCGGTATCTGTAGTTTCAAATAGCCTCTTACTCCGATATTACTCTCCTAGTGCTCAGAATACTAAGATCCTCGCCTAGGACATTAATTCTAATTTCTTTTCTTTCGACCAAATTCCTCAATCTGAGTAAATTTCTCTAATTTTTCTGAAATTAGAGAAAGACGATAGAAATTTAAACACCTAAGTCATAAAAACAACTACTTGAAAGGAGTGTGGAAAGTACCTTTCACTAGAACTTACTTCCATTCATCCTCAAATCTAAACAAAAAACTACTTCTCCAATGCTTCGGAAACAGGGATGAGTTGTCAAATGTACGAGTTGGCGCCAATTCGCAAATTATCTGAGGTAGATTATGCTCGAGCTGATACATTTGGCGATAGAGCATGTTCCCTCTCACGCTTAATGGCACGAGGGTATCACGTTCCTAAGGGTATTGTAATATCTACAAAGGTTTTCAAACGATATCTTAATACCGCTCCAGGGACGAAACGAATTGATCAGTTAATTGAGCAAGTTTCCCCTGCAACGATTAACGAAACTGCGCAAGAAATTCAGGATTTAATTAATTTTAGTCCTGTCCCAATGCAGATGGCAAATCAAATAGCTAATGCAATAACTTCACTTTTAGAAAATTCTCCTTCTCAGGCATTAATTGTTCGGACTTCGGCTAATGTAGAAGGGTCATCGCGACATGTTTGTTCTGGAAGGGGAGTACATTTCAATATGAATGATATCAGCCAAATTATTCGTGTCGTAAAGAATTGTTGGGCATCAGCGTATACAGCTGATGTACTGAAAGATTTGATAAATGTGGGTCTTGCCCCTGATAGCGTTTGGGTGGCTGTTATTGTCGAAAAAATGGTGCAGGCTAATATCAGTGGGATAATGTATATCGAAAAAGGTAATAAGGAAGAGAAAATCCACATTGAAGCCAATTGGGGAGCTCAAGTTCACCATTCTGAGGATGGAATTTTCCCTGACCATGTCATCATAGATCCATCCGAGACAAAAATTGGAGAACCTATCGAAACATTTAATGCGTACAAAGGAAAAATTTTTCAAATATCTCCCGAAAATCATCAATTGGAAATTATCGAAAACGATCCAGCGAAAAGAAATGTACTTTCGCTAGATCAAGCAAAAATTTCAACTCTAGCTCAATTAGCTAAAAAAATTCATGATGATTTTGAGGTAGGCTATATGATTGAGTTTGTATTTGATGAAACTGACACCTTGTGGTTATTGGACGCTGTACCACTTTCGGTCCATAAGAATCTCCACAAAATAGGTCAATCCTCGGTGGTTAAAACGACCTAGAATTAATTATCATTATTCAAAGAACAAAAGCTCTAATGTTTCTTTCATAGGGGAGGAAAGACGGTAGTAAACTTCTCTACCTTCCTTGAAATAGGAAATGATTCCCGCTTTCAAAAGGGTCTGACATTGATACGTTAAGGAAGAATCTTTAATTCCTGACCTCTCCTGGAGCTCTGATCGCTGAATTGAACCCTCTAAATAATCAAGAAAGATCATCTCCTCTAAAATTTCCTTCTTAGGAAGTGCGTTCTTTTTTATACGAGTTAAAGAACGGGTAAATGATGGAGAAATGGCTTTTAATGGATCTATTATAGGCCAGAACTCTCCTCCAGATTCATCTTTTTCTTCTTGAACGATTCGAGCATTATTATCGATAATGAGTCTTAGAGCTTTCTCGAAACTCAATCTGGATACTACACTTTGAAAATCATCGAGAGTAATTTTTTGGACCTTGTTTCGATCAATAACTTTGAGGGGGATATTTCTAATTATCCAAAGAGCAAGTCCTGGAAGACCCAATGATAGAATACCTGCATAGCGCAATATATTCATAGGTAGGAATTGTGTACTTTCAAGGAAATCCATCCTTTCCTTTAATATTTGGACGATTTCGGTATGACTAGGCTTTTTATAATGGAAGAAGAGTGGTTTATGGTCAAATAATACTAACTCCTCACTTTTTGACCGTCTTCTTAACCAATGATCTTCAATTGAATTTAATAATGTCACAATAACTATTTTATCATGGCTAGAGCGTCGGAGAAGATCCTGGAAGGAAGTAAATGATAAATCATCCCAAATTGGAAAGATATCATCCAAGAAGAATATCTGCGTCGAGGAAAAATCTGTCTCTTCCCACCACTCCCAAAATTTATGATCGTACTGAACATAACGAGAATAGTTAGGACCGACGATACTATTAATTTCCTGCGAAATAAAACGTGCAGCAGAAGATTTTCCGATTCTTCGTGGCCCCAAAAGTGTTAAGGAAAGGATTTCATTTGGTAAAGGCGTAGCATTTACCATTTGTCCAAGTAAATGGCTTAATCTCTGAATTTCAGAAGTATTGATATAACACTGAGGAAAAGAAATAGGGAAGTCATCCTGAAAAACATTATTAAGCATCTGACTAAAATTTAATTGCTCACGCCAATGCCGCGAGTGTTTTTTACCTTCTAGAAATAATTTTCCAGGAGAATCCAACTAAGAAGCCTCTAGTGATGTAATATATATTCGAACTATTTAAATTATTTGAATTTTCTTTGTATATTAGAAAAACCGACTTAAAATAGAAATATCTATTTAATTATTATGTTAATATTTATTTTACATCTACCGCACTTTATGAGAATCATGTCCTCAATATCCTAATTTATTATGATGATTGCACATTTCATTTGATTTAGTCCAGCTATAGTGTTATTCATTCATTTCTTAATCCGAAATCTCATTTTACAGTCCTCTTACCAAATATAGTCTTATTCAACGAATATTGACAACAAATGGAGTAGCTGGAATTATCTAGGTAGGTAAAAGATAAGGTTATCGTTGGAAAAATGATTTTAGATCTTTTAACACTTATGTGGGGTCTTGACAATAGCAATAACTGATAAAAATAAGAAAAGATTTACATCTAGATGGAATTTGTTTTTTCTAAACCATTTGTGAGTGATGTATAATGGTAGCCCTATTGCTTGAAAGTGTGAATAAGGGTAGAAAATCTATTAAGGCCTTTTTACACGATTTAGGGTCTCTGAAATACATATTCTTTTTTCTAATTTCTCTCCACTTAGTTTTGGGGGTATTCTTCCTTCCATTATTCTCGAGTGATTTTGAAAGGAACCTTTTTTATGGGGAAGCCTTTTGGAAACATGGTTTTCAGGTTTATGATATGACGCCACTCGAGATCGATCCTAATTACTCGATTGGTGATCCCACCTCGGGGATTCTATCATATCCAAATACAACTTTTGATTATCCAACTCTCCAGTTATTATTTTGGGTTGGAATTGCGGCCCTGCCCTTTCCTCAAATCACAGCGAAATGGATTTTGTCAATCTTTGATATATTTAATACGATCTTGATTTTTGAGCTATTGAAGCGGTTTTCGCCTAATGAAAATGGTAGTGAGAAATCTGAATTATTTGAAAAAGGATTTACTCTCTCCTATCTCTTATTTGCTATTCCCTTCTCTGCTATTGAAGGACAATCTACTTCTATTACCATTTTTTTCTTTTTAATTTCGATAGCATTGTATTCTCGTAATAATCAAGCGAGTTATTTGGCCGTTGGCCTTGGTTTCCACTGGAAATATGTAACATTGCTTATTCTTCCGTATTTACTTGTGAAGGATATCGGTTCGGTGAAAAAAATGTTGAGTGGCCTTGGTTATCTTGTTGGTTGTTTAATTTTATTGTCCTTCCCACTATTCTTTTCCCAGTTTATATTGTCATACTTTAGTTTTTTTGGGAACTTATCTCTATACTCTGGGCAAATCCCCTCTAATCCTTTGTTGATATCGAAATTGTATATATCATCGATTCTATCAACTGGAATGCTACTATTGGGTATTTTTATTTGGTTAAAACCAGTTTTAGAAAATAGAAAGATCTCATTCGATATCCAAGGAATAATAGGTAGGGGATATTGGATTCCTTTACTCTTACTCCTTTTATTCTTAAAAATATATGCAACAGCATTTCCTTGGTACTGGATGTGGTTTTATGCGTTAATTGTCATTTTTCCAAGGAAAGACCGACGCTTATTTACTAAATTATTCGCGATTACGTTCGCGTTTGGTTTAGTCGACTTTGTAGATATGACTGTGGGGTTTGAGACTTTTTTCGGTTTTTTTTCTTAAGTATGTAAACCTAGAGATCCTCTTACCTATTATTACTACTGTCCAAGATACAGGCTACGTCCACGCGAGGGGAGTATCAACGGAATGTCAACAATATCTTTATACTTTTCTGGATGTTCACTATGAATAGGGATTAAGATTTCTGGGGCAATTTCTTCAACGATATGCTTTAAATCCTTGCGAGGGGCATGCCCTGAAGCATGAAATTGATGGAAATCAAGCTTAAAAGCTTCAACCCATTCCATCATTCGTTTATAGTCAATTAATCCCTCTTCAGAGAAAGGATCTCCATGTGAATAGAAATAAGTAGCTGATTTTGGTTTAATATCAATTAAATCCGTTAGGTTCCAAAAATCACAATGGAAAATATATTCTTCTTGAGCAAAATTAGGATTATCAATAATTGTGATGGAAGGATCGTTAATAATTTCCTGTTCCCAGCGATAGTATCGTCCTTTTGGTCGTTGATAAACCTCGATATTAGGGTCTTCAAAGGATGGGATATCCAAATGTACATCTTTTTGCAATAATTTCAGCAAGTGTGCCTGTTTCAAATTAATCATGAGTTTTCGTGAGTTTTTTGTGGCAGCAAAATAGAAACTTCTAAACCTGTCTATGTCTCTTAAAGTGTAATTTGCAATTGCCAAACCTTCGGTCATTTGAATAGTTTCTGATACATCTTGTTGTACCTGTGGCTCATTTAATTCAAAATCCTCATCAACATTGGTACCTTCCATTAATAAGATCTTTACCCCTTTCTTCTTAGCGATATTAATGAAGTCAGTTGTAAGATCTTTTCGCCATCCATGTAATCTCACATCACCTGAATAACCTATCACTAAATCTTCTTTACGATCTTCAATTATAAAACCATAAGCTCCTGGGATAGAATGATCTACATGTACTGGGGTAATGGTTAATCCCGAAATCTGGATTGTATCTCCAGTACGAAATGTTCGCACATTAGATGAAGTATTATCAGACGGGGGTCGAATAAACGGTCTTCCAAATCTAGGTCGTGAGGTTTCCTGTACAGAGGTTAGTATAGTTTTTGCAGTTTCCCCCATATAGACAGGAATATCTTCTGATAGGAGATGAATGTTGCCGTAGTGATCCATATGAGCATGTGATAAGAAACAACCATGAATGTTCTTAATATCTCCCGGAAAACTTACATTGAAGTCATCGGAGTATAATCCATTCATTTTAGGCAAAATATTAAATTCCAGGAAATCGGTTAACCCTTGGCTTGTACGTGGTTGTAAATATCCTGCGTAATAAATCCCTTCATTTTTAAAAGAACGACCAAAATCTAAAAGGATACTGGCATTTTCTTCCTCAAGAAGGAAACAATTACCCCCAATTTCATCAATACCACCATACGGTGTTAGTTTCATATTATTCATTCCTAGTTTTTCTTGTTGCTTTTCTTACTTCCGTTTCTTCAATATTAAAGCATAATGGTGATGGATATTGGAAACAAAACTATATGGATAGCCATACGGTCTCAAATTTTTCTGATTTTGTAACCAAATTCGTTCTCCCAAAAAGGAATACCATTTTGTTAGACGTAGGGGGAGTTCGAAGGCGAGAGGTATCATTTCTCCCTTATCCCTGACATTTTGGATAAATACAATTAGATGGGCTTGGGGAAGTAATAGTTCATGAATTTTAGTGAATATATCTACCAATTCATTTAGGAACTCTTCTTTTTCTTCTATCATTCCTAAATCAAGAGGATTTTGCCCATATTGGAGGTCGAGACCTTTTTCTAAGCGTTCTTGTTGATTATAATCTTTTTTTTTCTTTAATATTCGCCAATATGGAGGAGAGGTGATGCAAAGAGAAAAAGATTGTTTTTCTAAAGTGGGTAGAAGTATTCGGACATCACCTTCAAGAACAGGGAACTTTGTTCTAGATTTTGCAGTTTTAAAATACTTAGGATAAAGTTCTATACCGATACCCTTTCTTGCTGTGTTTTCACAGGCAACTAAAGTCGACCCTGTCCCCAAAAATGGATCTAGTACTATTTCACCAGGTTTCGTGAAAAATTCGATGAATTCTTCTATCATAGAGGGAGGAAATGACGCAGGATGTAAATCAATCTCATGTGAAATGTCACTTGGTCTACCATCGGCTATAAACCAAGATTTTGTAAAACGAATCCACTCTTTCCCCGAGAGTGCGTTTAGCTTATTCCGAGGATCAATCTTTCCTGAATCTTTCATCACTATCCACTCTCTCAATCCATTTTTCTAAGTTAAAAATATATAATAAAAAGGTACGGTGAGGAATCATGACTAAAATTGTCAGACAACTCTTGAAAACGAGTTCTGGACAGGATGAGTCACACATCCGCTATCCGGCAGGTTAGTAACACTAGAATGGATACTATCCGTTGGGACTACTTGGGAGTCTGTAGGATAACGTTGAAGAATATTCCGAGCCGCGTTATAATCGGCATTCAGATGAACCCCGCACCTCTGACAACAAAAGGAACCTCGCGATGTTCGATTCCGCTTATCTACATGGCCACACTTACTACATTGTTGGGAGGTATACGCTTCGTCTACCCGTACTACGGTCATTCCAACAAGTTTAGCCTTGTATTCAAGCATTTGAACCAATTGGGAGAAGGGAAGTTGAATAAACGACTGATTTATCCGTTTTCCTAAGTTGCAGTGCTGTTTCCATCCCGCATTATAACCAATGACTAAGGTCTTTATCTTCTGCTCTAAACAGTAGTTGATTATTCGACGGGAGATTTGATGGAAGATATCGTGGAGCTTATTAATCCGTCTACGATGTAGGCGTTGTATACGACGAGTAGTATACTGATGATTACAGATGGTGGCTAAGGATCGATAATGCGCAAGTTGCTTGTTATACCACTGATTAATGGTCTTAACTACCCCGCCTTTGACGAGTAAGCCGTCTGACGTAGTTACGAGATTGGTAAGACCGAGATCTATTCCCATAGTTCGGGATGGAAAATCAGAGGAAGGAAATGGTTGCGCTTGTACTTCATAGAGTAATTCTACCACAAAGCGATCATAAAATGGCACTAACCGCGCCCCAACACATGCTTCCGCTGTCAATGGAAGAGAATCCAGGGGAAAGGTCGGAAACCCTCGTGCCATGAGATTTCGAGTAAATAGAATTTGGCTATTACGGATTCGAACTCTGCGCCGGGGAAAGCTCAGCATATACATTCCGTTCTTGGGTTTATATCTAGGGGTTCGGGGGCGGGTTCGAAACCGGCCAGGATCCTTTTTCCAAACTTTCAGCGCGTTAAAAAAGCTGCGCCAAGTTTGTTCTACCTGTCGTAGGACCTGTTGGGGTAAATAGCTATCAGACATGTCTTTTAATGCTAGATACACTGGTTCGTGCTTGAGGCGATGATATAGGTTGGTATATTGGATCCATTTCCCTGTACTGAAAAATTCTTGTCGTACCTCATATGTCGCTCGATTATAGAGATTTTTGGCACAGGTGCACAAATCGGTGAAAATTGGCCTAGGTTTCATTTGCATTCGGATAGCTAATTGGGGTTGAGGGTTTTTCTTGATACGCATTCCCATTCCTTTTTGGAATTTTCACTCTTATAAACTTGAGACAAAGAGAGAGCGGTGAAATTGATGAATGTGATGAAATTGAACCCTTTTTCTTCCCGACCAGTACTGATAAAAACTAGTGTTCTGACAAATTTGATCATGCCTAAGATTCAGTGTATCATATTCGATGTGGATGGGACATTACTTGACAATACAAATTTTATAGTATCCCTATTTCAGGATACTGTAATAAAATATCTTGGACCAGCAAAAAGTATGTCTAGGAATGAAGTTTTGTCATTATGGGGTCCACCTGGAGATGAAATCTTTAGAAAAGTATTTCCACCCGAGGTAGTTGACGAAGCTTGGTCAGAATTTCTCATTAAGTATCGTAACACTCATACAAAAACGGGTTTTTTTTCTCGTGTGGAATTGAATGACTTTCGGAAATATGTTCAATATCTAGTAATTTTTACTGGTAAATCGCGTTATACTAATACCATCTCTTTGGAAGAATTGGATATTACTGATTGTTTCGACCTTATCTATACTGGAAGTGATGTGGAAAATTCAAAACCCCATCCTGATGCACTGTTCCTTATATTAGAAGATTTAGATCTGAATCCGGATAAAGTAATCTTTATTGGGGATAGCCATCTTGATATCATTGCAGGAAAGGCTGCAGGTATTCCAACCGCTGGGGCCGAATGGGGAGCAGTTGAGTTGGAAAAGCTCCTCCAAAGCAAGCCTGATCATGTTTTTAAGACCCCAAATGACTTTATCAAGTTCATAGAAAGCGCTTCATGATTTGGTCTTGATTTTATGACTAAAAAAATGATTGAAACCACTTTTCCAATCATTGAAATAAGTCAACTCGCCATACCTGAACGCAGCAGCTATAAACCTATTTATCAGATTTCTAAATGGTTTGCCCGACGATCTTCGGCTATTTTTAGGGCCATTCTCCTTAGCTGTACTCTTAATTCATCAGAGAATTTCATGGACGAATTTTATAATGCTAAGGATAGTTTCAAAGATATAACTATTCTTGATCCATTTATGGGAGGAGGAACAACAATTATAGAAGCTTTAAGGCTTGGTATGCAATGTATCGGAGTTGATATTAATCCAGTTGCATGGTTTATCACTAAAACTGAGAGTGCTATGGTCGATATAGAAGAACTTCAAGGTTTAATCACAAAATGTGAAGAAAACCTTGAAAATGATGTGAAAAAATGGTATAAAACCTCCTGTCCAGTATGTGAGAATCCCGCTGATATAATTTACACTCATTGGGTCAAATGCTTACCCTGTCCGACATGTAATTCACTCATCCCTATGTTTCGTAATTTTCTTGTCGGTTATTTGGCTAATGAGGCAATCCTTCTCTGTCCCTCATGTTATGCAGTATTTCCTTCAAATAAACCGATCACATCAGATAATAGATGTCCTGAATGTACTCAAAAATTCAAACCGAGTGCGGGTTTTAGAAAGGGTAGAAAATTGCTCGAATGTCCAGATTGTGGAAATTCTGTCAATATCTTAAACTCTATTCGTTCGATTAAGACTCCTCTCGCTTGCAAACCGTTTGCCATTGAAGGATATTGTTGTCACTGTGCAAATGAGAAAGATCCTGATTCAGACCTTGCAAAATCTAGATATAAATTTATCAAAAGAGTTTCACAAACAGACAGAGATCTTTATAAAAAGGCTGAAGATCACTGGAAGAATTATTCAGGCATCTTTCTTTGGCCAAAAGAAGATATCCCGATTGGCATGACAACAAAGGTTTTATTAAATCATAACTATACTAAATGGGCTGACCTATTTACATACCGTCAATTATTAACTTTGAGTTTAATTTTAAACTTCATTAAAGACATTGAAGAAGAACATCTCCAAGAGATGTTTTTAGCGGCATTTCTAAACCTCTTAAATCACAACAATTCGTTTACAAGGTATTCTCCTAAAGGGCAAAAAGTCGAGGGGATATTTTCTCGCCATGATTTTCACCCTTTGTCTACATTTGCAGAAAATAATGTGTGGGGGACGAGATATGGACGTGGAACTTGGATCAAATGCCTCAAAAGATTACTAGAAGGGAAGAAGTACAACCTTGAACCCTATAATTTTACGTCTATAAATTCCAAAGAAAAGATCTCTAAGCGTCGAAGAATCGTATCTGGTAAAATTGATGGAAAAGTATACAATGGAGAAATTGAGCATTTTCCTGATGAAAAAAGTAATTTACTTCTTCTCTGTCAAGACTCTGAAAAACTTCCCTTGTTTACAAATGGCGTTGACCTTTTGATCTCTGATCCCCCGTATGCTGATAATGTAAATTATTCAGAACTATCTGATTTCTTATATGTTTGGATTCGATTAATATTACAGGAAAAATATCCCTTCTTTATTCCAGTTGAGACTCCAAAATTGGGAGAGGCAATTGAAACAAAAAATAGAGGTACTGATTACTATTCCAAACTCTTTAATATTTTTAGAAGCTGTAAGAAACAGCTCATCCCAGGTGGGTTGTTTGTATTTACATTTCATCATGGTAATCCTGATACTTGGTTTAAACTTGCTGAAGTAATTGAATCGTCTGGTTTTAGCGTGGTTAAAACGCATGTTTTGCAGAGTGAAGCCTTGAATGTTCTGAATATCCAAAATAAGAAAGCCGTGTCTTATGATTTAATTCTTGTCTGCCAGCAGAATCAACAAAAAAGGAAAAAACCCCATAATTTATCAGAATTTGTAGAACGGTTAAGCAAGAATTATGATAAGAAATTTACCTATTATACTGAGATAGGTCTCACAATACATACAAATAATGTGATAGTTGTATTCTTTGGTGAATATTTGGAGCTTATTTCAAAGGTACAACCAGTAAACTGGTCAGACTCAATTGCTAAATCTGATCTAAGAAAAAGTTGTAAAGACCTTTACTCGAGTAAAATTATTGCCTGATATTGAGTGTATAGCATGAGCGACGAATCCAAATACAAACTAGTAATAGGAGATGTTAACCATGCTCTACCTAATATGGCAAAAAAACGTTTGTTTGATTTAATCATTGCTGACCCTCCATTTGGAATTTCCTTCAGCAAATCTTCTCATGAATATGGAGCAGACGAATATCACCTATATAATGACGATTATACTACTGATAATTATTACGAATTTTCAAAAAAATGGATTTTAAATTGTTATAATGCGCTTAGTCCAACTGGAAGTCTTTATATTATATCTGGATGGACTAATCTTCAATACATTTTAAATGCACTTGAAACCACAGATTTTCATATGCTAAATCATGCGATTTGGCATTTTTCATGGGGGGTCTACACGAAACGTCGCTTTGTTACAAGTCATTACCATATTTTATTGCTTGTAAAAAATCGTAAGAAATATCAGTTCTATAAACAAAAGCATTATGATGAAGATGTTTTCTTTTGGCAGGAATACAATAGAGGGAATGACCCTCATCGTATTAAGGGACATCCTTGCCAACTTCCCATAGTTCTCCTAGAAAAATTAATTCTAACCTCAAGTTCTGTAGGTGATCTAGTAGGAGATGTATTTTCTGGATCTGGAGGGACGATTCTAGCAGCGCGTAAGACTGAACGGGATGTAATAGGATTCGAACTTAGAGAAGAATATAAACCCATTATCGAAAAGAAAGCGTTGTTTGGGAAATCTCTATACAAATATAATCAGAAGAATACACTAGATTCTTACTTAGAAACACAAGAATGAGAGTATCGTCTCTCAAGTTAGTCTGAAACCAACAGTAGTTCTTTATACGAAGAACATTCATATAGTTCTAATATTAAATCGTCGATTTCGTCTTTCTGCATAATTCGAGGCTGTGTTGATGGGTGAGAATTCTTGAATTGAGTTTCAATTGTCCCGAGAATCTTTTCATTATCCTCTGGAGGTCGAATTGGAAGACGTTTCAGATTTTTGATTGAAATTGCATTTGTATATTTTGATCCAAGGTTGAATTGATTTTCATAATACCAATGCATAAGACTAGAATTCAGTATTGCTAAAATGTAGTAAAGATAAATTGGTTTTCTTCGCCATTGTTCCTTTAACCGTATATTGTAAACATTCTGAGTTGTAAGAGTGTTATTTAAATCAATTGCAGCACAGGGAAATTGCTTTATTTTCTGTAACACAATTTTTGGTGATTTGTAGACATTTCGATTCTTTTTAGATTTAAATTCTATTGTGTCATTAAAAAAATGAGTAGATTTAATATAATAATGGTTAAAATCATCACCCGTAAGTATTGGTGTAATATGCTCTGACGATTTACTGGGATTTATTAGGAATTGGATCAATAATTGACTTTTATCTAGAATCTCATGACATTGAGGACATTCAACTCTAGGTTTTCTACTTGATAATGGTACCCACGATGTACAGAAATTACAGTACATTACTCCTCCTTTTTTACTTAGCTCTTCACCCCGCTGTATTGTTACATATTCTTCTAATCCTTTTGCATTTTTCTTAATTTGATCTAATACTTGGAAAGATGTTTTATCAGTTATGTTCGTAAATATATAATCAGTATTGGTCATGTAGACAGTTTGCAGAATTCTTTCCTCATTATCTACAAGAATTTCATTCTTGGATTTGATTTTGTCAGTGAAGAGAGCTACAATTGATATGAATTCCTGTGTTACATGTTCAAATAAATCGTGAAAAAACAGAGATTTAATCCGATAGTTATGGAGAATGAATTTTCGCAGATTTGCATATTGATTAGACCGTGTTAAGTTTTTTGGGAGATATAATGCCAAGTAACCACTATTTGATCTTAGTAAATATGTGCTTTGATATACAAATAGTTCAAACGAGTTCAAATTTCGTCTTGAACCTGATAGTTTAAATTTTTTGAAATAATGAGCTCTTTCCTCTTTTGTTAATTGACTTCCCCAAGGTGGATTTCCGATAATGAGGTCGAATCCAGGAAAATTCTCAGGTATCTTTTTCCAAGAAGTGAAATCACTTTCTAGAAAATTCCCTCTCACTAGATTATTCTTCATCCACTTTGGAATAATTTCTTTGTCTATATCCCAGGAATGCCCTTTTAAAATTTCTTGGCATCCAAGCAGAGTTCTAGAATTTATTTCCATGCCATACAGGTTGTTTAATATTTTCCTTCGATAATTTTTTGTCTTATTTATTCCTAATTCGGCAAGTCGTTGAGTTATAGAATCAGAAACTCCAAGTAATAAATGATAGGACGTTATTATAAATTCTCCTTGTCCTACTGAACCGTCAAGGATCGTAAAGCTTAGTATGTACGACAATAGTTCTTGTAAGACTTTGGTATTGCCTGAATTGATAATATTTTCAACAGATGAATGTGAAACATTAAACCTACGTCGCATTTGAAATATAATTGCTTGTTGAATGGCTCGATTCGTCAATTCAAATGCGAGTGAACTTGGAGTGTTAAATGCACCGAAGGATTTTTTGAATTCACTATTCTTCATTGGATCCAATATTATTCTACCTAAATGTTATATCTTCTTTTGAGAGCTGAATAGTGTTTTACAGGTCACACTGCAGAAGATAGGATTTAAACTCTGCGATCAAAAATATTGTATTCCATAATATGAGAAGAGAGAAATTTTTATACTCTCACAATTTATGTGAAGTTAAATGAAAGGTCTAACTCATGTCTTCTTCGGAGTAGGACTTGTTAGTGCTGTTTTAGCTTACTTACAGATATCCCTAGGTCTATGGGGAATCGGAACATTTATAATAGCACCAATATTTTCTCGTCTACCCGATTTTGATCAAAAAATTGCGAAAATTACTTTTAATCAGGTTATTCCCCATCGAGGTATTCTTTCACACAATTTACTATATGGAGTTCCAATATTTTTGTGTTTCTATGTATCTGATTCCCCAATATTCCTGGTAGCTATTATCTCGGTATTTGGAGCTCTTTTTATTCACGTTTTCGTTGATGCATTTAATTCAGGAGGTGTTTGGATGGGACTCTTTCATCTATCATTTGCCAATTTTGGATGGGACTCGTTTTTAGGGAATTTAATTTTTAAGCTCGTAGGGATAGGATTACTAGGAATATCAATTTTCGTCTATTTATAATCTAAATAGAATTCACTGTCTGGAAAGCGATTCAAAATGGTCGAAACAATATATCTTACCGATATGTACCAAAAAGAGTTTGAAGCGGAAGTTATTTCTGTAACTGATGATAAATTCATTGTACTTGATCAAACAGCCTTTTATCCTAAGTCGGGAGGAGTTGCTAATGATGAAGGCCACCTTATCCGTGACAATGATGAGTTTAATGTTGTTTATGTAGGCAAATTTAGTGGTAAAATTTCTCATGAAGTAGATAAGCCAGGTTTAAAAGTGGGTGATAAAATAATTGGAAAATTAGATTGGGATCGCCGTTACACATTGATGCGATATCACACAGCTGCCCATGTAATATCTGGCGCTTTTTATCATAATTTAAATGCTAAAATAACTGGGAATGAGATTTCAATTGACCAAGGAAGAGTGGATTTTAATTTGGAAAACTTTGACCGAGCACTTATCGAAAAAGAAGTTAACAATTCGAACATAATAATTTCCAAAGATCATTCTGTTGAAGTGTATTCTCTTGATAGGAAGGATGTTGAGTCAGATCCTGATCTAACGAAACTAGCAATGGGTTTACCTAAAAATATTCAAAAATTAAGAATTGTTGATATCAAAAATTTTGACAGACAACCTGATGGCGGGTGTCATGTCAGATCGCTAAAGGAAATAGGTAATATAAAGATTAAAAAACTTGTGAATAAAGGAAAAAATAATAGACGTTTATATTTCACAATCGAATCTTAAAGGTGAAAAAAAATGGAAATAGTAGTCATAGGAGGAAATGCTGCTGGCTTAAGTGCAGCTAGTGCTATCAGGAGAATACACCACGATTGGCAGATCGATGTATATGAAAAAGATCAATATATCTCATTCGGTTCGTGCGGTATCCCGTACTATGTTTCAGAAACCGTTGAAAATCTTCATAGTTTAATCACTCTCACGCCTGAAATAGTTGAGAAGAAAAGAAAAATACCCGTTCATTTGATGAACGAGGTAATTGATGTTGATTTTAACTCAAAAACCTTAACAATTTTAGATAAGAATACAAAATCTCAGTATAATCGTTCTTATAAAATACTAATTATCGCTACTGGAGCACACGCAACCTCCTCCCCAGAATTAAATCTTGAACATGAACGAATATTTTTCGTACATAATCTTAGTCATGCTGAAAAATTAAGAACTTTCTTGAAGACCCCTAACCATAAAATTCAATCTGTGGCCATAATCGGAGCAGGATACATAGGATTAGAGATGTTGGAAGCATATAAAGCACAAGGCATTAATGATATTACGATTATTGGGCCTCGTCTTGTTTTTCGATCACAAAGCCAAGAATATTTACTTAAAGAGCTGAAATCTCATGAGATTAAGGCTATCCTTGGGAAAAGAGTAAGTCAACTAGAAGGTCTATCAAAGGACAGAATTAAAATTTATCTTGATGATCATTCCTCAATAGAAACAGATTTATTACAAATTTCCATAGGTGTTTCACCTGCAACTGACATCTTTATGAATAAAGGGTTACACATGCTGTCAAATGGGGCAATCTTAACAGATGAATATATGAAAACTAATATTTCTGATGTTTATGCAGCTGGTGATTGTATTGCATCATACCACCAAATTTTGAAACAACATGTATATTATCCTTTAGCGCCTGCTGCAAATAAACAGGGACGTTTAGCTGGATCAATAATTGCTGGGAAAGAAGTTAGCCCTTATCCGGGTATCGTCGGAACTTCAATCTTTAAAGTTCTTGATCTTTATTGCGCGAGAACTGGAATTTCATTAGAACAGGCTGTAGAAATGGGTTTTGATGCAGAATCTATACTGATTGAAAATAATGAGATTGCTCATTATATGGGTACAAAGAAGATGTCAGTCTTTTTGGTTTTCGACCCTAAAAGTCATCTTCTATTGGGAGCGGAAATAACTGCTCCTACTGCGCTTGGTGCAAAAAAAATTGATACCTTGGCCACAGCTTTGTCTGCAAAGATGAAAATTGAGGATGTTCAGTCATTAGATTTGGCTTATGCTCCTCCATTCGCCCCAGTTTGGGATCCAATTTTAGTAGCCGCTAATATCGCAAGTAAGAAGCTAGCAAAATGAGAATATTATAATCTTAGATAAATAATTAAGTTTCTTAGTCAGGAATTCATTCACAGTAACATTTGAAGACAAGATCAGTTTTTTAATTTGCCACAATCATTTTACTTAAGAATGCTAATGTTTAAGGAAGTACATAATTCATTTTATGGGTCCACCTGAATCGATTGTTGATTATTCTCGCGTAAGAGTAACAATAATGATTCACCTCTAGTACACAAAGCGGGAATGACTTGCCAGTCCAGCAAATCATTCCCAATTCTCCATAAATCCTTTTTATTATAAATTTAAAAATAAATTAGCTGGATTACACTTCAGGAAAATCAATCAACGCATAGCAATAACGTCTATCATTAATCCTGCATTTAAAGGTAGCGCAGCTGCTTGTAAAGTTGATCGAGTTGGAGGGTCACTTGGGAATGATTTTGCATATTCCTCATTAACTTGTTTGAAATCCTCAATATTTGTGAGATATATTGTAGTTTTGACCACATCGCTCATAAAAGCACCCGCATTCTTTAATAAATTTTCTATCTTCTTCATTATTTGTTGTGTTTGAACTATAATGTTTGCATCTAGGTCAGTGGCAATTTGTCCTGAAAGAAAGATAAAATTTGTTCCTGAAGCAACTATCGCTGGAGAATATGGTCCAACAATCTTTCCTGTTTGAATTATTTGTCGCATATTATTTCATCTCAATATTCACATTTTTTCTGGAAGCGATAGGAGTTTCAAGTTTGTTTCGGAATCTAATTCACGAATAACTTTAGGTTTGAATACCATGACAGAAAGCTCACAGGTAACCGAAATAATACACCCTGGTAAAATATGCCCCCCCACACAAGTTCCATCGACTCTACCAAAAATTCCATGAAGATGAACAATTTGGTTCTCTGCAATATTACCAATTATCGACAGTACTTCAAGATTTTCTTCCAAAATAGTTTCTAGATATTTTTCTCCGTTAAAAAACCCATATATTGCTTGTGATACAGCCCCTATCCCATAAATCGACCCAGCTCCAATATCTGGATGTTTCTCACAAAACTTTTCTAATGATAGAAGTAGATCTTCACCTTTTAATAATCGTATTAAGAAGCTATATTGGTGTGTTTGTCGCATAAATTCCATAATTTATCAACGCTACGTGATGTCTATATTCGGGAAGAATATTTGCGAAATTATAAATTTATTCTGTAAATAAAAAGAGTTTTACACCTCAGAGATTTAATTAAAGAGTAATCCTTGTGCAAAGTATCAATTGAGTATAATTTGAACCACAAAATTTTTAAATAATAGATCGTAGAAGTTCCTAGTAGTGGGAGAATTAAGAAATAACCCTTCTTCCGAGATTTCGCTCAGGTGCTAGAACCATGAAGATTCATTGTGATAGTGATTGCCGACCATGTGTCTTTGAAGGGGGGCCAAGTCGTGATATTTCAGATCAATTCGAAGCTAATTATTGCCCTACCTGCAGGAAAGCTTTTTTCTGTGATGTAGGAGTAATTCAACACTTCTCTGCCGCTAGTAGCGTTTCCTATTCTTGTGTGGATTGCAATACTCCTCTACTGACAAAATCTCTTGAAGAAATTAGTATGCTTCAAGCTCGTTTCTCCTTGAAGAATCAATCACATTCTAGTCGTCTCTCTTATAAACAAAAATTTATTCCCAAAAAGGATTTAGCGTCTCTTAAATCGCTTTCAATGTTATACGATATTAAATCTGTAAGTACTTATCACCGCTCACTGATTGATGAAATCCGTCATATTTCAGGGTTATCACCACAGGTTATCAGAAATTTTGCCCGGGAGTATGGGATTAGCGAGACGATTATTTCTAACCTATCTGGAGAACGAGAAGAAATTCTTCTCACACTTGCCAGCTTACAACCAAAATTCATTGAAATACTGTATGCAATAATAATTGGTCGCGATCCTTCTATCGAAGGAGGAATAGCGTTAAGATTCACTGTTTACTCTGAAAATATTGGAGATATTGTTTTTATTCAGCCATCTGGGGCATTAATAGAAAGCGGTCCATTTGACCTAATCGCTTATGATCATCAAGGTATGATGATTTGGATTTTTTGCATACAAGAAACTGTCGATATTGACGATATAAGTAAAATCGTAAGCCCAATATTAAATCAAACATTAGATGAATTTAAGGGTATTTCAAGTATTTATATTGTCGCTCAAGCATTTTCGTGGGTATCTAAACAAATTTTAAAGAAATATCAAGGTATTATTATCAGAGAGGGAGAAAAAACACGAACTATTCCTTTCAAGTTATGGACTGAGGAAAAAAAATCAGATCAAGCTCAAATCTTATTTAAATCGGAAATCCTCTGAAGGCGTGTGAGTTTTTTTGTCTTCCCCGACACAAGTAAATGGTTTTCATCCGTATTATAAAATAGTATTCCTTGGAAAACAAGGAGTTGGGAAAACCTCAATTATAAGAAGACTAGTTGCTTCAAATGTTGATACAGAATATGTACCTACTCTTGGAATTTACTATTATAATTTAGAATTAGAGTATCAGAAACACAATTACTATCTCCAATTCTGGGATATATCTAATAGCTTGGATTATCAAATAAAGAACTTCTTGCAGAATGCAGCAGTCGTCGTATTGATTTTTGACTTTGCTGATAGGGAATCCCACATCTATGTAAATCAGGTTTTTGAGACTATTAAAGAAGCAAACCCCTTCATGAAATTCCTTCTTGTTGGAAATCGATCAAAAGGGGAAAAAGAAAAACCTCCCAAGAATTTGAATAATTTAGTGAATGAACACAATTTAACAATATACCCTATGTCCCCTCAAAATAACTCGGGGATGTCTTTGCTATTACAAGCAATTGTACATGATCTACCTCGTCCTACCGAGAGAGATTAGATCCTCTTATTTCCATTCCTCTTCATCATTTGGTAAGCAAGAGGCTTGGACAATTTCACACTCCCACCAGCGTGTACCAACTTCAAATGGGCAGCTATCATCCGTGATTTGGCACTTTCTCTCCTCTGTTAAGTATAAACAAAAACTTGACATTGTTAGACGTAGATTCATTTTCCCTGGTGCTTCTCCCATCTCATACTTCTTTGATATGGTTTCCTTTATTTCTTGATAATTCTGAATCTGTAAGGTGGTGATAATACTTCCAGTTTTAAAAGTAATTCCCCCAGCAAGAGAATCATCGAATTCAAGAAATTTAAATAACTGTCTTTGCAGATTATCAAGAATTTCGTCATCGATATCCATTACGCCCATGAGTTGTAGCATTTCGCGCAATTTCTTTCTAAACATCCAACTTTACACCAGATATTTTATGGGGGAGGGAGTAAAATAATCATAAATCCCATTTTCTACGTATGTATCATGTACGAGATTATATTTATAATATTGCTAACGGATTCGGTACAAGAATTTTTGTCTTTCTCGAAAACTTTTTCGATTCTCTAAAGGTGTTACAATTTTGACAGACCATGATTTTCAACCAGTTGCATGGGTTTCACTCGCCTCTCTATCAGGATTAAGCCTGGTGTCTTTAGGACAACCAGGATTAAAATCTGTGGACGAACAAGTATATACAGGTGGTTTAACAGCTGTACAACAGATGTTGGGTGGAGAAATTGGTGGAGATACGAGCCGTTTTGTTGGGGGCAGTCATAACAATAAAACTGGGAGATTTCTTGTAAAAACACCTGATTATGAACTTGTTGGCCAGTTTTTATTAATTTCTCGTCAGCATATTGCCGTAGCGCCTGTTCTTGTCGAGTTTTATGAGCAATTGGTTACATTCTTTGCTGAGGAGACCCTAAAAACTGATCTTGTTGAACGTGCAGAGAAGGAATTTACTGCGTTTGGAATCTCGGATGTTTTAGATTTCTTTCTGAGTAGTATAAAGAAAGCCAGGAAAAAAGTATCAATCCCTCATAATGATAATCTTTTCAGTCAATCACTTGAAGAAAGCCTTGAAAAATCAATCAGTGATTATGAATACTCTGCTTCCTTGGTTAAAATTTCAAATCTAAAAGGAAAGTTTCATGAAATTGTTCCAACGATCCAAGCTGAAAGAAAAGATCTACTAGAAAAATTTACACATGAATTAATGGAATTCCTGGCAAGTGAATATCCTCACTCGGTTGTAATGTATTCTAAAGCGAGTTCGCTTCTAAAAGAAGTAAGAAAGTATGTTGAAAGAAACCTGGGTACTTTCAAATTTGATGCTGCATTGCAAGAAGTGATCCGTGAGTTCGAAGAGAACGATCTTCGAATGTTTCTTGAAGATATTTCCTTACATGAAGTTACTAAGAAAAACCTTCGTTCTCGTATTGAAGATGCGATTTTTCGTAAATATCTCAAAGAGTTTCCCCTTTATTTTTTAGCAAACCCAGAAATAACCTCCTTTAACACCGAAGTAGGTCATTTAACGACACGAATAAACGAAAATTATGATATTGGGGGTACACTATCGCGAATTGCAGAAAAAATGATCGAAGATAAGATTTTTGCTAATTTACTAATACCTTACATAAGATATTTTTGTGAAGAATTTTCTGCAGGATTAACTCCTTCTGCATGGAAGTATATGCAAATCGTTTTTAAATTAATAAGTAATGAAACAAAAATTGATATCTTAGATGTATTACCCGCGATGAAAGATGAAATTCCTCCTTCTCATTTCAGTACTATCGAAAAAATGATGACTAAATTCAAGTTGACCGGAACCAAATTATCTCCGCTTTCTTTCACAGTAAAAAAAGCCAGTGATGTACTTCCTTTTTATCGTGCTCTTTTTTCGTCTCTTGCTTTCGGTGTAAATGCAGTTATCTCGGAATTAGCATTCAGTGAGGAGAACCCAAATAATCTGCTTGAAACATTGAATAAAAATCTTGATCTTTTAGCTCGTGATCTTCACCAATCTCATGGAATTTTCAAAGTATATTCCTATTTAGAGAGCGTCCAGTCAAAAGTCTCATTTTCTTTTGCATTCCCCGATGACAAGATTACTTCGGAAAAAATCTTGAGTAATCAGCTTACAATCGATGAGTTGATGCAATCGGTGATTGATGCAAATGTGAAGAGCTTGTCAGAAGAAGGACAGCTTATTAAAAAGAAAATTACAGCGTTTCGTTCAGAATTCGATGATGAGATTAAGAATATTCTAAGATATTTATCTCAAAAACCGCAGGATATTTCTAAAGGGTACCAACTCAAGATTGCTAAGCGACACTCGTTAAAATTTACTATAAGGCCCATATCCGAAGTAAATTCAAACATAACGAAAAATCTTTCTGAATTTGATAAATTAATGACAGACCTGCAAGAAAATCTTAAGAAATCGAAAAATGCTTCAAAAGAATTTGTAAATGGAAAATTAAAAGAGCAGGAACTTAAAAAAGTTTTGAAGAACCAAGGATTTATCAAAGACACTGAGAAAGAATTCCGAAAAATTACTGAAAAAATGGAATCAGCCGTAACAAAAAGTTACAGCAATGTATTATCTCTGGTAGAAAAGCAAGTAAAGGGTGTGTCAAAAGAAGCCTCAAAAACGTTTATGCAAGCCTGCAATTTCTTAAATATAAACAGAAAAAATCTTGCTAATCAAGATAGTAAATTAATTTCGGCCTCCTCTGCGTCAATGAAAAGCATTCAAAAATCTATCACAGAAAGTTTCGAAAAAGACCCATTCTTTGAATTTAAGAACGTAGGACGATATTATTTTTATGCAATATACAGATCTTTACCTAATAATTTACAGTCAGAAGTTTTAGACGCTCTTGTTACCAAAAAGAGTTATCCTTTTTTGAAAGAATCGATTACTAAAGTTACATCGTCATCCGATATATTCCGTAGTTATGCTAAAGTATTAGAAACGCATGCTTATGAGCTCTTATCGAATGTGTTTAGTTCTTCTGGGAAACTTGTCGGAAAAAACGTATTTAAATCTGATCCAGAAGTTAAAATAGTAATTCAAAATAATATCCCTGTTCCAACACTTGAAGTGGGTTATCTTACAAATGAAAGGGCAGTTAAATCGTTAAAATCCCTTTATGGAACACGAATTGTTGTTGAAACAGAAAAATCAGAGAATAATGCCATTTATAGAATTTTACTTGTTGTTCCAAGTTTTAAAAGTGATTATAGTACAATGAAACATTTCTGGGAAACCAAGGATTGGACCCTGAAAAAGACTGTAATTACTCTGAGTTGGTTTTCCTTATTAGCACAGAACAAATTCTATTTGGACCTTCTTCGTTTCTCATCAGATTTGTATTCTTCAAGAGTCAGAGGATCACTTGAAGAAATATTTGATCAAATTGGAAAAGGAATGGTTTGACTAGAAGAAAAGAAAAGCTTCCTTCAGAAATAGGAATGGCAAGTAGCTAATGAAATGGCGAGAAAAATTCTCTGTAAGATCAAAACCTGAAGTATATCCTCCAAGTGAGGATACTTGGTTCCTTACAGAATTCTTATCGGATTTTCTCTCCAGATATAAAATCGAGAAGGGTCTGTCGGGAATAATTTGTGAAGTAGGGATTGGAACGGGATATATTTTGATATGCCTGTATCTGGCATATCCCTATTTACGATTTTTTGGAACCGATATTTCTCCAATGGCGGTTTCATTGAGTATCGAAAATATCAAAGAATGGATTCCTGATAGTAATGCTTATTTCTGCTGTGCAAGATATCTTGATTGTTTTAATCCTCAAAATTTTTCCCCAGATATCATATATTTTAATCCACCATATGTACGAACATCTTTTGACGAATACATTCAATCAGATTCTCCAATAGTTAGGACTTGGGCGGGTGGGCCAAGTGGAGTTATACCAGTCACCAAGTTTTTAGATGGACTTCATAGATTCAAATTCAAGTACGCCTTTTTTCTCTCGTCATCATTAAATGACAACAGCGATATCATGAGGTACACTCAATTTCATATAGTGGAAATGGCGAGGAAAAAAATAGAGGGTGAGCAGTTAATATGCTATCAAGCGACCCCTCGCTCGTAGTAACAGTACAATGTCAATTTTTTGTTAAAAAGTCCACTAGATTTTTCAAAGATTCTTGAGAATCCTCCAAATATAACAGTAATCGATCTTTTTCTTGGAATGGAAGTTCTATTGGTAGAAGTTTTTTCTTATACTCCTCTCTCAAGATTCGTAGAATGCGTACTTTAGGGATATTTACATGAATTAGAGAGGAGTTAATTAATTTTGGAGGAACGGGGATAGATATGATTGGAGGTCTACTTAGAGGTAAGTCCATTTTAGCATATAACTCATTTACTATTTGAAAAATATTATTTACAATGAGTATCTGGCCAGGTTTCTGACCTGATAAATATTTAACAAATGGTGGAGCGAATTGGGATAATAATATGACCTGTAAATCGCTACCTGTGACAAAAGACATTATATTTTGAATTATTACAGGATCTTCGTGAAGAATAATGACTTTTTTTGCATTTTGAAAACCCAGAGTTTCGTACAAATTTCTTTTTGCATATTCTTCCGTTTTTTCTTCATATAGCACATTTATCTGCGATTTTACTTCTTCTATCCAGTTTAGTTTGATATCAGAAATTAAAGAAACTTTACTTTCAGCACCGATCTGGAGTAATTGATCGATAAAGGCCTCTGTAAAATTGTTGCTACCGAAAACATAAAAATCACTTTGTTGTTCCACAGCTTTCTCAGCGAACTTACGGACTCTTCTTTTCTTAAAAAAACCCATCATAAATCCTCCTTTTCTACAGTATTCGCTTGGTTTAAACTGCTTTCCTCAGATTGACTTTTATCTTCATCTGACCCTTCAAGATTGATAATTTCGTGTGTATCCACTACTTTACTTTTTTTTACTTTTTTCTTCTTTTTTTTGTAAGGTAATTCCGTTACGACTCTATTAGTGCGTTTCATATCGAAATTACTGTAGTAATATACAATAATTCTATCATCAGGACGCATTGATTCATGGGAGGGAAGAAGTTCATCTCCCCTGCGTATTAAAATAACTTCTAATTTGGGAATATCGGAGCTCATCGTATCTCCAGTTTTTCCGATATAAGTTCTAGGAATGTCTATCTCTGCTGTTTGGGGAAAGTCAAAATCTAAACTTAATGACAAAACAAGGCCTTGTACAGTAACGTCTAGATCTTCGATTAACGATAAGTTCTCATCATTGACTAAGTCACTAAAGACAAAATTAGGTGCATATTGTGATAGTAAGATTATCTCCACATCAGGTCTGACTTGTCTAATGTTTGTTAAGATGTTTTGATTTAGTTCTATACTTTCTGTTAGAATCATGACACGAGTGGCATTTTTAAATCCGATAATTTCATATAAATTTGGTTTTTCAAATTCCTTCATGTCCTCAACCACGTATACATCAATTTGAGTCTTCAATTTCCGAATCCATAATAAATCCGAGTCAGCGATTAAAGAGACACGTTCTTCATATCCATATCTGTGAACCATTTCAAAAAGAAACTGTTCGGCTGGTTTAGAGCTTCCAAAGATGTATGTGACATCTTTTCGGGCGTTGACCTTACCACGGTATTTATTTATCGGAGATTTTATCATCATCCTGATCAAAATTGTTACAATTCCAATAATAGCAGCAGCCCAACGAATGACTTCAGGACTAGTTAAAGAATCAATCATCCACGACTGATACGCGCTTACATCAGTGGAACTATCAAGGATAACCATTAATAATGGTACAAAAATGAGGAAAAAAAGGAGAACAAGTATTATAAGACCAAGCACTATTGAGAGAAGAATAAAGAGATCTGTCATTGGAATGAAATACTTTATTTCTCTATACACGACTCTTCGAATATATTTCAGATCTGCACGAACAGCAGTTAAATTGAATTTCAGTTGACGTAAATTATCTAATAATGATCTTTTTTTTGTTGGAAGGGGTGTAGATTTTACATCAGTTTGAGTAGCAGTCATTGTTTCACCTAACATTGATTTAATCGTCTTTTTTTAAGGATGAGGGTGGTTTACCATCTCTCCATTCGAGCTCGTGCTTGAGGAGATCTCGAATAGCCATGCGTATTGCTTCAGATCGGGAGCTATAAACCCCTCCTCTAACTAATTCATCTAAATCCTCCAGAAAAGATTTAGGAGCTTTAAAACTAATTAACTTCACAAACTTCACATCTGTATTAGTTATTAATTGCATTGAATCAGTTAGCACTCATTATTTGTGGAGTTAACCACTCTGAATTAATTAATAAACAAGAACTAAACCCGATTCGAGTAATAAAAATCGCGAATATGGAGGTTAATATTGTTAGCTCAAATATCGTTGATATCATGAAAGGTCATTTTCACAACAATAGCAAACTTGTTTGTGTTTTTGGATTAGGTTGATATTTCATTCATGACTATATTTGTCAGACAACGCAGTAGAACCACGTTCTGGACAGGATGAGTCACACATCCGCTATCCAGAAAAAACCAATTCAGCTGGTGAATTCGTTTTCGAGGGACTACTTGTTACAATCGGGTTGGCATTCTCTCTTGATTCCTCGAATTTCAAAAACTACTGGCCTTACCCCCCTCACCTTTGACGGGTAACTCGTCTAACGTAGTTACGAGGGAGGTACTCCAAAAATTTTGAGTACTTTTCTGTTCATCACCTCCGATTCTTAAGACTTCAAGGGGAGGAAGTCCTTTTAAGGCTTTCAGAGACAGAGTGAGGTGAAAATGAGCTTGTAAATTTGTCTGATAAATTGGATCATGCGCATATATAATATGCTCTTGAGTGGTATTTCTGTCTAATAGTGAAAGGAAAAATTGAAAAGTACTGAAATTTTATATTATGTACTTCAATACAATCTAACCCCAAGGTGTATGATATGGCCAATTCATTTGACGAAGTGAACACAGAAGTAAACGCGATTAAAGCAAATGTTCAACAAGCCTTTAAAAAAATAGAACCTTTGATTTCTCAATTAGATACACTAATTAAGGAAAAAAATGTTTTCAAACAACAGGTCGATGAGATACAAAGAAAATATGACGATTTGGGCAAGGAATTGTCTGAACTACAAAAGAAGTTTAGCGAGCAAAAAGTGGAATTTGAATCCCAGAAACAGACAAATGAAAATCGTCTCGTTTCATTACAACGTGAGGTCGATCTTTTAACCTTGGATAAGAAGAAGCTTTCAGAAAAAACAAAGACGCAAGATGAAAAAATAACCACGCTGGAATCTCAGAAAGAGGAATTACTTCAATCTCTCCGTGATCGTAGCAGCTAAATTAGATCTGACTTATCTGAGTCAAATACGTTGAAAATAGCTATAATTTCTGATATTCACGGAAATTTGGAAGCTCTAAATTCCGTTATCAACAATTTTAAAATCCATGGTAATATGGATCACGTTGTGTGTCTCGGAGATATCGTGGGCTATTATGCAAATCCCGTAGAATGTATTGATATCATCAAAAAACGATGCGACATTATAATTCAAGGTAATCATGATTCAGCTATAACTGCTATAAATTTTGAGAAGAGAATAAAAGGGTTCAATGACACGGCGGCCAGTTCGCTAAGGTGGACTCGGAAACAATTATTACAAGAAGATAATAAAGATCAGTATCAATTCTTGAGAAAATTAAGAGGGAAAAAATCACTTTTGATTAATAAAAATGAATTTCTGTTCGTGCATGGAACTCCTGACAAGAAATGGGAATATTTTTTGTTTCCTTATTGGAATAATGAACCCTTGGATGAACAAAAGGTCAAATTAGACAAGTGGCTTGATCAATGGAATCTAGTAGCAATGGGACATACACACTGGGCTTTCCAATATGAAAAAAATAACCGTTATGTGATTAACCCTGGTAGTGTAGGCCAACCTAGAGATGAAAATCCTAACGCAAGTTATTATATAGTAGAAGTCTCAGAAACACGGTTAAAAGTTGAGAACTTCCGAGTAAAATATGAAGTCGAAAAGACGTGTGAAGCGTTGAAACTGGCAAATCTTGATGAATCCTTGTGTAGTCGGCTATTTCTTGGACAATAATCTGTTGATTTTCTTCTATAATCAGTAAATAATAGCACCTATGGATTATAATCATGTAAATAAGTAAAATTTGTTTTGAAAATATTTCTACGGATTAATTTGCCATAGAAAGGGATGAATTCTAATAAGAAGATTTAAATAGGGAGCTCTTCAAAGAATAATTGAGTTAAATTTAATTTTTACTCATTACAATAACAATACACAATGATTTTGTGTATCGTTTCATTTTTCGGGACCATCGGTGTTAAATTTTGTCAAGTGAATATGATGCAAGTAGTATACAGGTTTTAGAAGGCCTTGAAGCGGTTCGTCGCCGTCCTGCTATGTATATTGGAAGTATAGATGAAAATGGGCTCCATCATCTGGTTTGGGAAATTGTTGACAATTCAGTAGACGAAGCCATGGCTGATTATTGTGATCAGATAAATGTGATATTAAGTCAAACAGAGCATGGACAAGAATCGATAACCATCCAGGATAATGGTAGGGGAATTCCCACTGAAATTCATCCATATTATAATATATCTTCTTTAGAACTAGTGACTACTCGATTACATTCTGGGGGGAAATTTGACCATAAGTCATACAAAGTTAGCGGTGGACTTCATGGGGTCGGGATTGCTGTTGTGAACGCATTATCTCGGTGGATGCAAGTAAAAGTAAAAAGAAATAACCTGGTACAAATGCAAGAGTATGTTAGGGGTGAAACAATATCCCATGGAGTGATTACTGTTGAGGAGGAATGGGACCATGAGAGTGGAACCTATATTACTTTTATCCCAGATCCTGAAATCTTCGAAGTAACTAGTGTAGATGTTGTTACTATCCGAAATCGCTTACGGGAATTAGCTTTCTTAAATAAAGGTCTTACAATTACGCTTATAGACGAAAGAAAACCTGAAATTCCTATTTTTGAGTCACAGAGCGATTTAGGAGAAAATGAATCCCATACACAGTCTGAATCTGCAGAAGATTTGGGTAGTGAATTGCCAGTTAACAAATGGATTTTTCATTTCGATGGAGGGATAAAAGCATATGTCGATCAACTTGCAGCAACTCGTATTCATGATGATATCCCCTATTTTGATGTGAACGTAGAGAAAATGCAAGTAGAAGTAGCACTTGTTTATGACCGTTCCGAAAGAGATTTGATTAATACCTTTACCAATAATATTAATACAAGACACGGGGGAACACATTTATCAGGTTTCAAATCCGGATTAACACGAGCTTTAAATGCCTATGTTTTGAAAAATGAGCAATTAATCCGTAATCCACATTTGAAGAAGGGACTAAAAGAAAAAAGATCAATTTTTACTGGAAACGATGTCCGTGAAGGCCTAGTCGCGGTGGTTTCTGTGAAAATCATGAACCCTCAATTTGAAGGGCAAACTAAAAGTAAATTAGGAAATAGTGAGGTAAAGGGAGTGGTAGAGAGCTGTGTGTATGAAAATGTACTCAAATTTCTTGATGAACACCCTGAAAGTTCTCGGAGTATCATAGAAAAATGTGAAGCGGCCGCTACCCTGCGTATGAAGTTTCGGCAAATTCGAGAGGCAGTTAGAAAAACGCAAGGAAAGGGTTCGGGAAAATTAGTAGATTGTGCTGTTTCAGATCCTGCGAAACGGGAAATCTTTTTGGTTGAAGGAGATTCCGCTGGTGGAAGTGCTATTGAAGGTCGCTTTAGTGAATTTCAAGCAATTCTACCTTTACGTGGCAAGGTTATTAACGTAGAAAAGGCTCGATTAGAGAAAGCAATGAAAAATAAGGAAATACTTGAGATTATACGAGCAATCGGAGCAGGTTATAAAGAAAATTTCCGGATTGAGAAAGTTCGTTATCATAAAATTGTTTTATTAATGGATGCAGATATTGATGGTCATCATATCGTATGTCTTCTTCTAACATTCTTCTTCAGATATATGCCTGAACTAATTGATGAGGGATATCTTTATATTGCGCAACCTCCTTTATTTCGGGTTAAAAAGGGAAATAAGGAAACATACGTTGTTTCGGAACAAGAAAGAGATGAAATTATACAATCGTGGGGAGGAAAGGTGGAAATAAGCCGATTTAAAGGCCTTGGAGAGATGAACCCAATTCAACTTCGTGAAACCGTAATGGATCCAGAGAAAAGAACTCTGCTTCAGGTAACTCGGAAGAATCTCATTGATGCTGAACGAATGTTCGTCACACTGATGGGTGAAGAAGTGGCGCCTAGACGTGAGTTCATTGAAGCTCATGCTTTAGAAGTGGAGAATTTAGATATATAGCATATAAAGTGATGAATTTAAGATGAGTAGTAATATTAGGATTACTCCTATTGAAAAAACCATGGCCAAGAGTTATTTGGAGTATTCGATGTCTGTTATAACAAGCAGAGCGCTTCCCCACGTGAGAGATGGTTTGAAACCTGTTCATAGGCGAATTTTATGGGCAATGTATAATTTGGGTTTGACTCATAACCGACCACCGAGGAAATGTGCTCGAACAATTGGAGAAACAAGTGCAAAATATCATCCACACGGAGGAAATTCGGTTTATGATGCACTGGTTCGAATGGCCCAACCTTTTTCTCTCAGATATCCCTTAATTCAGGGTCAAGGTAACTTTGGAAGTATGGATGGACAACCCGCTGCAGCTATGCGTTATACTGAAGCCAGAATGGCTGAGATTTCCAATGAAATTCTTATGGACATCAATAAAAACACTGTTGATCTCATAGACAATTTTGATGGGTTAGATAAAGAACCAGTTATTCTTCCTGCTAAGATTCCTAATCTTCTAATTAATGGAGTAATGGGGATAGCTGTTGGAATGGCTACCTCAATGCCCCCTCACAATTTAGGGGAAGTTTTAGATGGAGTTAAAGCCGTTATTGAAAACCCAGAAATTTCCATAATAGATTTAATGAATTATATTCCAGGCCCCGATTTTCCCACGGGAGGAGTTATTTTCGGCACCAAGGGGATAAAGCGAGCTTATCACACAGGAACAGGTAATGTAGTACTTAGGGCAAAATATGAATTTGAAGAGAAAAAAAATAAAACTAGTATTGTTATAACAGAAGTTCCTTATCTCGTAAAACGACAGGATACAATAGAACATCGCGGTTTAGTTGATATAATTGAGGGAATGAAAGAAGCAGGTAAATTCCCAGAAATCGGTAGTGTTAAGAATGAGTCCAACATCATTCGGGGTACAAGAATTGTTATCAATCTGAAGCACTCAGCCAACATCGAAGTTGTGCTGAATCGCTTGTTTAAATTCACTCCTATGCAAATCTCGTTTTCCATCAGAAATATGGTTCTTGTAGATGCAAAGGTGGGTGATGAGGTCAAAATTCGTCCGAAAAATTTAAACTTAAAAGAACTCCTAACTCAATTCATTGATCACAGACATGAGATAGTCGTACGTAGAACAGAATTTGATCTAAAAAAAGCCCGTGAGAGAGCTCATATATTAGAAGGAAGAAAAATTGTTGTTGAAAATCTTGATGAAGTAATTAAAATCATTAGAGGGTCAAGTAATGGATCTGAAGCGCAAACTGCTTTGATTAGTAAGTTTTTGTTTTCCGAGATCCAAGCAAAAGACATTCTCGCATTACCACTTAGGAGCTTAACACGATTTGATAGAGACAAAATACTCCAAGAGTATAAGGAAACACTAGAAGCAATTAAGGATTATGAAGACATATTGGGGAGTGAACAACGCATCATAGACATAATAGTTAATGAAATTGATGAAATTAAATCCAAATATGGAGACCCAAGAAGAAGTAAAATTGTCCTTGATGACTCAGATAGCTATGAAAATTGGACTGACAAAACAGAAGAAGATTTCATCACGAAAGAAGATATTGTTATCACTTTAACATCTAATGGTTATATTAAGTCGATATCCACCGATATGTACAATTCCCAACATCGTGGGGGTAAAGGTATTAAGTCAATGGATTTAGGAAAAGACGATTTCTTGCAGGAAATGATCGTTGCCTCTACTCACGACACAATTTTGTTCTTCACTGTTCATGGTACTGTCTATCGTTTTCGCGGATTTCAGATTCCGATGTCTAAACAACGGGTTACAAAAGGAGTGAATATTGTAAATCTTCTCAAGATGGATAGAAGTGATAAAATCGTTGCCATCATCCGTGTTACTGAATTCAATCCAGATCACTATCTGGTTTTAGCAACTAAAAATGGAATAATTAAGAAGTCTTCTTTGTCTGAATATGAAAATATTCGTTCTACTGGGATTATTGCACAAAAACTACGCGAGAATGATATGATAATTGGAGCTAAAGTTACTGATGGCACTAAAGGTATCATCCTTGCCACGAAAAAGGGAAAAGCGATTCGATTCAAAGAATCTGATGTACGAGTTGTGGGTAGGAGTAGTATCGGGGTAATGGGAATACGACTCAATTCGGACGATTCTGTTATAGATTTAGCTATTGTGGATGAAAATAGGACTCTTTTGACCATATGTGAGAATGGCTATGGTAAACGATCTTCATTTGATAAATATCGAATTACAAGGCGAAATGGAAAAGGAGTTATTAATATCAAAGCAACTAAACGAAATGGCGATGTGATTGCTGTAAAAAGTGTAAACGAAAAGGATTTACTTTTAATGGTTGCGAATGATGGGAAATTAATTCAAATACCACTAGAAGATATACGGGCGATTGGTCGTGCAACTTCTGGAGTAACTTTGATGCGTTTAGAGAAAGATAGTGGGGTGAAAATTTCATCTGTTGCAATAATTGCAGGTGGTAATTCTAACCAGGGAGTTGATTGAATGTCGCCTGCTTCAAAACCGTCTAAAAAAACTATTACTAGTGAAAAGGTTGTAAGAAGATCCGCAGCGGATTTTTTCCAAGATAATAAAGCTATAGCGGGTTTCGATAATAGTATGAGGGTTGTTTTTACCAGTGTTCGTGAATTAGTAGAAAACGGTCTGGATGCAGCAGAACGAATGGGTCATTTGCCAGAACTCCATGTAACCATCAAGAAATTGCAGAAAGAAGAAATTGCTAGATTGTTAAACGTTAAGTCGTTTGAATCTTCAGAAAAACTCGATTTTCTACGTTTAACAGTAAGAGATAATGGGAGTGGGATACAGTGTGAATTTATACCACCTCTATTTGGTCGTGTTTTAACTGGCAGTAATTATGGGTCTCGACAATCTCGTGGACGATTTGGCCTTGGGGCGAAAATGGTATTGTTAAACGCAATGTCTTCTGTGGACTTACCCTTGATAATCAAATCTAAATATATCAATGAAGATTTTACAAGTTATCACGAATTAATGATTAATCTAGCTGAAAATGAACCAATAATTCTCGCTCAACGAGAAATCCCCCAAAATACAGCAGAAGCAATTTTTGAGTCGGGTACAGAGGTTTCTGTTACTTTTACTGGAGCTTGGAACCTTGCTTCCCGATATATTTATGAGTATTTCTTCCAATTAGCAATGATCACCCCATATGCGAGTTTTTTTATCCAATATCCCGATTCAGAGGCACCAATTGCGTTAGAACGAGTAGTTGAGGAGATGCCAACATATCCTCGTATTGCTAAAGTCCATCCATGGGGGACCGATATAACTCAATTCAAAAGAGAACTGAGTGTTACTAACAGTGAAACCATGGAAGTATTTCTCCAAGAACATTTCCAAGGTATGGGTCCTAAAATAGCACGTGATTTCCTCGACTTTGTTAAAATCGATTATCTGTTAAATCCCAAAAAACTTAGTGCCACTGCAATTCGGAGAATTATCCATGAAGGCTTTGCAGTACCCGACCGGGACAAAACCAAGAGAAAAGACCAAAAATACTTTCCATTCAAACGACCTAGTGGAGATTCATTATCGCCTCTTAGCTGGGAATTACTAGAGAAGGGTATTAGCAAAGAATTATCCCCTCAATTTGCAAAAGCAACCTCTGGAGATGTTTCAGCACATAGTGGACATCCTTTTATAGTAGAGGCTGCATTAGCATATGGTGGTCCAAACCTTTCAAAAGATGAAGGTTCTAGAGGAGCTAATCCTAAGATTTATCGTTTTGCAAACCGAATTCCCTTACTTTTTGGTGCAGGAAATGATATTATATCGAAATGCGTTCAAAAGATGAACTGGAAGAATTATAAAATTAATATTAATAAAGCACCAATAGCAATTGTTGTTTCGGTTGTATCTTCTAAAATTCCTTTCCCCGAGACTAGTAAGGAATATATTGCTGATGTTGATGAATTAAGAGACGAAATTTACAGAGTTTTGAAGAAATTAGCAAGAGGATTAAGTCAACATCTGGGGCGAGCTGAACGAGAAAGAAGAGAGAACCAACGACAATCACGATTTGAAAGCGCAGCTCCAAAAGTCATTCAAAATCTTTCACAAATTCTGATTTCAGAAAACTCACCATATCTCTTAACATCAGCAGAAGAGATATCCAAATTACAAAAGGCACTCGCCTCTGCTATTCCACGGTTAGTAAGAAGAGCTTATCCTCCTAGTCCACAGATTTCTACGATCGGCGAATGGCTTCCAATGGATATTCACCTGAAGCTTGTTGAAAATAATATCCAGACTATATATCAATTTTTACGAACACCTGTTCCTGAATTAAACCGCATTACAGGTATGTCTGTAGAAAGAATAGATGCTATTGTTAGGAAGACTGTTACAAAACAAGAACAAACTTATCGCTCTCCAATTATTAGGGAGTTTGAATTCTTTTCTAAGGAAATTGAAAGGGATTTTTCGAAGTATAGAAACAGTAATACCATCCATAAGTCATTGAATAAACGATGGATTGTAAATGCCTTTGATTTTTTCTCTACTCCTGCTTCTCAGCTACGAGAAGTAGATGAATTTCCCGAGAAACTTGTTTATGAAACTAAAATAAAGACGATAAGTGAATTTTCAGAATCTACTTCCGATGACACATTTAGCCTAGAATTACTTCCTTGGATAACTGGAGATATTGAGAAGGGATTTAACAGTGCGAAAATCAAAAATATATTGGAATATCTTGTCACATTCCCAGAAAAACTTTCCTCTATTCCAAAATTGGCGATCCGTCTAATTGAGAATGCAAAAGAAGAAATTCGAGAAGGTGTGAAAGAAGGATATATTGATCCAGAAAAAGTTATCGGAGCTTCAACCTTTGATTGGATGGATTATCATGTAACACCAAAATTAAGAGGAAGGAAAATTTCCAAGATTATTGAGTTCCTTAATACACCCTCAGAAAAGTTAGCTGAATTGAATGAATTAATTGACAACTTGATAATTAAATCCAAACATAAGTTGAAGGAAGCTTTTCATTCGTATAATGACAAAACTTCATTATTCAGAATACCTGGCATTCATGAATCGATGCTATCCGATTTGGATAGATTAAATGTTCAGGGTTTTATAGATTTTCTCTTGATAAATGAGAAGGACTTACTTATCGTCCGTGGACTAATAGATGCTCTAATACTCATCAAACAGGATGAAATTCTTGACGAGATAAATTCTACGTTTGACCCTGTTCCAATTAAGAAAGCATATTGGCTTGATTTAGAATTAGAGAAGATCCTCCTGAAGAAAGGCATCTCAACGATTTTTGATTTTATTAGTTATCCAACTACGGAATTACGGAAAATAAAAGGGATGGATTCCATGGTTTTAGAGACAATAAAGAAGACTTATGGAACTCCCATTACATTACTTGATAGTGCTGCTGTAGGGAAATTGGAATCATTAGAAATTTTATGTCTTGAAGAGCTGATTTCTGTCCTTTCACGGAATAAAATCAAACCTAAACCATTATCTGATAAAGTTAAAGGAATATTGGAACAGTTAAAAGTACCAATATGTTATTTACCAATCCCTAGTAAATATTATGCCTTACTTCATCATCTAGGAATATCAAAAGTAATAAATTTTCTTATCTGGCCAGATCATGATTTACATAGAAAGTCGGGAATTTCTTATAAAATAATTGAAGACATTAAGAGTAAGATTACCTTAGAGAGTATTCAAAAGCAGATCTTACTAAAGAAACGACCAATTTCAATACTGGCAAATAACCTGGAAGGAAAATATTGGGCAAAACTTCTCAATTCAGATTTAAGTGTCCAAGAACTTTATTATAATCTACCGTATAATGAGAGCTCAATTCAAAAGCTTCAACTAACTCAAAAAGAAACCAATATGTTGATAGACCTATTTAATACACCCATTACTCGATTATCGCACATTCGACCAAGATGGGTAGATAGTTTAAGAAGTGGGGGAATAAAATCATTCATCGATTTTATTTCATGGTCCCCTGATGAAATAGCAGGAATAATAGGCCGAGATACAGAATATGTTTCAGAATTAACAAAGAATATCCCTAAATTTTCTGATGGAATGGCTTTGATAGATCTTGGGGTATTTACAGCAGCTGAAATGAAAACATTAAAGACTCGTGGATATTCCACGGTTGAAAGTGTCTATTTCTGCGCAGATAAACAAACTTTTGGAATAATGGGCGTTAAATGGAAAAAGATTGAGAGATATCAAAGAATTCTTGAAACCCCAATTGCAATGATTCAATTACAAGCGAGCAGTGATGAATCCCAAATCAGATTTTCTCATGATGGTTTGGAAGGCCTTGCAAACAATGGAATAGACCAAATTATCAAACTGATCTATTGGCCACCAAATGAACTTAAATCAATACTAAACATATCTCAAAAGCGAATAGATGAATTAAAACAGGCTGTTGCAATCAAAGAACATGGAATGCCCTTGGAACAAGTCGCTGGGTATAATCGCAAAACAATTTCCACATTAACTAATTATGGTATTGAAACCGTCGAAGATTTATATTTTAGTGCTAATGAAGATATGCTAGATGAAGAAGATGACTTAGATTTTTCGTATGTGAATAAAAGTATCGAAGCTCTTGATCTTCCAATAACTTATCTAAATGGAATTATCCCTACTAAATATGTTGAAAAACTTGTCAACTATAGACTTGACACAATTTTACGATTTTTAATTTCTTCTCCAAATGAATTATCAACTGTTTTGGAGACTCCACCGGAAAATGTTGAGAACCTCCGTAATAAAATAAACCTTATGCGTCTACGGGAATCAACAGAGACTTCTGTTTCAATAATCGAGGGATTAACTAGACAACAAACCCGTGCATTGGCTGAAGAAAACATTTTATCGATTTATAAATTTTTAACTACACCAGATGAACAGATTGCTAATATAATTGAGATAGAGCCGGAATTTCTTAAAACAATGAAGCTAGAATTAAATTTCGCGGGCATTAAAACAATTAAGGAAGAAAAAATGATTCCTCTAACAAAAATATCATTGTTCGATAAAAATACCGTTAAAAAATTCGCCCGATATGGAATCGAAAGCTTAGCTGACCTTTATTATGTCGCTACTCCCAAATCAATTGAGGAAAGTGATTTGGAATGGCAAACTATATTAGACACCAGACTAGTGCTGGAAATGCCCATTGAGACGAGTACTATAATTACTAAGTCTGAACTCAAGGCCTTTCACCAAAAGAAAATTTATTCTATATTCGATTTAATGATAGATTCATGGGAGGAGCTGAATAAGAAAACTGGGATTGAAATCGAAAGAATTAAGAAGATCCAAGATTCTATTCGCATTAATGAAATAATTAACTTACTAAAAAATCTTTCAATTGAAAGAATCGATTTTCCACTCGATTATTTACAAAAGATAAATGCAAAGAATTTAACCACGGTTTATAATCTACTTATCTCCACGGAAGAAGATCTATTTCTGAAAAAGCATAAGGAAAAGAAAATCCGTGTAACAACTGAATTGTGGACTGAATTATTTACAATTTTAGCAATTCCACTTTACCTAATACTAGGATCTGATAATGAGGACGTCAAAAAATTAAAGCAGAAGAAAGTTGATACGATTCGGCATGTGTACTCTATTGATTCTGAAAAACTTACAAATATTTTAGGCCAACCTGCAGAAACTCTCTATTCTGAGTTAAGTAATCTCGACACTAAGGAACTTAATCAACTATTAGCTATACCAATTAGTTTTATCCCCTCTCTGCCAATAGAATGGTTTTTCTCATTACGAAATGATTCTATTCTTCGAGTAGGTGATTTTATTAGGCTTAACCATCGAGATTTGGTATCATTGGTATCAGCGTCTTTTCCTAAGATTCGATCTGTATTCAATGATATCAATTTCGCTTCTTTAATGAAAAAATTAGAGGAAGAGGCTATTGAAGTAACCAAATTATCAGGTGTTTTACCTCCCCAAACTATTAAAAAACTATCAACGAAAGGAATAACTTCTTTGCAAGCGTTAATTCTATTTAGTTCCGATGAATCGAAACTGGATGGAGTCGATGACTTTTTGCGAATACTGGATGGTCCAATTAATAGATTATCTGAGGAGTTTCAAGTAGCTGATTTACGTAAAATGTCTAATTCTGGCATTACTACCCTTGCTTCATGGTTTTCTGCTCCTAACGACGGCTTATCAACAATTTTGAGAATGAGATGTAAAGAAATAAATGATTTAAAACAGAATTTTAATTTCGAATTGGCTGGAAAGGCCGTTGATTCTGAAATAACGGTGTCTAGTATTATTGAATCTGGTTTTATTGATTTTAGTGAATTATCTTCACATAAAGTCAACACTCTTGAAGATCTTTTATTCATTGAAATTGAGAGGATTGACGCATCTGATCAGTTTAAATCTCGATTAAATGGCCTACGTGATGCTCTAAACTCTTCCCTTGCATACTATTCTTTAGTTCCCTCCGCTTATATAGTACCGCTTGCATTTAATGGAATTACATCTGTTTACAATCTAATTCAAACAGAATTTTCCCAATTAGAAGATCCTACTGGGGTAATAACAGAGGAATCTTATAACTTCGCTAGAAATTCAGTAAATTTAGTAGACATCTTAACTCACAAGAAAACAGAGTCTGAATTCCGAGTGAAGCTTTCTTCTTTACGAGCTTTTACTCCTAATCAACTTACAAAGATACAGGAACTCGGTGTTGATAACATAATTGATTTATACTTTCGATTAGACTCCGAAAGGTGTCCAAAATCCTTGATACCAGCGATAGATGGTGTTAAGCGAGTTCTTGAGAAACCTGTTGCAGTTTTACCTCTTGTTAAGGAAACATTCCCCGAAAAAATTCCTTTGCTGTATAATGTTGGTCTAACCTCAATTATAGAATTCTTGTTCTGGAATAAGGATGAACTGGCTGAAATTCTTGAGGTGAAAAGATATGAAATTTCCAAATATCGAAAAGTCAATCTCTCTGAGTTGAAACGGAAGAAGAATTTGGGAACTCCTATCCAGAATTTTGTTCGGCTTTCAGAGAAATATTATGAACCACTACATGAATTTGGCATTGACAATATTGAAGATCTGTATTTTAATGGTAAACGGTATGCTAAATTAATACCTGATGAGCTAGTTCCTCAAAAAGTATTGAATGCCTGCATATCTGACTTAGAAATGCCAGTAGTAAAACTAGCTGAACTACCCATACCATCTGCTCAGGAGTTAGTAAAGAAAAGAATCACGAGAATTATTGATTTTATTTATTGGCCTGATGAGGATTTGAAGAAAACCCGTGGTCTTTCTGCTGCAAAAATAAAGAAGATAAGATCTAATGTTAGATTACGAAGGAAAACTGATGTTTTAGGTCAATTGGACTCCTATATGGGAGGAAATTAAGCGTGTCTGAAAAAAAACAACAAACAATAGTTTTGGAAGATTATTCTTTCAAGAATAAAGTAATTAAAGTGAAAATGGAACAAAATGATACGGTTCAAGGAGTTATTGGTCTGATAAAGACTGCTCTTGGACTTAAAAAAGAAAAAATTCATATTTTATTTGGATTGAAGAAATCAAAATCCTTTGAAGTTTTAACAAAAAAGAGTCTCTCAAAATTATGGGAAATGACTGATCAAGGAGATGTTGTACTCCAGGTTCGTCGGAAAGTAAGCTTAACTGGATTAAAAAAAATAAGAGATACTGTCCGTGATTCAGATATTGATCTTCCAGTATCCATCTTGAAAGTTGATAATGTTTCTGCTGAAGAAACAAAATCTCGCTTAAATAGAGTCGCTTTAGAATTTCTGGATGAAATTGCAGAGGATCCACGGAATGCAGCTTTTCGGATTCCCTCCCGAAGTTCTGAAAATGTCGGTTATGATAATAATTCTAGAATGGTTCTTCTAGGGAGTAATGTTGTTGACAGACAATTCCGTCATTTAAGTAGTGTTCAAAGCGTCGTCCAATTAACTGGTTTAATGCGATATGTTACTGAAATTCTTGCAACTGAAAAACATGCAACAAAAAGACATTTATTTTATCGTGATGTGAACCTTTTCGGAAATCAAAGAGTTTCTGATGGATTGATCGAGGATCTTGGAGCCTTACTACGTGTATCGAGAAATTCGTTAAACGTTATTGCTTCTGCGAAAGGAAAAGTTATTGGAAGGCTTTCTTTCACCGAAGGTGGTGATCATATTGATTGTACGAAAGGATTGGGTGGGCACGCAATTACACCTATGCTTGATCAGGTGGAGAACTTTGATAGTGATGCAGAATTCATGTTAATAATTGAGAAAGATGCAGTTTTCCAAGATTTAGCGGAGGATAAATTCTTTAATTATCTCCCCTGCATACTAATAACTGCCTCAGGACAACCTGACATGGCTACTCGGTTATTTATAAAAAAGGCATATCAAGAATTAAAAATTCCTATTTTAGGGTTTTTAGATGCTGATCCTTATGGATTAGACATTTTGAGAGTATATTCAATAGGTAGTAAAGCTTTGAGTTTTGAAAGTGTTGAGTTGGCTGTACCTGATATTCGATGGTTGGGTTTATTACCTTCTGATATTGAGGAATATCAAATTCCAAAATCGGTTTTAATTAAAATGACAGAAAATGACAATAAACGGGCTGATGACTTGTTGAAAGAAGATTTTGTCAAATCACGTCCTGAGTGGGAAAAACAGATACTTATTATGAAAAATACAGGCAATAAAGCTGAAATACAGGCGTTAGCAAGTAAGAATTGGCGGTATATGACTGGAACATATCTTCCGACAAAGATTGATTCAGCAGACTGGGTATAGGTCTTTGGATATATGTGTCCTCTTACATTCAGCATTTTTCCTGAATTTAAGGAGAATTATTCCTATTATGCCCTCCAAAAAAATCTTGAATTAGTTGAAAGCGTTGTCCACTTCTCTAGAGGCCAATTCATGGGTCCAGAGAAAATTGAACTAATCAAAGAAAAACTCGGAAAAAAGTTGAAAGGGACCCGTTTTTACCCAGGAGGATCTAGTGTTCTTTTTGGATGGAGTTTTCCGTCTGAACAAGTAGGAAGGTTGATGTACAAACCATATTATAAACGGCATTTGACTCAATTGCTTATCCATTATTTTTGTATTGGTGAATTCGTAACTTCACTTAAAGAAATTGATCTAGAACCTGATATGCAAAAAATTCATTTTATGACCCCAAAAGTAATTGGGATAGCAAAAATAGAGGCTTTTGAAAAAGAATTTCCAACTCTCATTGTTGAAGAAGTCCAAGGTGAAACTATTAAAAAGGATCTGCATTTAGTGAAAGCTATTAGTCATATAACGAAAAATCTAGGCTTGAAGGGACTTATATGCGACCCATATCCTGCTAATTGGAAGTATTACTCCGACCAAGACAAAAAACATATTTCTTACATTGATCTCTTTAGTTCAAACACGCTTAAAGATATTAATGCACGCATTGCAAAATTGATTAATCAGTTACAATGAGTTGAGAATGAATATCAACTCTGGTCACGATACGATACAGCGCGTCTAATAGCAGATGCAAATGCAGAAATAACACCAATGTTCTTAACTGCTGAAGTGGGAAAATATTGAGCATGCATTTTGTCTGCAAATCTCTGTCCGATATCGTCACTCACTTCCCTGTCAGCCTCTAAATCTACTTTATTACCAATTAGAACAGCTGGACTCTCTGGAATTACCTTTTTTGCTTCTTTAAACCAACTGGGAAGAGATAAAACTGTGAATTCCCTTGAGATATCAAAAACATAGATTATTGCGTGAGCACCTTCGTAAAAGAGCGGTCGAACTTTATGAAAGGCGGGTTGGCCTGAGAGATCCCAAAAAATAGCAGTGGTTGTACTTTTTCCTTCACTAGGGCTTTTGAGTTTAATAAAGGAGATATCTGCGCCAGCTGTAGGTTTATGTTCAAAATTACGTTTAGTAAAGACGGAAACAAGTTGTGTTTTTCCAACTAATGCATCGCCTGCTACAACAATTTTATATTGACTATAATGAGGGATTTCAAATAGTATATCATTAGGTGCGGACAAGATAAGAACCACTCATACATTTAATCTTGAAAATAAGTTTTTTTTCTTTGAATTGATGATCATATGATAATCCAACTTGAAGTTTATAAGAAACTTTGCTTATTCAGATATCTTTGGTGAAAGGGAATTATTTTTTTCTTCTTGAAGGAATTCTTCTAAGTGCTTAACACAGAAATACATATTTTTATAGCTTGCATACAAAGGTTCTTGGCACCTAGAGCAAATTTTTTTATCATTCATGGATACATCACACTTAACTACGTTTTCTTGTACTTTTTTAAAGCTGAAACGATTTTTTTCATACCAAGATTTAATTGTTCTTTGTTAGCGGTGAAACAGATTCTAAAGTATTGATTATGCCCTTCTATCTGTTCCATAGAGAAGTAGGAGCCTGGAACTATAGTAACTCCATAATTATACTTCAACCATTTGCAGAAAATTGTCATATCAAGATTTGCTACCTTTGGAAAAAGGTAAAATGCACCTCGTGGTTTAGAGATCGAAAAGGTATCTGATTTCATGAGAATTTCCAGACACAAATCTCGACGATCCTGATACGTTTTGACCAGCTCTGAAATCGAACGTTTTAATTGAATTCTATCTTCTAATGCTTTGTAAGCAGCATATTGGGCGAGACTATTCGCACATATGTTCATGGTATGATGAATTACCTTGATTTGATCAATTATGGGAGAAGGAGCTAATATGTAACCAATTCGGAATCCACACATCGACAACATCTTGCTAAAGCTTTGAATTATAATTGTTCGTTCCCATGCCTCTGGAAAGGAAGCTATGGATTGATACGCAAGATCATCAAAAACAATATCACTGTAAATCTCATCAGAAATGATCAAAAAGTTAAATTCGATTGAAAAATCAACTATTTCCTGTAAAATTTTCTTAGGAATAATTGTACCTGTTGGATTACCAGGACTAATTAATAATAGTGCTTTAACTGGCTCATTTTCCAGAATTGACCTTAATCTTCCAGCATCAATGTTAAAATTATCATTCACCATAGTCTCAAGTGAGAGAATCTTTGCATCGTTATACTTGATGGCATTAATATAGGGGGGATAACTTGGGAAGGGAATAATTATATTATCATTAGGGGATAAAATGGCCTTCAATACTGCAAATATCGCGCTCTGTCCTCCAGCGGTGACTAAAACTTCTCTAGGCGAATATGTAAGGTTATGAAAAGCTTGTTGAAATGCCACAATTGCTTTTCGGAGATATTCTTCACCCATTAGATCTGTATATCTGGTTAAATTCTTATTGAGAGCGTCCACAACGGCTTCCTTAATATAAGCGGGAGTGGAAAGATCTGGTTGTCCTATATTCAAATGAATTTGTTCTCTCAGAGGTATCTTTGATTCCCATGAATTAACAAGACGAATTCCCGAGATGGGAGTATCAAGCACAACAGGGTTCATGAATTGGTCGTAAAACAATGTACATAATCCACGAGAAAAATGTAAATTAAGGTTTGTTCTAAATATCCAAAGGTAATTTTTGAGATGGAGTCATTATTGATTGAGAGAGAAATGAGATTAATCCCACACTATTGAGTCAAGGACTTTTGAGGCAATATTCACTCCTAAATCGCCTAGAAATGATAAGTCTGAACTATCTTTTTGAGTACCTAATCTTATACACCTATCCTCAGTTGCGATTGTAATTCCATCATGTGGATCGACCTGGACAAGTGAGTTTTCTCCCTTTCGCACTGATATCTTCTTTTTATGGATTAAAACAAAGTTATCAGTTGATCCAAGTAGAAATAAATTACTCTTACCGAAAATAATGTATTTTACATCAGAGTCATTATCAATCTGAATCTTGGTTTCTTTTTTTGTTAAAGATTTTCTGAGCTTGTAAATTAGTTTGTTTGCTTCGCTCCATATACCTTCTGTCTCATTTGAATCACCATTAACCTTGTATAAAGATTCTTGGACATCTGCTAGTTCTAATCCGAGAATAGCTAAACTTGATCCTATAAACTCAGTTGTTTCACCTATAGCTCCATGAGAACGTGTATAAATGACTGAATCCACAATAACACTAATTTTTCCAATCAAAACAACCCCATTCAGTTCAGAATTACTTTGAAGTTCAACAAAATGCAATTTATCGAGATTTCTTACTTTGAAGTATTTTTCATCAAGAATCTCAGGAGAGCCTCTCCAGGAATATAACTCATCCCCTAGTTCGAGTCTGATCAATATATTTATTCCTCCTCTTCATATTTAGAGTCTGATTCCTCTTCATCAATAATAATTGGAACGCTTACTGGTTTTTTTGCTCTATGATAAAGAAATTCTGCTAGCTTTAATGCTTCACGTCCTGCAAAGGTTAACATGTATCTTTCTCTAACTCCTTCTTGATGGACCAACCCTTCATCTTTGAGGATTGTAATATGGTGTTTGAAGTTACCACCCCGAATATTTGTCTTTTCAGATAGATCAGATTGACGCAAAGGTTCTTTTTCTAACTCTTTCAACATTTGTAATCGTTTTTGATCCGATAATGCACTTAGAAGTTCAGCGCCTCGTTGATAAAATTGATCTAATTCTTCTTCAGGAATTGAAATGTAAATGTCATTTTTATCACGTTTACTCCTTCTTGTGCGAGGAGTTGCCGAGGAATGGAATAAAGTTCCAACAGATTGATCTATTGAATCCCAAACGGATTCTAATATACTTCCAATGTATCGTTCCAGTGATGATCCAATATTTTCGCCCCAATCTTTCCAATCTTCTTCATCCCGTGATCTGCGATGTGGGCGTCTCCGACTTCGGGTTTTTTTCCCTGTCTTTATTTCTGAATCCTTTACATGTTCGATTTCTTCTCGGATATCATGAAATTCATCTCGAATTTCCCTTTTTAGGTCGGCGAAGAGATTCTTTATTTCATCAAAGTCCCCAGAATTTCTCTTGGATGAAAATTCATCCTCATCTTTTTCAAATTTATCTGTCAATAATTGATCCTCCAGAAAGCAATCTAAATTTTCACTCAACATATGTATGAAGATTGCAATTTACATGAATGTGTAAAAGTCTTACTATTTCCTTTATATACTCTCCTCTTTTGGCAAAAAATTAGAACTGAAGTCTTACCTGAATTAGTTAAAACATTAGAAATACTGAAATTCTGTCAGAAAATATCAATAAGTGAGATAGTCTGCAGGAAATGAGATTAAATAACTGTTGATAGCAGTAATAACCAAATTGTTCCAAGAAACAAATGTATAAGACCTAAAAGACCACCTATTTTCATAAATAGCATGAATGAGATGGGTGAACCTTCTCTATTTGATAAATTGATGGCTAGAATATTAGCAGGGCTTCCAATAGGTAGAATATTACTTCCTATGTTAACGGCAATTACCAAAGCCCACCATTGAATAGGGCCTATAATTTGGTCCTCTTGAAGATCAAAGAAAACTGGTGCAAGAGCTGCTGAAATTGGTATATTATCGACAACGGCTGATATTATTCCGATTCCAAATGAAATAAATGGTAGAGAGAAGATTAGGGGTAGTTCTAGAAACGGTGTTAGGATTTCTCCCAAAATCTTTAAGAGGCCCAGAAGTTCTATCGATCCTACAAGAATAAATAACCCCATAATGAAATAAATCGAAATCCATTCAACATCTTCAAATACTTCTTTTGGGTGCATTCCTGAAAAAAGTAATAAACATGCAGCAATGAGAAGCGCGATTTCTGCCGCTTTCAAATTGATTATACTTCCAAATATAAAGCCTATTACTAAAGTAATCAATCCAATAATTACTACGAAGAAAGTTCTTCGGTCTTCAACTAATATGTTGGGGTCAAGGAGAAATATGTCCTCTACTAGGATTTTCGGAGGATCTACGAAAGAGCTGCGGGCAAAAAGATAATAAACTGGGATTGCAGTGATAAAAAGTATTATACTTAACGGACCCATTACTACAACAAAGTCAAGGAAACTAGCACCGCTTTTTTCCGCAAGCACTATATTTGGGATACTACCGACAAGAGAGGATATCGAAGCAAAATTCGCCGTTATTGCTTCAATAATAAGCATTGGTCGGAAATCAAATTCTAAAATCTTGTAAATCTCCACTGTTAAGGGTGCGATTATTAACATCGTGGTTATTACATCAAAAACGAAGCTAATGACAAATGTTAAAAGGGATAATGATAGTAAGAGTGTTCTTGGATTGCCTCTAGTAAACCTTACAATTAAAATTGAAATATATTGAAATAATCCTGATTTACTGGAGATAATAGTGATAATCATCATTGCCGTTATAAAAATTATAGTATTCCATTCTACTTTGGCAACAATTGTATGAAATTCTATTGGATGACCTTCAAACGGCCATTGGCTTACGATAAGCAGGATGGATAATGCACTTGCCCCTAGAAGTGCCGAAATTGGTCGATGTAGTTTTTCGCTCGAAATTAGAATGTAAGTTGCTATGAAGATTAAAAGGCCGATAAGTTGCACTGTTTGATCTTCCATTAAGAACCACTTCATATATTCTCGCAATTCAGATTTGAAATTTGATCGTATTTCCTAGCTAAAAAGAATTTTGGTAGGATGACATGGGGAGGGAAATAAAATAATTTTTTATATCTAATGTTTGAAGTAATCGAAATACGGGTTGTGTAGGAATTCAGGAGTGAATTCTTGTTATGATACACGGATTAAACACTAAAGGTTTTGAATTAGCCCTCTAATTACTGACATTGAATTTAGAATATTCTGTTTTAAATCTGGGAATTCCATTAGTTTTTGTTACAACAGGTTAGACAACTAATCGTGAAGTGAATGGTCGATTTATTCGCTTCATTGATGAATAGGTCTGCCGAGGGCACATAGAACAGCTTCCTTAAGTGATTCATAAACCACAGGATGTGCATGTTGTACTTTGATCAAATCTTCTGCTTTCATTCGATTGGCTACTGCTAATGCTCCTTCTGAAATTATTTCAGTTGCGTAAGGACCAATAATATGAACACCAACAATCTCTGTAGTTTTTGCATCTAATATAACTTTTACAAATCCTCGGTTGTGTCCAGCAATAATTGCTCTACCATTACCTTGAAATGGAAATTTCCCAACTAGAATGTCGCCAAAAATTTCACGTGCTTTCTCCTCGGAATGTCCCACAGAGGAAACTTCGGGATTCGTGAAAATTGTGCTTGGAATGGCGTGGTAACTCATTTCGACATCATGACCGAGTGCATTTTCAACAGCTACCTCACCTTCTTGAGAAGCGGTATAAGCAAGCATTGGTGAGGGAACTCCCTGTACCACGTCACCAGCAGCATAGATATCAGGGACATTTGTTTCCATTCGTCCATTTACGAAAATACCCCGATCATATTTAATTCCAGCGGCCCTCAGATTTAATCCATCTATACATGGAATTCGGCCTATAGATACTAAAACAAATTCAGCTTCAATATTATTTTCCTTCCCTTCTTCATCAGTAAACGTTACTCGCTTATTTCCTGCAGGTGTATCTGAAATACGAGTCACACGAGAACTTGTGTGAACCCCAATACCAATTTTTTCGAATGAAGCTTTTAATTCCTCACCTAGGTCAGCATCTTCCATAGGGAGTAAGCGGGGAAGCATTTCGACTACTGTGACTTCTGTTTCTTCAAAACATCTAAATACACAGGCGAACTCACCTCCCACTACTCCTCCTCCAATTACGATTAGACTTTGTGGTAGGGCACCGATTTCCAGCATTTCCTTACTAGTTAATACTTTAGCACCATCAATTCCAGGAATTGGAACAAAGAATGGTTTGCTACCTGATGCAATCACCGTTTTTTTAGTAGTTACTTTGTAATTTGTTTCTAACGATGAAACTGAGATGGTATGCGCATCCAAAAATCTTCCTTCACCATTTAGTACCCGAATGTTATTCTTCTTCATCAGAAAATTTACCCCCCTAACCAGTCGCTTAACAATCATTGTTTTTCTTTTCAGAATACTCGGAAAATCCACTCCTATATATTCTGATTTAAGACCAAATCTTGCCATTTCTCGTAATGATTTACAGTGTTTTGCAGATTGTACAAAAACTTTTGTTGGAATACAACCTCGATTGAGACAGGTACCCCCAATTTGTCCTTTTTCAACTATAACAACATTTGCTCCTAGTTGAGCGGCACGAATAGCGGCAACATAACCAGCAGGGCCACCACCAATGATTGTAATATCAGTAGCGATTGATTCTTCCATTTAATAACAACTCTGTACTTAGTAATGTTCGATAATACCTATTGGTATTCCTTTAAATTAATTCTTAAGTTGCATTGTAGCAAATGCCTCTAACAAGATATTCGTAATAAAAATCTAAAAAGTATATTGAGGAATCAATGTAAGGAAGTATTTTACCCTGATTCTCAATTTAAATATTCACCAGTTAATCTACTGTTGGATAAGTGATTTTTATTCAGTCCAACCTCATGAGGATTATTTCCTTTTCTTTGTTTTTCTTTGAACCAGTTTTGGTACTTTTTTCGTTTCAGGGCTTTCTAAAGTCAGAATCATATCCCGTATCTCTGCAGCTTTCTCAAATTCAAGATTTTTCGCTGCAAGCTGCATTTCATCTTTTAATGCTTTAAGATACTCCGGTAAGTCTTCTTTTGGAATTTTCTCTCTTTTAATGTCCGTAAAACTCGTTTCTAGTTCAATCAGCGGTGATCGAATCTGCTTTGTTATTGTCTTAGGCGTAAGTCCCATTTTTTCGTTGAACTTAAGCTGAATACGTCGTCTTCGTTTTGTTTCTCTGATAGCGGCCTCCATAGACTCTGAAATTCTGTCGGCATAGAATATTACTCTACCATGTACATTTCTGGAAGCACGCCCAATTGTTTGTATCAGAGCTCTTTCATTTCGCAAAAAACCTTGTTTATCCGCATCAAGAATGGCGACTAAGGAAACTTCAGGAAGATCAAGACCTTCACGCAATAAATTAATTCCCACTAATACATCGAAGTCTCCTAAGCGGAGTGATCGTAGAATGTCTGTTCTTTCCAAAGTTTTTATCTCGGAATGTAGATATCTTGATCGAATTCCTATTTCATCAAAGTAATCTGCTAGATTTTCTGCCATTCGTTTTGTTAATGTAGTTACTAGTGTTCTTTCCCCTTTTTCAGTAGTCTTTTGAATTTCAGTGACTAAATCATCAATATGATTTGGTAAATTTAGCCGTACTATAATTTCAGGGTCTATCAGCCCAGTTGGACGTATTATTTGCTCTACAACGTTATTTTTCCCACTCTTATGTAACTCATACTGACTAGGAGTCGCACTAAGAAAAATTGTTTTACCCATTCCTTCTTCAAACTCACCAAAAGTTAATGGTCGGTGATCATAGGCAGAGGGCAAACGAAATCCATAATCAATAAGATTCCTTTTCCTTGAAAAATCCCCTTCTCTCATTCCCCCTATTTGAGGGATTGTCATATGTGATTCATCAACAATGAGCAAATAATTATCAGAGAAGAAGTTAAATAATGTGGCTGGAGGGTCACCTGGTTCCCGTCCATCGAAATATCTAGAATAATTTTCCATCCCTGGAGCATATCCTATTTGGTCAATCAACTCCAGATCATATTGAGTCCGTTGTTGCAGGCGCTGAGCTTCGACGAGTTTATTCTGCTTAGTTAACTCACTAAGCCGTTCCTTTAATTCTTTCCGAATATCTCCAAGTACAGCCTGCAATTCTTCTTTTGGTCTGACATAGTGTTTTGCAGGAAAAATATATGTACGCTCCAATTCTGCAATACGTTTACCGGAAACGGGATGAATTATTGAAATACGTTCAATTTCATCTCCAAACAATTCTATACGGACAGCTGTATCATCATAAACGGGCCATATATCGATAATATCCCCTTTTGATCGAATCTTTCCCCTAGTAAGTGCAATCTCATTCCTTTCGTAGAGGATTTCTATCAAGTGTGATAAAATTTTCTCTTTGGTAATCTGCATACCTTTGTGAGCAGAAAAGCTCATATTTTTGTAATGTTCAGGTTTTCCAAGACCATATATACAAGAGACTGATGCTACAACGAGTACATCGTCCCGTTCCAATAGACTCCTGGTAGTTGACGCACGCATTTTGTCAATTTCCTCATTTATATCAGAGTCCTTTTCTATATAACGATCAGGAGTGGGAAGATACGCTTCTGGTTGATAATAATCATAAAAAGATACAAAATATTCTACTGCATTTTCTGGAAAATATTCTTTAAATTCTTGATATAATTGGGCAGCAAGAGTTTTGTTATGAGAAATCACTAGAGTAGGCTTATTGATTTTTTCAACAACATTTGCAACTGTAAACGTCTTACCTGAACCTGTAACTCCTAATAAGGTTTGAAAATTTTTTCCAGCCTTTATTCCCTCTACTAATGCTTGGATTGCCTGAATTTGATCTCCACGTGGTTTAAACTCAGAAACTAACTTGAATTTTGACAGTAGGATACTCTCCAATAGGGGATTTATGATAAATGTCTTATAAATTTTGATGCTGGTAATAAAATCAACTTTTTGTATGGTAAGAATTCCTCAAATTATAGGAACTAATCGATTCACAGCGTCAAAAAGTACAGAGGATCAAATGTGTTTGGTAGAAAAATTCGAATATCAATTCTTGGGAATACTGGGGTAGGTAAAACAACTTTAATTGATAGAATGAAATGAACAGATGTTCGAGTTTTAAGAAGTAAGAAAATTTACGATATTAACATTGAACGAATAAAAATTAGACTTCAAAGTTCTAATTCATTCCCATAGTATCATCCTGAAGCCTATCGTAAATATTAAATCCTCGCTATCGACAATCCAGGAGAAATTAAATTTCGAAGACAATGGAAAGAGGGTCTACGGACATTTAACACCGATGGAATGCTTTTTTTGCTTGATCCGCAACAATCAATCGATTCCACTCGTCTGGCGATGGAGTATGCTTACAACTATTTTTTAGATTCGATTGATCTGAAACCTGATAAAGCTGATGAAAAGGCCAAATTCAAGAAGTACATTTTTCATTTTGTTGTAAATTAATGTGATACGTATTTATCAATCCCATTTGAGGGTAGGAGTTTCCAACTCACATCTGAGGTAAAAGATCACGCTGTAGACTTTCTTTCGGAATTCACGTCGCCTAAAGATATTAATAAAGAAACATGTCCTCTATCAAACTTTGGAATATCTTATATCTCCGCTCTTTACAGTCCCTATCATGAGATTGACAAGTTGTTTGAAATTTTGAAAGTATATCTTTATGAGACTTAAGAAAAGGTCATCTCTTATCTCGGAGCAACAGAAGGAGTGATAAGTTTCACGACTTCACTGACAGTATAAGTCCTAGGTTCAAACCTTATTTCTATTCCTTTTTTCTTTTTTTCAGTTATTAATGATGACTGTAACAGATTTAACATACGAAATTTTCTAAGTAATGGACTAATTATGCTGAAAGAAATACTTTGATATTCAGAAATAAGCTTGGCCTGATTTAATAAGATGGTTTGTAAATCCTGATGTAGATTTAAAAATGTGGGAAAATCTCTATTGATTACCTCAAGAGCAGCTTTTAATTTTTCTTCTTCTGCCACCCCATCTCTGTGATATGCTCCGATAACCCTTTGTTTGAATGGAACAAAAACATTTTTGTCAAAAGTCGCTACAGCTGTCGTAATTGAATCTTCTTGTTGTTCTGCGAGCTTGTAAAACTCTTCGTATACATTTGGATGTAATGAGTGTAAATTATAAAAACCAGGCCCCATTTCATTATCAATAAAGGGTAGCATATTACCATATATGAAATCAAGAGCGGATTTTGTCAATTTCTGATCTGAACTATTTGGAAGAAAATTTATTTCAGTTTTTCCTTCACAGATTTGTCGGAAAAGTTGAAAACTATCGAAATTAGATTCAGGTGGAAGTTTAGTAAATACACCAAATCCTTCAGAAGGATGTAAGACCAAAAAATCCGTTATCGAATTTGCTAGTTTATATTGCACTAGATTTTGAGATATTTCAAAGTGACCACGACGGCCTACGACAAGTTGTTTTTTCCGTCCGACTATCTCAAAAGGTGGGCACATGAAAAAATATCGTTTTTCCTTTTCCACAGTAAAGATCCTCGTTAATTAATTTTATTAAATGATATTTTGCTTTCTTCTTGAGGGGTATGAGACTTTTATTGAAATCAGGGATCACCTCTTATATCTTATATCATTTCACGCGACGAAGAAAAAACCAATAAATTCTAAGGATAGATCTTTAAAAGTACAAGATGGATATGACATGAGTGGAAACTCCTACTTTACAAACTGATCTGGCAAAGTTACCTCATCGTCCAGGTGTGTATCTCATGTTGGATGAAACAGGGAAAGTTATCTATGTAGGAGCAGCTAAGGATTTAAAAAAGCGAGTAAGTTCATATTTTCGTCGTGATATTTCAGACATTAAAACACGTAAGTTAGTCGCTAATATCAAATCTTTTGATTATGAGATCCACGATTCAAAAGAAGCAGCATTCATACGTGAAAGAGACTTAATTCGAATACACTATCCTCGTTATAATATAGATTGGAAGGATGATAAAGATTATCCTCTTGTCCAAATTACAGTTCCATCAGAAACTGAAAGATTTAGTCGTCTTTTTATCGTGCGTAGTTCTTTAAATTCATATGATTGGTTTTTTGGGCGAAAAAAAGATGTTACAGCATTAAGATCTTCTGTCCGAATTCTTCGACGTATATTTCCAATTGCGAACAAAAGCTATTGTTTCAGAACTAAGAAACCTTGTTTGGATTATTCAATTAAGAGGTGTAGTGCACCATGTGTCGAAAAAATTTCCCTTAATGAATATCAACAGATTGTTGATGAATTTATACTATTTCTTCAAGGGAAAAGAGAAGATCTCCTCGAAATTTTATATTCTGAAATGAATAATCAAGCAGACAAACTTGATTTTGAAGGGGCTGCTAAAATAAGGGATAGAATTTCACAAATAGAACGAACAGTCGCATCACAGAAGAGTTTAGCAATTCCAAGAGACAAAGATATTGTAATCCTCCTTTCAGAAGAAAATAATTACCTTTTACTTAATTTCTGGATACAAAACAGGGAGATAATCAATATAGAGGAAAGAAATTGGGGAATATTAAATTCCTTGTCCGAAGTGGAAATCGTTCGAAGTTACATTCAAAATTTCTACTTGGACTCGGATTTCATACCTCAAATCATAGAATCGTCTGTAGATTTAAGTGAAGATCAAGAAACTCTAGAAATTTGGCTTTCTAAAAGACAAGGAAAGACTGTTCAGATATCCTATAGGCCTGACATTCCTAAGGATAAATTACTTGCACCAATAATCCTGAAAAACAGGTTTAAACTTGGAGAACAGGTTCGAAAGGAGAAGAGAAAGCTAGAAATTAAAAATATAGCGCTGAAAGAGCTGAAAGAACGATTAAATTTGAGTACTCTACCTAATAGGATTGAAACATATGACATTTCAAATCTTCAAGGTCAATTACCAGTCGGCTCTATGGTGGTATTTTCAGAGGGTTTACCCCAAAAGTCTCAATATCGAAAGTTTAAGATTAAATCTTTACCTTCTGAACCGAATGACGTTGCAATGATGCAAGAAGTATTACTTCGCCGTCTAGAACATAGAGATAAGAAATTTTCTAAAGAGCTACCAGATTTGATTGTAATAGATGGAGGAAAACCACAAGTCAATGCAATTGGGAAGATTATATCATCTTTAAAACTCGGATTACCCGTTATTGGCTTAGCAAAAAGAGAAGAAGAAGTTTTCCTTCCCCACAAAAAAACTGCGGTTCCTTTTCCTGATGGTAGCCCTGCTCTAAGACTGTTAAAACAAACTCGTGATGAAGCTCATCGATTCGCGATTACCTACCACAAAAAACGGCGTGTACTTCAACAAAAATCAGGGTTGGATAATATTCCAGGAGTAGGTGCCAAACGTAGAAGGAATTTACTCACACATTTTGGAAGTATCGATAAAATAAGAAATGCAAGTGTTGAAGAGCTATGCCAAGTCGAAGGTATTAATAGATCAATAGGAGAAAAAATTTTCCTACATTTTAATTCGAATCCCAAAATGAATCACTGATAGACTTTTAGTTTGCGTTATTTTATGGAATCTAGTTCGGTAATTTCACCTCCAATTTGATTAACTGTCTCTTTTATCAGAGACAGAGTCATCTTGTTACTCATCTTCCCTGGATTTTTAATATAAATGGTAATTCCTAGCTGTAAACCCTCTAATTCCTTTTCCAATGGTTTAAGTATTCCTTTATTTACAGATTGGAGATCAATCAAACTGAGATGTGTAAATCTAAATGATAATCCTTTAGGAATTTTTTTACTAGATTTATCAACTATAATGGTGTCTGTTTCAATTTTGTGTTCATGTATCTGACTTGGAAGTATTAAGCACTCTTTTTCTGTGAAAGAGAGAGTATCGGGATATTTGCCTTGATGAGAGAAATTTGATTTTTGATATTGATCCGATGTGTCTTCAAATAAGAATAACCCTTTTTCAATACCCTCAAGTATGGATCTTTGTAGTATTTGCATTTCTAACAGTTTAGGCATTTTGAGGTCTTTTAAGAACTGATCTAATAAACTACGGGTTTCAATACTCTTTTTATTTGTTAAGAAATTTTCTTTAATATAATTAGGATTGATATCTGTTACAATTACTTCATTTTTAATAAGTTCTTGGATTATCCATTTGGCAATTGATCCTTTAGATTGTTTAGGAGGGATCAAGTGATATTGATGGGAAGTATCAGTAAATTCTAAGTAGAGTCGATTTAGAAGATAATCTACACTATTTTCTATTATTAATAGTCTTGAATTTAACGTTTGACGATCTTCATTGAATTCTAACTCGTTCTTTCTATCCATAAGGATTCCTTTAATCGCAATTTTCTCTTGAATTATATCTATTAATCGTTCCAAATTAATTGCATTCGGCATACCGAATAAAATTGTATTCTGAAACTTTCGAAATTTGTTTCCCTTGAACTTTATCCAAGAATCCAAATTTATTTCATGGAAATCTAGTGATAACACTACTAGCTTTAATTCTGTATCATCAGGGATTTCCTCTGAGGATTCAGGCCAAACAACAATTTTTATGGGATAGTCAGTTTTCTGTGCCTTAAATTTTTCTTTAATTTCATGTAGGGCATCATCTACAAATTTATGTTTCAATTCCTTAATTATTTTATTCATATTAGGAGCTTCAGAAAGAAAATATCTATTATCTTTCTTATGAAGGAATTCTGACGTATGTATAAGAGAACCGAGCACTTCTGAGATTAATACTATGTTTACTTCAGGTCTCCAAATAGCTAAATTGATTTCCTGAAGTAATGCTCCATAATTTTTAATTGCGTGAGGGATTGAATTAAGGAATGTTACAGCAATAATGTTTCTTCCTAATTCTTCCCTCTTATCCAAAGTCATAAGAGTCTGAGTTGTTTTTACACTTATATCTAGTTCGTGAACCAGAATTTCTGTGAAACCTGATGGAAGATGACGAAAAAATAGTAGATTCTGAGACGTTTTTGTGAAATCAATATCTGATTGATTAATAATCGAAATATTCCGTTGATCTATTCTTAGTTCGTATAAGAGTTTAGCTAATATGCTTAAAATAGTTCTTGTACCTTGAAACGTTGATTGTTTATTCCATTTTTCAATTAGGATATCAATTAATGCCGGATGAAAAGGGTATGCTTTTTCCATAAGAGGACGATAGGAATTTATTGCAGTATTAACAGGAAAAACCTTCTTATTATCGTAGTAAAACTGCGAGAATGTTTCAACAATTTGATTTAATGAATCTCTATCTAATACATCTTCTATCAGTTTCTTTTGGATAATTTGGTAAAGATCTGTTCTTTCTGATGGAATGGCCGAGGAGGCAAGCCGACCTAAAATTTGATCAATCTCAATGAGTAGTGGTTTATCATCACTATGGGTTGCTTGGTATTCTCTATCAGGGAGGGTTATAATTAGAATCGATTTTTTAAGAGATCGCATACATTCAGTCAGTTCTTGCAGAAAAATAAGCGTTTGGAGCCCTAGATTAGAGTCATTGACTCGCACTCCTCTTGCTTTTGTCATGTATTCAGTAATTTCATCCAATAATATTACAATAGGTTCACATGATTGTAAAAGAGTAAAAAGACTTGCTTTACCAGGAGAAATACGTTTTTGGTCATTGTCTCGGACGATTTCAAATCCTTCATTTCCCCTTACCTGATACGCAAGCTCTCCCCAAAGTGTGTATATATGGCTATCTGTCTCTTGACGCCCCTCTAAAGGATTAAGATGAGTTCCAATAATTCTCACAATTTTAGGATTGCACGAAAGGGTACTGACAGATATGTTCTGAGAAAAAAAACTCCGATTAGTCAAAAAATGGTGAACAGCAATTAAACTGTGTGTTTTTCCTCCACCAAACCGGGTTTGAACTCTGATTATACTGTTACCCTCACCTGTTGCTATTTTCCTCTGAATAGACTCGAGAAATTGGATTAAACCGCTTGTGAAATGAGTAGTTTTCACAAAAAGCTCTGGATCTCGATACATTAGATGGGCTACTCCCGTTAAGACATCTCCCAAATCCGCTACTAAAAGATCCTCCCGTTTCCCTAAGGATTCAATAAATTGATAAGGTTTAACAACTTTAAACCAAGGTTGCATAAATATCATCTCAAATTTGATAGTCTAAAAGGATTAGGAGGGGTATCCTCACTATCCAATAGCATTTGTTTATGTGCCTGAATACGAATCCTTTTTTTATCACTGGATAAAGTTCTTTCGGGATATGAATGAAAAAGCTGGTTAAGGATGCAACGAAAAAAGTAGGTAAAGAAGCTTTAAATCTCTCGACAAGAGCGGTTTCTGGAGCAATATCCGAGATTGCGAAAGAATCCATTAAAGAAGAATTGGAAAAGAGTGGAGTAACTGAATCATTCAAAGAAACATTTTCAAGAAGGGTGAAGAAGTAGACAGACGAATAAACTCAAGAAAAAAACGCATGAGAATTCTATTATGAAAATAAAAGAAAGTTTGAATATTGAATCAGAGAATATTACGATGTATAACTCAACTGGCACATCAATTCAGTGGTTGTGGGCAAAAAAAGACGGAGCTCCTAACTTTGCGCTCCGTAGATTCGTAATTGAACCTGGAGGCCAAATAGGAATTCATAACCACAATGAGGAACATGAAATCTTTATTCTTGCTGGAAATGGCTCTGTAGCCAATGATTCAGGGGATAAATATAATATAAAAGCGAATGATACAATTTTTGTTCCTCCGAATGAACCCCATGGCTATACTAATACAGGAAATTGTGATTTAGTATTCCTTTGCATAATTCCTCTCATGTAGGACAATTAGGAAGCAGAAATATGAATGGAGTATATGGCTCTGAATGGTTGGCTACTTACCATGAAGGTGATTCACGGCTTCAAAACAAACGTCATGGAATATTAAGGATAAATACAGAAAAACAAAGAATAGAATTTGCTGTTCAGACAAAAGAAACTGAACATGCTCCCTTCATTCTGGTAAATTATCCTATTCAATACTTACAAGAGATTAAGAAAATCGAAAAGAGAAAAAACTTCAAAAAACAGGAATTTCTCGAATTTATTTTTGGAGATTCCCCCAATGTAATAAAACCTCTCTTTTCATTTAATTTAGTAGAACTAGACACCATTTCAAAAGAAATTCTCCGTTATCAACAAGAATTCAAGCAGATTTCATCAGAAAAGAAATCCTCCCCAGAACCTGATATTGTCAAAGTTCTTTCTAATTTGTTGATGAAGCCAGTTGAACAACTACAGCATCTTTTTGATGATGTAACCTCCCAATTTCGTTTTTTTACGCAGAAACCAATATCTTTCGGGTCAAAAATTCTAACAACGATTGATCCCCCTCAAGAATATGAAATTCAGGAAGTATCTTTGCATAATAGAGTGATTCATTTTTATCAATCAACCAACAAATTCCAGAGTACATTCATCATGCTTTCACCTTTGGGAGGGAAATTGGAAGATTTATTCCCAATTAATAAATCCATGACTATGCGTAGTTTCAATGTGGTTTTTCTTGGAGTCAGAGGATTTACTTCTCCAATAGAGCAAGATACAGATTTTAAATTGAAAAACTATGTTGACGATTTAAGAAATACCATTGAGTTTCTAGCACCTAATAAAAAAGTAATTTTAGGTGCACATTCCATTTTATCGGCAGTAATATTTGAAGAATTCATGAAAGAAGAATACAATAATATTGAGAAATTTGTGGTTCTGTCAGGGATTCACCGTGCTCCGAATACTTTCAGGAATGGAGTAAAAGCATTACCACCAGTCAAACTCTGGGGACCATTTAAAGGACAAGTGAAGAAGATGGCACCAAATGTACTTTTCACTAAGAAATGTCCATCTGATATTCATCAACCCTTTGTAAAAGAGGCCTTTACAGTTCCTGACAAAGTATATTCGAACATTTTCAGGGATTTTTTACCAAAATTCGATTACAGTTCGACTTTGGAAACGATTAATAAGCCCCTCTTATGTTTATGGGGAAACGAGGATCAAATTATTCCCATCGAATTGAGAGAAGAAATGAGACAGACCTTACCAAATGATTATTTTTATCATAAGACTTTACCTGGAGGACACATGCTCCCCTATGAATCTCCAACTCAAGTCGGGCAGGAAATAACCAAGTTCATTAATGCAAGAAGGAGTCGAATTCATATTGAGTAATGAAACAAAACACCAATTTTTTACAATAAAATTTAGTGATAAATCCGAATGGAATAATTTTAAGGAAGATTTTAAGAGTATTTTACGTGAACATGAAGTAAAATATCAGTATTCCGAGAAAGTCCCAACCTTTCACATTTTATACAAGAGTGAAGACATAAAGTTACGAATTGATTGGAAAGACGAGAATCTTATCGTAAATCTTCATACATTAAAGATATTAACTCCAGAATCTCAAGAAGCGTGTAATGAGATATACGAATTACTTCTTCTCTTTGAAGGAAAGCTTGAAGATGGGAGTTCTCCCTATGATTGGTAAAACATCAATCAGTGCATGTTTTTTCGAGTGCTTTAATGAACTCTTTTAATAGTGAGTAAAAAGGACGAAGTTGTCCTTCTTCCCATTTTGCCGCAATATTTTTGTAAAGATCTCCTTCTAAGTTGAGTTGAAGTCCAGTAGAGGTTTGTTGTACTGATATTCCCTCTGTTTCCATAGTCATCACGTAGCAAGTGTAAATGTGGTAAATAATACGAATCTAGCAAAAACTACTACGTATAAAGTTTTGCTAGGCTAAAAAACAAAATAAAAAAACTAGCTAAAAATTGATACTCAATTTTTTCGACTGGAACAAGTTTTACACGATTACAGCAAAAAATAAGAGAACAAAAGTGGGAAAAGAGAGAAAAATGGGGGAGTATTTAAACTCCACATTTTGCTTTAATTTCATCCCAACGTTTATCGATATCTTCTTGGAACAACGTTATCAAATCGTCTCGCTGTTCAGGTTTATAAAGATGTCTAAATCGACCCTGAGCCCTTAAATATTCATCAATAGGTTTTTTCTTGCTTGAATCATTGGCAATACGAAGACTGGGACGATCCATTGTGTACTCTCCATCTATAACACGATAAAGAGGCTGGATACACGTTTGAACAGCTAATCTAGTGATTTCGATTGAAAGAGATGGATCGAATCGTTGTCCACGAGTACAAGAGGCATCCACATGAATAAAAGCTGGTCCTTCTACATCTAATCCCTGTCGAACCTTTTCAATCAGATCTTTAGGCTCTGCAGGAACTGCGGTTGCAACGAATGGAATTCGATGTGCAACTACGATATCAACAAGAGGTTTTTTAAATTGGCCCTTACCTGGAACAACAGATCCTGCGGGGGATGTTGTGGTATTTGCAGCAAACGGAGTTCCACTAGAACGTTGAATACCTGTGTTCATATAGGCTCCATTGTCATAACAGATATAGAGGAAATCATGACCTCGTTCCAATGCACCAGAAAGCGATTGCAAACCGATATCAAATGTACCACCATCACCGCCAAACGCTACGATATCAATATGTTCGTCTTTAATCATGCCTTTACGTCGCATGGCATTATATGCAGCTTCAATTCCGCTAGCTACCGCAGATGTGTTTTCAAAAGCTACATGTAACCAAGGTACTTCCCATGCTGTAAAAGGGTAAATTGTGCTTGCTACTTCTAAACAACCTGTCGCATTACAAACAACTGTAGGTTTATTGAAAGCCATTGTGACTTGACGTGCCATAGATCCCGCAGCACATCCAGCACATAAACGATGTCCACCTGAAAAATGAATTTTTTCTTTTGCATATTCTTTGAGTGTAGGCATATTCATTCCTCCTATTCTCGGACACCCCACCAGAAATAAGGAAGGTTTTCACCTTCATTAAAGCCTTGTATTGATCGATTATAGATCTCAGTCCATTCTTTGACTAAGCAATCACGGCCTCCTAATCCATAGCAATACTCTGCTATGTAAGGCGTTTGTTTCGCATCAAATAGTGTAGATTTAACATCTTGCCCCAAAATACCTCCAGGACTTCCGAAAGAATGTGCTCGTTCAACGGAAATAATACCCTTAATGTTCTTGGTCAGGGTAGAAAATTCGTTTCCGAACCAAGGACGGTAAACCCTTACTTTGATAAGGCCCACCTTTTCTCCATTTGCGCGTAGTTCATCGACCGCTGTTCGGGCATTTCCAGCCCCACTTCCCATTGTTACAAATGCATAATCTGCATCATCGATTTGGTAGCTTTCTATGGGGTTGTATTCTCTACCTGTTAATTTTTGCCAATCCTTGAAAGTATCAATAATGATTTGTTTTGATCGTTGTTGAGCATCTCTTACTTGTGCTCGTGCTTCCATGTAATAATCCTGTAGGTGTAATAACCCAATACTTACTGGATTATCAGGATCCAATCGTAGAGTGGATTTCCGTTCTCCACCAAGAAAATCTGATACGAGTTCCTTTGTTACTGGTTCAACACCCTCTATCGCGTGAGAGAGGATGAACCCATCAATCCCTACAGCAACTGGGAGAAGAACTTCAGGGTGTTCGCCAATTTTAAAAGCCATAATTGTTTGATCATAAGCTTCTTGGTTGGTTTCAGCAAATTGACTAATCCAGCCACTGTCTCTGAATAAAAGTTGATCCGTTTGTTCTCCATGAATATTGATGGGGCCAGATATTGCTCGATTAGCTATAGCACATACTATTGGAGTACGGGAGGAAGAGGCAATTTGCACAATCTCAAACATAAGCATTAGGCCTGCACTTGCAGAGGAAGTAAATACTCTACCACCAGCAGTACTTGCTCCAATACATGCGGACATTGCTGAATGTTCTGATTCTACACATACAAATTCCGTATCAACTTCCCCATTAGCAACAAAATCAGAAAAGCGTTCAACAATAATTGTTTGGGGGGTAATCGGATAAGCTGCTACTACATCGGGATTGACTAATTTAGCTGCTTGGGCGATAGCATCATCGCCAGTAACTGCAATTTTACTCATTTCAAATCCTCCATAATAATTGCTTTTTCTCCTTTTCTCCCTGGACACTCATATGCACAGACACCACACCCTTTACAGTAGAACATGTCGAATTCAGGATGAGCTTTCCCATCTTCACCTGCAACCATTGTAATGGCACTATCTGGACAGTAGAAATAACATTTATAGCAGCTTGTGCAATTTTCTACTATTAAACGAGGTTGCTTTGCAGCCCAATCTCCTGTTCGGAAGAATTTGGCTGTTCCTGCAGGTGTGCTACCCGCCATGGGGAGTTTTTTGTAACCCCATTTCTCGGCTACCCATTTCTTAAATTCCACGTCACTAACATCTGTAGGTAATACGTCTGGCATTAGATTGAAACCTCCGAGTAAGAACGATTTATTGCTTTAATATTTTTATCAGAAATTGCTCCTTTCCCTTTAAAACGATTCTTAATTGCAGTTTCAAGGACTTCTAGCTTGATGATTTTATTGTCAGTTACTTTACACAAAGCACCCAATATTGCAGTGTTGGTAACAGCTAAACCAATCTCTTCTTTTGCAATTTTTGATGCATCGACAGTAGCTAACTTTACGTCAGGTCGTTTTTGTTTTACTGCTTGTACATCCGCTTTATTGGGATCATTGGTGTTTATCAGAATCAAACCACCTTGTTGTAATCCTGCAGTCACATCTATCTGACTAAGCAGTGATGGGTCCTGGACAATCACAATATCGGGTTCATATACTTCTGTCTTCATGTAGAACTTTTCGTCCGAAATACGGGCAAATGCAGCTATGGGTGCACCGCTCCGTTCAGGCCCAAAAGTTGGGAAGGCGTGAACATGCTTATCTTCTAGTAGCGCAGCTTCTGCTATTAAATAACTACTAGTCATGACACCTTGCCCGCCTCTACCATGTAATCGGATATCTATTATATTAATTATCAAAACAAGTACATCTCCTAGTTATTAAGAGTACAGTAATCGGCTCTAATAACCTTACTAGGCAAATAATTGTTCCCCATGAATAATATTAGTAATAATGCTTAACAATAATAAACATTAATTTCTCTCTCATTATCATTAGTGCAGGTCAAGAGGAGTGTATATAAGTAATCAAATATCAATTATCATAGAGTTATAATCAGAAGTTTTCCTATCAAATTGAGATCGTTAACGATACGACTTCAGAACTTCCTTGATTGGGGAAACAGTTCAGAACCGAGTAATAAGGGGCATGAATCAATGAAGGATCAATATGTTTTGAAAATTTGTTCTTCAGGATCCTACCAAGTCGGCAAAACCTCACTTATTAGACGATATGCAGAAGGAGCCTTTGCCTCGAACTACATGCCTACAATTGGAGTTGATATCACCAGTAAAGTAATAACGGTCAACAACCAAGAAGTTAAGCTGATATTACATGATACTGCAGGTCAGGAAGTTTTTGGCAAGCTTCGTAGATTCTATTATGAAGGTTCTGTTGGATGCTTAATCGTTTATGACATTACGCGAAGAGAATCTTTCGAATCACTAGAATATTGGGTAAATGATTATCGAAGTGTGCGGGGAGAGGAAAGACCCATTGCTATTATTGGAAATAAGATAGATTTAGAGGATGAAAGACAAGTGTCTACAGAAGAAGGTGTCTCAATGGCCAAATCATTCGGTATTCCATTTTATGAGTGTTCAGCAAAAACTGGGGGAGATATTATTCCTGAAATCTATACAACGATCGTTAAATTCAATATTGAAAAATTGGCAGTTTGAGCTTAGTTTATTCCTCTTCTCCCTTTTCCTCTATTTTTACATCTGCGACTTCTTTTATCAGATTACCAGTACTTTCAACAGGTTCTCCATGAGAAATGGACGTCTTTTCCTCCGTATGAGTGGCCATATCTTCATGAATTTGATTCTCCTCTAATGAATTAGGTTCATCCTGACCACCATTTACGGTTTCAATAACAGGTTCTTGTCGGGACGATGTAGACTCGACTGAGGGTATATCAGACGCTCTTTCATCATCATCTTCTATATCCTCAATTTGTTCAGCTTCAAAATCACCCATCAAACGTTTTAATCTCCATAACATCTGTAATTTTAATCTACGACTCTCATTATCGAATCCAAAAGATTTCGCAAATTTAGGTGTCGATGTAAATATTAAGGATCGTGCTCGTTGTTCACTAACAATGAAATTATTTTCTTCTAATTTCCTACAAATTTCAGTTACTCTCAAGGGGCCAATACCTGTAACCATTTTCTTTACCAATGATAAAGATATTGGTTGACGGTAAGCAATCTCTGTTAAAACTCTCCTCTCATCTGAAAGAAGGAATAGATCAGGTGTTAGTGATTGAAAAAATTCATGAAAAAGTGGGTTAAGCTGCATTACCCATCGATCTTTGGATATTTCTTCAATAACAATCGCGGAAGTCCTTTTTCTTTTTCGACTAAGCTTTCTTATGGCTCGTTTTATTGTAGGAGAATCCTCTTCAAAATTTTCAATGAGCTCATTTGAATGGATTGGCCTTCCAATGGAAAATAAAGCACCTTCAATTCGCTCTGCAAGAGAGGCAGGGGGAATCTCCTTCCGTGAAATAATATATTCTTCTTCCATTGGTTGTAAAAGTTCAGCCGAAGTTTTACTCAAGATTTGTGGAGAAACGAAATCAGCAAATGATGAGTCTTGTTCGATTACATTTTTGATAAATGGGAGGATTATTTGTTCATCTGTTATTGTATCCTCTTCAAGCAATGATTCGGGGAGGATACGGGTTAAATGGGCAAACTTATCTTCAAATGGTGTTTCTTTTATTTCAAAGACTTCAACTTCTTGCACTTTTTCCTCGACTATTTCATCAACGGTTGTTTCAGAAGGTATCTGCTTTTCTTCTATTACTTCTTCTGCAGATATTTCCTTTATTGCAGTTACATCTGTATTTTCTTTCTTTTTTCTCCGAAATAAGCGAAACATCGTTTTTCCTCATTTTAGGGGTTCTAGTCAGTAAGTTGCAGTTGACTCATGGCGTAATCTTTTAAACCTCGCTGAATAGCGATTTTAACCTTATCAGAGTCATGAGGGAATTTAAACAAGTTTAAAAAATTTTCTGTTACAGTTATTTCTCGTTTATTACCTTTAGGAGTGACATTAATTAATGACATGGTTTGGAGTTCATCAATATCTTGTGAGACCCTCTTTCCAAAGATTCGTTGTAATTTGCTTGGACTAACAATTTCTTCAAGTACATACTCTTTAAAAGCAATAAGACTTAGAATCTTTAGAAGGTGTCTGGGAACATCACTACGCTTTATAAATGGCCAATGGAGATGTGGTGCAACCTCGTCCCGTAATTGTAACTGAACTACGTTATCTTCTAGGCTGACAATATGATAAGCGTTATTTTTATCTATATGTTCATCTCTAAGTTCCTCAATATAGCGTTCAATTTCATTTTCTTCTTTCTGGATGATTTCTGACAGTTCGTGGTAGGTAACTGGCCGATCAAAAAGAAATAATGCTGCTTCAATAATATCAGTTTCATTTAATGAGTTTAAATCCACCAGTTCATCACCAAGTTACCCTGAATTGTAGAAGGTTTTCTAGATTTATAATAATTTTTAAATAAGTTCCTAATAAAAAACCATTAGTGTGATAAAGCCAAACTATTGATCATTTGTGAAAAACAGCTTTATACCAGAAAATACTGGAATAAAATGTCGTATTTGTGGAATGAGTTAATAATTTAATAACTTTGCTCGTATAATACACTTTCTACCTTTTGTTTGAGTAATAGTATCTAAAACTAATCCTTTTCTGCTTCTATCTTAGAAAGAGTATCTTTATAACATCTTAGCAGCTTTTATTTTAAGCGAATCCCTCAATTGAGGATTTCACTTTTTGATACGTTCAATGAACTGCCTACTCAGAATGATAAATGTATAGTGAGAAATACGATTAGACTGGTGAGTAGATGTGTCTATTTCAATCTGTGTAGGAAAAACGTTCTGATTGTATTAAAAGAGAGGAAATTGATCCCCAAATGAGAAATAAGAGAATTAAAAAGGTGATTATATGAGTCTGGGACTCGAATCATTAGATTTAGATAATCAGGAAAGTAAACTTTACATAATCTTGTTAGCAAACGGTCCACAAAGCTTAGGTGAACTGATTAAGAATACTGAGTTTTCCTCGGCCGAGATAACTAAAGCGTTGGAAGGGTTGAAGAAAAAAGAATATGCCTTCGATATCCCTGGTATCAACATGAGATATCACGCAATTTTACCCTTTAAAGATTTGAAAACGGCAGGAGAAAAGACAATTGCTGAAATAGAAGCTCTTGCTGCACAAATAGGGGAGCATGTTGCAAAAAAAATGGATATCATTCTTTCTACAATGCGTGATGAGTCTGAGCGGATGAAAACAACCATAACCAGTGCTCAATCATCAATTAATCAGTCTGATACACAATCCCAAACAGAAATTGAGGAACTAACAGCAAAAGCAGTTCTCGAAATAGAACAAATTAATGGTGAAAGCATCAAAAATATGGGTGAAATTATTAAGAAAAAGGAATCAGAACATCAGGAATTGTTATCTGGAATTGGATCAGCATTTGAACAGAAAGCAGGAATGTTTCAAAATAAATACCAAGAAACAAATGCTATGCTAGAAAATGAATACAGTGAGGGACTAGATATCTTAAAAACTGCAGAAACTGATCGAGATGCAAATTTAAAGGAATCAGTTGAGGGACTATCTATAGGAACAAGAGCTAAACTAAGTCAGGGCTTTGAAGAAGTTCACACTTCAATGAAGAATACTGGAGAAACATTGATTACATCAATAGATAAACAAGAGGAAAATTCTACTAATTTTATTACAAGATCTTCCTCCGAGTTATCAAGTGTTGTAAGTGACACGAGTTCTAAGGGTAAGCAGGAAATTAAAGGTTCGCTGAAAACATACCACGATAATTTAAGCCAAAACCTTGATTTAAAGAAGGAAGAAGCAGTTAATTTATTCCAAAGCTCACGTGATCAATTCACTAGTAAGACCCTAGATAATGCTCAAAACATTCAAGATTCGATCAATGATGTACTTAGTACAGCTCAAAATCAAATTTCAGAAATGATGCAGAAAATCAATGATTCTCTCAACGAGAAATTTACCGAAGCAAAGTCTCAAGTTGATAATTCAATGGGGATTTATTCTGACTCTTTGAAGCAACAGGTTGATAGTGATTTTGAGAAAGTGACTTCTGATACAACTGGTACCTTAGCTGATCTTGTTCAAAACGCAAACAGTACCTATGAGAAAGCTGTTACTGAGATAGAATCTCATTATACTCAGTTTGAAACAGATTCAAATACTAAGATAGATACGTTTAAAGAATCTTCACTTAGTGATTTGAAGCAATCAATTTCTTCCTTAAAAACCGAGGTTCAGAAGCAAATTTCGGACTTCATACAAACGATGAAACCCCAAGAATTATTCCTAAAAGATGAGTTAAATCGCTTCACATCCGAATTTTCAGATAGTCAGAGTCAATCTCTTTTACAATTCACTGAAACCATTGATTCATTCAAAGTAGAAGTAACGAACAAAAATCAGGAGTTATCTTCTCTCATCCAAAGCGAGATGAGCGGATTAAAGCAAACTATCCAAGAAGGGATAACTGAGATGAACTCTTTAGTACACTCTTATGATGAAAAGTATGGAACTACTCTAATGGATGCAGCTACAAAAGCATCTGAAGGACTAATCTCAATAACTCGTGGTCTACAGGAGAAAACTGTTGCTACCATTAATCACATGTCAAAATCTGCAGTCAATCAGTTAGGTGAAGTAAACCAGGTAATATCAGATGGTATCCAAACAGAAATATCCACTTTGGAGAAAGAGCTATCCGATTATTCTGCTAAATTTCAAGAAGTTGCTAAAAAGAACGATGATGCCATGAAGAATTATCTTTTCTCCCTAGAAAAGCTTGCATCACTTGTTACTGACACCAAACATCCTCCAGTCCAAACAGCTCCAATTGTTTCAAAGGAAGCTAATTTGACTTATATTCAAGGAATGTTTAATCGATTGAAAGGCGGTATAACTCTCTTGATTCCATTTGTAGAGGATATTCCAGTGGACCTCATTTTAGCCACGAAAAGTCATCAACGAGTAAATTTGGTAACAATGATAGATCCTAATACGCATATTGACTTATTAAAGAAACTTTTACAGAAACCAAATGTAAGAGTTCGTCAAATCGACTCTCATAAATTTGAGGGCGTAGAAGGGTATTTAGCTGCCGATCGTGATGCAGAAGAAGTACTTATTGGGGTTAAAGAAGATAATGGGGATACTATAGGAATCGCTAGCCAAGCAGATTCTTTTATCGTCTTGATGGGAAAAATTGTTTTGGGAGATTATTTTTTGGCAAGATCTACAGAAATTACTCGTGCTGAAGTAGGGGTGTAAGCTCCTACTGCTCTTTTTTTCTTTTTCCAATAACCTTGATGTAAATTTCATAAGGTGGATTTAGTTCCTGTTCAGCGGTTATCGATTCATCGCGGAATAAATATAACAGGGATATTAGAACTCTTGCCCGAGTTAACCGTTTTTGCTCTTCTGAACCATCTTTTGTTTCCATTCCCCTAACCAACTTAGTAAATTCAGCCTCGTCATTTTTATCTCGTTTAGCAAGGGTTTGAATCACTTCAAATGTTCGATTGACAATATCTTCAATCGCTACCCGGTCTAAATCTAATTCATAATCAAAGCTCTCAAAGTCAGAAATTACTAATTTTCGTCTTTTACGTATTTCTTCCCCAGATCCCCTTTGTTTCCTCTTTTCTTCTTTAATCCTTTCAATTTTAAGCTTTTCATCCTCCTCTTGCAGACCTAATAATAATTCCGCGTAGAACTCATCTGGATTAGCACTTTCTGCAAGTGATAATAATTCTCTCGTAATATAATATGGTAAGGGAATTTTAAACTGAAAAGCTCGTCTTTTTGTTCTTACAGAAATTTTTTCTTCTTGTTTTTTTTCGTATTGGATAGCTAGACTTACTTTCTTCTTATGAATTCGTGCAGCAGAATAGATGGCTTGCCCCAGAATACGAAAATCTAATCCTTGGTCCAATAATTTACGATAAAACTCAGGAAGAATTTCCTTTAGTTTGAATTCCTTGATGTAAGCAACTCTTTCAGGAAATAGATCTGGATTTATTAAATAAACAAAGGGTTCTTCCAAGAAAAATTGTTCACTATGGCTAAAAAGCCTGATGTACTCGTCTTCAGTATCAGAAGATTCTTCATCTTGAATGTTTTCAGGTTCAGCCATAGTAAAATCCGCTTGTTCTTGTTAATTTGATAAACTATGATTAAAATGTTTGATCTCTTTCTAATTGTTGATCTTCACTCATTTGTATAGAGAAGACAGAACTTAATCCTTTTACATTTGTGCAACCGTATAATCTATCTGCCCAGGCCATCAAAATATCACGATGACTTATGACAAGAAATTGTGCTGCAGGTGATGCTGATTTCCTTGATTTTTTGCCATTCTCCTCTGTTCCATCCCTTCCTACGCTACGAGACATCTTATACAACAATTTCGCTACTCTCCTTACATTCATTGGATCAAGGGCGGCATCAATTTCATCTAGGATATAGAATGGTTGTGCATCAACGGTTTGAACCGCAAAAATAAATGCTAATGCAGTTAGTGCCTTCTCTCCACCAGACATGCTTTCTAAAGAAGCAACTTTTTTACCTGCAGGGTGTGCTTCAATAAAAAGACCTCCTTCAAAAATATCTTCCCCCTTCTTGGGATCTTTTTCAAGAATAAGCCGTGCGTCTCCTCCAGAGAGCTCATTGAATATCTGGCCAAAATGTCTATTTACAGATTTGTAAACTTTCATGAATACTGAATATTTTTCTGTTTCAATCTCTTCTATGAAGTCTAGGATTACTTGTCGTTCCTCAATTAATATATCTCTACGATCCAGCAATTCCATATATCTCGAATTTTCAGATTGAAATTCCTTCAAAGCGCGCATATTGACTGGTTCTAATCGTTTTTTCTCATCCGACTTACGATTTATTTCTGATTTGATCTTAGATTCATTTATTTTTTCTAATTCCTCTGCATCTGCAGGAATGATCTCAATCTGTGCCTCAAATGCTTCACTTTGTAATTTTTCCGTTTCTACAGCGATTCTTTCCCGTTGTAATTTTATATCGGTAACCTTTTCTTCATCTTTCGCAATCTTTTCGTTTAATCGATCTTTATCTTTAATCAGTTGTCCTTGATACTTCTTTTGAGTTGATAGATCAGATTTATAATCCTTTATTTCTGTTAGAAGAGTTTCTTCATTTTCTAAGATCTTTTCTAAATCTGAATTGAATTGTTCTACCTGTTCAACTAGTACTTGAATTTCTCCTTCCAAATTTGCTGTTTCAACCTTAATTGTATTAATTTCATTCTTCGTTTCTGATAATCGGGCTGTTCTTTCCTCTTTTTGGGTCTCAAGGCTATCAATTCGTGAATCTATACCACTTAATTGGCCCTGTGATTTTCCCAACCTCTGTTCAATTTGATTCATTTTTTCTAACAAAGGCCGTGTATCTGCCGCCTCAAGCTGTTCTTCAATATTTTTTGCCTCCTCCCCGATGACTTCAAGATTCTGCTCGTGGTGCTCCATCTCTCGTTTTTGTTTATCTCGATCAATGTGGCGTTCTTCGAGCTTTTGTTTTAATGGGGCAAGTTCACCTTCAATACTTTGCTGATTTTCACCATATAGTTTAATTTCACTTTCTTGTTGACTTAATTGAAGTGTGGCTCCCTGTATGCTTTTTTGTAATTTTTCTATCGAAGAAACAATTACTTTCTCTATTCCTAGGAGTTTTTTCTGATTCTCCTTTGCTTGGGATAAATCAGACTTATTTTCACCAAGTTTGGTAGTAATTTGTTCCATCTCTATTTGTAAAGAATCTACAGAGGCTTGAGCAGATAATAGATGAAATCCTCCAAATATTATTCCATTTGAGTAAAAAATATCACCATCAGCAGTAGAGAGAGTTGAACCTTGTTTTTTCCAAAGATTGGCAGCTTCTGCTAAAGTAGAAACGACTTGATTTTGCTCTCGGATTTTTTTAACAATATTTGAGAAATCATCAGTATATTTCAGTTTAAATTTCTCAAGAGGGATAAAATTTGCAGCGCCTATTGAATGTTCTTTCAAGAGATTAATACACTGTAAGCTAGAGTCAATGGTATCAGTTATAATAGCATCAGAAAGATGTCCCACCTCAGGGGGAAGATTATTACCTTCTTCAGATAAATTTTGAAATTCACCAAGAATTCCCGATATGGTTCCCTCGTTTTTCTTTCCACTTATGTAGGATACCGCTGGGTTTTCTTTTCCTGCTTCCGATTTAACAAATGATGAAATTGTTTCAATTTTCGCTTTTAGAACTAATTGTTTATCACTTAGTTCTCTTACATGACCATCAATTTCTTCAATCTGTCTTTCTAAATTCTCTTTTTTAGTTTTGATTTCTTCTAGTTTTGCAGAAGCTTCGGTTTGTTGAGTGTTTTCTTCTTCTATTTGGATTTTCAGTTCTTTAGCCTTCATTCCAGCCGAACTGATTAGTGCTTCCGCTTCTGATTGCCGTCGTTGATATTCATCAACATTATTCTGAAAAGCATTAACCATATTTTGAGATACTTCAAACGAAACCTGAGTTTTGGTTAATCGATCACCTTCAATTTTTTTGCGTCTTTCCGCATCCTCAAATTCTGCTTTTATCTCATCATACTCTTGATTTTTTAATTCTAGTTCTTCTTCAAGTGAAGTACGATCATTTTGGATTTGTTCTATCCGTTCAACTAATTCTTCTTTTTTACCTGTCAACTCTTCCTTGGTTTGACTATCATCCAGAATTTTCTTTTGAATTTCTTCAGAGCGTGATTCTAATTGTTTTACTCGATTTTCATTAGATTTTATTGTTTTCTTGTTATATTCCCTTTTTTCTTGAACTTTTGTTTTCTCAATATTTTTTTCCTCAGCTGACGATCGAATTTCTTTCAGAGAAGTCTCCACACGAATTAAAGAGTCTTCTAGCGTTCTGATTTTCTCAGTAACTTCTTCAACATTTGTATCGATTTGCGACCGCTCTGATACAACATTTTCTTGACTGCTACGAATAGTAGCGATTTCTTCATCAAATTTTGTTAAAGCACGATTGTTATTATGATAGGAATAGGATATTAAAAGAGCTTTCATATTTAAAATTTCGGTGTCTAATTGACTCCACCGTTCCGCATCTTCTTTTTCTTTCCGTAATAATTCAACACGTTTAGCAACTTCATTTACTAGAAGCTGTAACTCAGCCATTCTTTTATTCGCTTCTTCGAGCTCTGAAAGGGCAGAATGCTTTTTTTTATCAAACTGTCCCACCCCTGCGAGATTTTCCATCATTTGTCGACGTTCGATAGGGTTCATTCCTACTATTTCGCCAACTTGGCCTTGAGCTATTATATTATAGCTATTTACGACATCTATGCCCGCGATTCTTAGTTTATCCAAAATATCTGTTCGTGTTGTTCGTTTCCCATTCAATCTGTACGTGCCTGATCCATTTGTTTTTAGTTCACGGCTTACAATTACTTCTGATTCTTTAATAGGAATGGCATAATCACTATTGTCAAAGACAATTTCAACAAATGCCTTTTCTGACTTTTTTTTGCCCCCGATTCCATTATAGATGAGGCCCACCATCTTATCTGCCCGCATACTTTTTTTGGACAGAGCTCCAAGACAGAAATTAACCGCATCAATCGCATTAGATTTTCCACTCCCGTTTGGCCCAACAATTACAGTAAATCCTTTGGCAAGGGGCATTCGGATAGTACCAGGTCCATATGATTTCCAACCGGTCATCCTAATTTCTTTGATATGTACCAAATGTCGGGCCCCTATTAAGAGACTAAAAGAAGTGCAATATTTGCAGATTGATTACTTGAATTAAAGCCCTTCCTAATAGAACTTCATTCTTTTCAAGGTCTTTGATTGAAATGTCTATTAAAAAGGTATTCAAATGAGTCATTACTCGTTCTATGGATAACAGTAGAATCATTGAAATGAAAGTTATTTTTTAAAGGTTCTTTGAAAGAAAACAAACGTAAAAAGTTCATAACAAATGGATACTTTCATATAATGTATATACAGATATCCAGAATTATATTGGTAGAAGTATGGCGATATTCCCATCCGTTTCTCAAAATTTCCAAGCTTTTCCCTTTTTTTCCCTCTCTACAAGTAAAATACCTAGATGAGAAAAGGGTGAACTAAGTCCCTCTCCAGATTTAGCTGAACAAAGATAATATCCAGATAATCCATAATCTTTAACAAAATTCTCTGCGGCATCAGCTATCAATTTTCTTTTATCTTCCTCTACTGTATCTATCTTATTTCCCAACAGAATTATCGGGAGATCAGAATCATTGTGGGTTTTCATCATATTAAGCCATTCAGGGATTTCTGAAAGAGTTTGAATCCGTGAAGTGTCAAATGCGACAACACCACCCGAGGATCCTTGACAGTAACCAGGAAAAAGTGATTTAAAACGATTTTCTCCCGCGTAATCCCAATAGGCTATTCTGAGTATTGTTTCGCCCACTTCATGATCTAAAACCAGAAAGTTCACTCCAATGGTACTTATTGCAGGAATATAGTTATTTGTTTCAAGACGTTTGAGTAAGGTAGTTTTTCCCACACCACCAGGACCTGCCACCACAACTTTAACAGTTAAAACATCTGGGGTAAATTGAAACTTACTGCTGGCCATATGTCAGTCATTTCCAAGTAATGATTACTCTTTGTTTTTCTGTTTCTCTAGAATACGAGTCACAAGTCTATGAAGGAGCTCTTGGGTGTTTTTTCCTGTGATTGCACTAGTTGTAAAATATTCATCAATATTGTGCTGATTTCTGAATTCATTAATCTCAACAGGTGAAATAGACACACCAAGGTCGGCTTTTGTAGAGACTAGGAAATTTGTACTCTCTGTTTCCCTACCATATACCTGTATCCATTCATGGAGGGCATTAAAAGTTTGTTCTCGTGAGGGATCAAATGCGAGTATTAGTCCGTCGCAATCAGAGGAGTATTGTGGAAAAATCGTCTGAAAACGCGGCTCTCCACCGAAATCAAATAGGTGAACGTCGATATTATCACCATTATCCAATGAAATACTTTTGACGGTAAAATCAAATCCTACAGTGGAGTAAAGGTCTTTTAAAGGGAATTTTTCATGCATAAATCGATGTACAAGTGAGGATTTTCCCACGCGTTTTTCTCCTGCGATTACCACTTTAACTGATTTATTCTGTGACACCCAGTATTCCCATTCCGAAGATAAACTCTTTTTAGTTAAGTATCGTGTTTTGAGTTAATTATCTACAATTAAGTAAATTAGTGAAGTTTCATTTAAATCTTCTTAATTGGCCTTTTTCAGATAACCATTCATTCTGCCAGACGGGTTTTCCTTCATACTTTAGATCCAATCAGGATACTTCATCTGGATTTAGATTATCGGAGTTTCCTTGGTTTTTATTTTCAACGATTGAAGATAATTCATTTGGTAAATGGATTTCTGCGGTTTTTATGAGCATAGAAAGTTCTTCAGCATGCAAAGCTACAGTTGAGAGTAACGAAAAGACCGCTTCATACTTTTCATTTACTTTTCGATCAATTACAGCCTGAACTTCACTTTGGATTCGTTCCAGTTCTTCTTTATATGTTTGCATACTCTGAGATTGAGATTCAATTATTGTTTCGTATTCTTTCATCGAATTTTGCAGGTATTGGGTAATCTCTTCTCTTGAACGTGACTTCTGGGTTTGAATTTCTTCACTGAAGCTAGCAAATGCCTGTTGAAGATCATCACCAACTTTTTTTCTTGTATAGTGTTCCGATACTTCATTCAGAATTTGAATATCGGATTCTTTGAGATTTTGTGTTGTGAGGGTAATTTCAGTCCTAATATTTTCATTAAAACTTTCCAACATTCGGGAAAAATTTTCAAAATGAGATTGCTGGTCCTTTTTTGATAAAGAAATAATTTCCTGGAGCTTTTCTTTAAAGCTTAAGAGACTCTCCCTCACATTACTAAACGCCTCTGTATGAATTTGAGTAATATTAGTTAATGAGTCGACACTAGCTTCTAGTGTAGTTGTAGTTTTTGTGACTTCTTCGAATTTTGTTCGTACTAGCTCTCCCAAAGCAGAAACAGATGATTGTAAATTAGATTCACTCTTTTCAAGACGCCCTGAAATTTCCGAAAACCCCTCCTTTACTTCAGCTGTAAGATTGTCTAATTTCTCTTCCTGTTCTTGCAGAGAACTATTTAAGTTCTCCTGGTCTTGTTTCTGTGAAGATATTTCGTCTTTGAAATTATTTTCTTGTGTTTCCATTGCCACGGTAAGAGTCAGTATTTCAGAGGAAAATTCTTCCTGCACATGCTTTATCTCTGAATTAAAATTATCATTAAAATCGCTCAATTTTTTACCAAGTTCTATATCAAGATCCTGAGATTTTGATTCCCAATTGTTTATTTTAGACTTTAATTCTTCAATTGTTGCAGAATTCTTTTGCAAAAATGTTGTTAACTCTAAAATCCTCTCGGCTAATTCTAGTTCTTCAGGATTTGAATATATATTCTCTTCTTCAGCCAATCTCAGTCTTCTCCTTAAAATCATTTATTGAATCTTCAAAGGATATTCTAATATCTTCAAGACGGTTAAATAATCGTGTTTCAATACTTTCTTGTAGGATGAAATCGTTAATTTGGACTTTTTCACGAATCACTGGAGCAAAACGTTTCCAATGTGATTGAATCTCAGTTATATTTTTTAAATTTGAGACAATTAGAACTTTCAATTCTTCACTTAACATATTTACTAGGAGTCCATACCTTTCTCTACCAACTTGAATCTCTAAGAACCCCTCTTCAAGTGTAGGAATTCTCTTAATTGCCAGATAAAAATTTGGGTTTTCTTGAACCACAGGGAATAGCTCTCGAGGCGTTTGGATGAATATACCGGCAACAGAAAACCCTATAGCGAATTTGTCAAGTAGCTCTCGTAAGCTCATTAGAATCACAAGTATAGATATTGATTATTAGACTCAGTATGATGAGGACTATTAAAATAATCGATATTCAAGAAAAGTAAAAAGCTCATAAAACTACGATTTTAACAGTGATCCTCATGAGTAGCCCAAACCCCGGAAGCGAAACAACCGTTATTATCCCAACTTTGAACGAGGAGAAAAATATAGAAAATATGATTACTCAATTACTCAGTTATTATCCTGGTATTTCTATTATAGTTGCTGATGATGGATCTAAGGACAAAACAGGAACAATAGTTTCCGATTTTCATGCAAAGAATGAACTAATACGATTTCTTGATCGGAAAGATGAAGAAATCAAGGGATTAACTATCTCACTAATTGATGCTTTGGAAATTACGCAGACACGATATTTTGTTGTAATCGATTCTGATTTTCAGCACCCTCCCGAAAAAATTGGTGAAGGAATAAAACTTTTCGATACGGGTAGTCAATTAATAATTGGTACACGTACGAGTGTTGAAGGCTGGGGTCTTAAAAGGAAAATTATTTCGTGGGGAGCAACAACATTGGGAAAAATCAGTTTATTCTTACGGAGACGACCGAGGCCTAAAGATATAATGAGTGGTTTTTTCGGAGGCCAGACGGAATACGTTAATACAATTATCCGTAATCATCCAAAAACAATTTCTCCACGTGGTTATAAACTTCTATTTGATATTTTAAAGGTTTTACCAAGAGATACTCAGATTGGAGAATATTATTATGAATTTCAAACGCGACAAGCAGGAGAATCAAAAATAGGTCTAAAACATATACTTGTTTATTTTCGTTCTCTTTTTTGAGAAGAAAAAATCGCTTTAGAAATTCAGGTTTGTCGCTGTTCTGGAACTGTGCGTTGGGGAGTAGCTTTTAGTCGACTTGTCGCTCGGCTAGTCTTTCGTTGATTTTCTACAAATCTCATGACATTCGTCCCAAGAACGCCAAAAGCATTCTGAATGTTGATGCCTGTCTTTGCTGATGTCTCTATATAATGACATTCGAATCCCTCAGCTTTTGTAAGGTTCGATAAACGATTGGTGAATACTCGACCTTGTTCTGGGGAAACTGTATCGTCAGATAGTTCCCTCATATCAATTTTGTTGGCTACCACCACTATAGGCACGCGTCCTCTCCCGTTGTTCGCCCAAAGTTCATTAATCCATTTCGGTGTATTAAAATAAGAATCAGGACGGGTCACATCATAGACCAAGAGGGCACCGACACATCCTTTATAGTATACTTCTCTGACGGCATCAAATCGTTGTTGTCCTGCTAAATCCCAGATTTGATAACGGATATCCAATCCATTAATAATATCGTCTCTCATAGCGAAATCTGCACCGATAGTCAGGAGATATTGTGATTTGAAACCTTTACCTAAGTACCGCTCTCGAATAGCTGTTTTTCCTACCCCTCCATCTCCAATAAGTACGATTTTTAAAACGGTCACTCGTCACTCTTCCAACTATCAATGGATAAAACTAAGAATAAAACTTATTATGTCTTTCTAGTAATATTCTCCGAATATCCTGTGAATCAGTATTGTTAATTTCACTCTCAAGCGTTTTTCCACTAATTTGACGACGTAAGTATGCACATTTATTAACAGTATTTCAATTTTTAGATTTGATTAATGGAACTTTCAAAAGATTTTTTTAAGAAATGGGGTTACTTAAGCAGACATTAATGGAAAAGAGATTTCACTCAACTAAAAAAACAGTGGGTTAGTAATATGGGCAATGTATTGTTGTTGAATAGAAAACAGGTAGAAACTGTTTTGGATATGAAAGATACAATTAAAGCAATGAAAACTGCATTTGGTCAGCTTTCAGATGGTACTGCAATCCTTCCACAACGGATTGTAATTTCGAGTAAGAAAGGTTTGAGCCTCTATATGCCTGCTTACCTTCCACAATCAAAATCACTTGCGGTTAAAGTGGTTACTGTCTTTAAAGACAATCTAAAATCGTACGATCTTCCGACGACACTGGGAAAAGTACTTTTACAAGATATTGAAACAGGTGATGTTATTTGTATCATGGATGGAGGTTTCTTAACAGCCATGCGGACAGGGGCAGTTTCTGGATGTGCTATTGATTATTTAGCGAAAAAAGAAACTGAAACAGTGGGATTATTTGGTACAGGTGTACAGGGTATGACCCAGTTGTGGGCCGCTTGTGTAGCAAGACCATCTATTACCAAGGGCAAGGTATTTGATGTTCGTAGGGATATTGCTGAAAATTTTGCCCAGCAAATGACTGATAAGCTGAAGATTCCAATAGAAGTAGCTAATTCAGCAGAAGATATCATTGAAAGTTCTGAAATTGTATTGACTGCTACTACATCTGCCGCACCGATTTTTCATGGAAAATGGATCCAACCAGGTACCCATATATCAGGGATCGGGTCGCATAGTCCCGGCACACGTGAATTAGATAGTGAAACAATTGTTCGTTCCAAAGTTGTATGCGACCAAGTTAGTGCATGCCTCGCAGAAGCAGGAGATATTATTATACCTATTACTGAAGGTATAATCACTAAAGAGCATATCTATGGAGAATTAGGTGAGATAATTACAGGAAAAAAGGCAGGTAGGGAAGATAATCAAGAAATTACGTTGTTTAAGTCAGTAGGTTTAGCAGTTCAAGATGCAGCTACCGCGAAATTAGTATTTGATAAGGCTAAAGCTGACAACATTGGAACAACGGTCGATATTTAGTTTTTAGCTCGTACCAAATGCTCGTAAAAGCTTATATCACAGTTTTTTTGATTAGATGAAAACCAATAAACCAAAGCCACCCGATTGAAGCCGATAACTCAATTCGGATATTTTAACCCTTCGGGTAATCAGTGGAGAGAGAGTTTTTAAATGTTATCATCAGAGATCTTACCATTTTGCATTTCAAGTAAGAGTATTGGCTTAACGAACCATCGGCTTTATTTTTATACATGGGCTTTCGATGAGCAAATAAAGGAGCAATTATTGGAGTATTGGGCAATTTAGATGAATGGAGGCAAAAAAAGCAGCAGTCCCCCACATCATCGCAAAGTGTATGTATATACTCTAGGATTTGAAAATGTTGAAGATGTTGCATTTTATTTAAACGCTTTTGCTATCCCTTTCCTTTTGATGGCTGTTCCAGCTGGTTTGATAGCTGCACGTATAGGTAGAGCAAAAACAATCAGAATTGGACTCATAGGTATACTTATAGCTTTAGTTCCCCTTGCTGTATTACCTATGCGTTCTCTAGCCGAATCAAATCAATCTTCCGCCTTATCTATATTGGTTATCTGCCTTGTATTTGGTGGGTTAAGTTGGGCCTTAGTGAATATCAATAGTATAGTAATAGTGTGGGAGATTGGAGGAGAAAAACGAGGAGCGTATACGGGTTTGTACTATTTCTTCAGTATGTTGGCCGCAGTAGCTGGACCACCCATTGTAGGATTAATGCTTACCGTTACCAATATGTTTATTGGCGGCCCAGGAAAAGAAATGGATTTTCTCTTTTTAATGTCAGTTACTTTTCTTTTTCTCGCATTCCTTGCGATGTTTAAAGTAAAAACAGGAGAATTGGGCCAAAAATTGGAATAAGAGTTAATTCTTATTCTCACTTTTTTCCTAGACTAACATTTCAAAGAACCACACAAGATCCAATAATAAAGAATAACTGATTGTAATTCCTTCTTTTGACCTTGTTCCGAGGATAGAATATTCGATACCTTTTTCAGAACCCTTCACTTTAATATTTAAATTTCCAGCCTTACTAATTTGATTTGCAACAACAGTTCTGTGTTTAATTTGGCCTTGGATATATTGAGTACCAGTTATCTCGATGTTTTTCCATGGAGTATCCCAAGAAGGTGATCGTGAATTGTGGGGATTGTTTATTTGAAGAGAAAATTGTTGTTTGGGAATTTGTATGGAATTTCCCTTCAGAAGTGCTTGTTCAGAGGAAGGAAAAGTCACACGAATGAGGGGCAATTGAGATGAGAACGTCTTAATATCAACTGAGTTCTCCTGATAATTAATATTTTTGGCTTGATACCGAATTGAGGTAAACAATGGGATTAAAAGATTAGATTCCGTTGATTTTTGGACAATATGCTTCGCATTTGGCGGTCTTACTGTTTCAAGTTGCTCAGTAATTACTTCCTTTTTCGGGTGAATTTTCTTTTCTTCCAGTTTTTTCAAATCTCTCTCTGGATGAAGCTTGATTTTTGGAAGTTTAGTAAGTTCATACGAAACCTCCTCGGCTTGATATTTTTTCGTATACCTGTCTTTTGAAGTTTGAGTTACAGGGCTACTTGCTGGGAACCAAGATACTGTAAAGTCTCTTGAATCTTCCTGTGTTTTATCTGATTTTAGTAGATACCCTTTTTGATTCAGTAGACCCACAGAGGCCAAAGCCATATTGTAAGCGTTGAGGAAGCTGTTCGAAGTCATAGATTCCATTCTGATTTGAATGACAGTTGTGCCATCTTGATACCAATAGAGGCTATATGCTTCAATATCGTAGTTTCGTCGAAGCATCTCTCCCAGTTCTGTTTCTAGAAACAAATTACGAACAAATACTGAATTCTCAGCACTTATTTTAAAACGCTGGTCAAACAGAGGAACTCCCAACTTAACTCTAGTTTTAGGATCATTCCAAGTAATTTGAGGAGATACTAAAAGATCTAACCTCTCATTACTTGACTGGCGAAATTTAGCCTTATCAATAACACCTCGCAAAATTAAATCGCGGTCTGTTACCCCTTCTTGTTTATTTGTTATAACTTTAATCTCAAGAGACTTGAAGGGACCTGCTTTGTGTGATTCTATAATTGGATCAGAAGATAACCCACCATAATCAATAATTTTGGTATCTGGATAACGACGGACAAGGTAATAGAATACATCCTTCGCGAAGGTATTCTCGTCCTTTATATTTTGGGAGTATAAGGCGTAAATAATGAAATAAAGAAAAATGAGAACAATTCCTATTATGAATACAGATTCTAGCATAGTAAATTCTCCAAAAAATTAGTTTAACAAATGTATAAGTGAAATATTCCTGTACAGAAACCAAGATTTCATCTTCAACATTAAGTGTTGTAAACCATCATCATCAATTTAATATTATTCTAGCGGAACTTGTATTATTCTAAAGGAGAATAGTCATTCATTTTGTTATGTCCTTCTTTAAACATGATCAAATTTGTCGGACAAATATCCAAGCTTTGGCAATGAAAAAAGGAAAGTCATTTTCGTTTTCGGTGATCTCTCTCTGGTACAAGGTTAAATACAAGAAAAAACCTAGCATAAAATGGGAATGCGAGCCAAAAAACAGACAAAACCTCAGCTGACAATAAGAATCCAAATGAAATCGCGGCCCATCTTTGTGGATCTGTGTACACGAGCGAAAAACTTGTATAATAGAGCTACATACCA
>DXJL01000157.1 GCA_019057635.1 Candidatus Heimdallarchaeota archaeon
CAGTAGTGCTAAAAGGGATATATCGCTCCTCAAAAAACTGGAAATTATTAAATTTGAAGGTTCGAGGAAAACGGGTGCTTATGTACTGACAGCTAAAGGAAAGGAAGTTATGAAATGGTAAAAACTTTACATTGCAGTCGGGTTTGGTCACTTTATCATTGGGCGTTTCCCAATGGACGATTAAATGACCCTATAAATGACCCTATAAATGATACTGCAAAACCATCTGTGAACTCGGAAGATGACGGAACAAGCATCTGAGGATATTTAAAAATGGAACCCCTACAGATGAATGAAAAAATGGTGCCTGAATTGCCACATGGCTGGGTGTGGATAGGGGTGGGGCGATATTCCAAAGACTTAAATAATCTTCAAGGGATTATTTCGAAGGAGATAGTATGAGCACCATTCCTGCAAGTCCAATGTATGTATACTCCAAGCAAGTGAAGGATAATAGAGTGGATAGTGATATTCTTAATAGAAAAATAGACAAAGAGCAAGTTTGCACGGTGATAGCATCTTTGAAAGAGATCGGAAAGCATAAGAAACTTGAAGAATTTGAACTCCGTGATAACTGCAAGCAGTGGGTATGCGATATTATATCTGGCTTTTCAAATGACAAAGAAATTTCACTCAAATATTTATTGAATGATTTTACGGATTCAATGATGACGCGTATGAGGGAGCAAGACAAGTTTGCACTTGCGATTGTCTTTGAAGGATCGCTTCTTCTATGTCACAGTAGCATTGGAGAACAGACGATCACTCCCCTTTGGGAAGTAGTTGACAGGATGCTTGATAAAGATAATGTAGAGCGATTTGTTTTTTTCCAGAAAAAGAGTGGGGTAACGGAAGTAATATACTACGAGCACACCCCATCAGAGTTTTTTACGCGATGGTTGGGCATACCTGAAAAGGAAGCTTTCTTTTACCTCGGTGGAAAGAATAGGTTCTATTTAGGTATTGATGGTGTTAAATGTGTACTTGAATTGACTGACGATGATGTGGAAAACAAGTTCCTCGTGAATGCAAGCGTATTCACAATAGAGAAAAATCAGTTGATATTTTCATCGCCTATTAAGAGGCTAGAGGTCGGTCAGATAAGGGTAGGAAAGAAACGATATAATTCTATCGCAGACTTCCTTCAAGACTTCTTGGCGAGAAGGTATGAACTTTCATACTACCGCAATGAATATAGAAAGCTTGATATATCTCTTGATGTTTTGACTCATGCATACATTGATGACTCTGAAAAAGTTGTAGTGATTTCTTCTGATGGGGAGCAAGTCAAGGTGAGGAAGAGAAATCCCAATTTTCACATATTATTTGCTGGAAAGTTAAGTTATGGTTCGATAATGGAAATGCGGGGGAGTTTCTTCGATCGGATTTTTACCGATTTTATAAACGGTATAGACATTAGAATTTTCCATGCCGGAATGAAAATGTATCCGCAGTCAGAGGAACCTTTCCAGATAGGAACATTGGAAATATTCAATGAAATCGAAAGTAATACAATTATCATGAGATTATTAGATTTCATCCATAAAACTGAAATTCTGGATAGCACTCTTAAGAATGCCCTCTACTACTCGGCATTTTCGCTCTTGAGTTGCATAAATGAAACGAAACCAATATCTTATTTTTTCACTAAATTTGTAAATGAACTTGGAAACAATATCCACAAATCAAATTTCATTGTTCAGAACGAAAATGAAATTATCGAATTTAAGTCACGGGACTATTTAGTTGGTAAAGACGAGGACGTGTCAAAACGTATTTCAGAAGATGTGGAAACTAAGATAAAAGTACATCCTTTTAAGATTTATTTTTTCGGTATCGAGGACAAAACTAAAGAAATAGATCCTTTGCCGGGTAATAAGTTTAGCAGTGATAGGATTGGCAGTTTAGAAGATAAAATTTCAAAAGAATTGAGCACTACGGCAAGTATAAATCTGCTAAAGGTTCCGCTTGATATAAGTAACGAGTGCCTCCTGATGATGTTCGCAATTAAGGACGGACAACAATGAAACTATCCGAATTTCCTGAAAACTGGGTGTGTACGACAGTTGGGGAGATTTATGATATTGTTAGCGGTGGGACTCCATCAACAAAAGTTTCAGAATACTGGAACGGTGATATTCCGTGGATAACAAGCGCAGATATCCATAATTTGAAAGATATTAGACCAAGAAGATGTATTAATTTAAAAGCAATCCAAAATTCAGCAACGAATCTTGTTCCAGATGGAAGTTTAATTGTGGTTACAAGGGTGGGGCTTGGTAAAATTGCGCTCACTAAAATCCCGATTTGTTTTAGCCAAGATTCCCAAGCTCTTATTGGTGACCAATCATTGATTTCTCCTGATTATTCTCTATATTACCTGTCACAAGCAGTCCAAATTTTTAAGTATAGGCACAGAGGCACTACTATAGCAGGAGTGACTAAAAAACAACTTTCGGAGTTGGGTTTTCCTCTCTCCCCTCTCCCCGAACAGCACCGCATCGTCACCAAAATCGAGGAGCTTTTCACCCAACTGGACGCGGGCGTCGGGGCGCTCATAAAAGCAAGAACGCAGCTCAAGCACTACCGCCAGTCCGTGCTCAAGTCCGCGTGTGAGGGCGGG
>DXJL01000158.1 GCA_019057635.1 Candidatus Heimdallarchaeota archaeon
AAACCTGTTGGAGCTACAGGGCGAATTAAAGCGAGACTCTTCGTCTCATCAGATTATGTTGATACTGATTTCACAGTAAAACTAACCGATGTATATCCTGATGGTAGATCAATGCTTATTACAGATGGAATTCTGCGAATGAGAAATCGTAATGGCGTTGATTATTGGGAGTTTATGCAACCTGGAGAGATATATGAAGTAGAAGTTGACATTTGGAGCACATCTTATATTTGGAATACTGGTCACAAAATACGAGTTGCTATTTCTTCATCTAATTATCCGAGGTTTTTAGCCAATCCAAATACCAAAGACTCGATTAATAATAATTCTACTTACGATATCGCAAATAATACAATTTATCTTGATAGTGAGCATCAGTCTTGTATTATATTTCCTGAAATCGGACAAGGCCCATCAAGCAATCCACCAACAAAACCAAGTAGACCTTCAGGCCGCAGGAGGATAAAGATCGATAAGTTATACAAGTATTCAAGCTCTACAACAGATCCAGATGATGATCAAATATACATCCTTTTTGACTGGGATGATGGAAACTCTAGTGGTTGGCTTGGACCATACAATTCTGGAGAAAAAGTAAGTGCATATCATATGTGGAATGAACAAGGAACTTATGAAATAAGAGTTAAGGCTAAGGATGTAAATGGCACTCAAAGTGAATGGTCGGATCCTTTATCGGTTACTATGCCTAGGAACAGAGCATTAGCCAATTCGTTGTTACTGTGGTTTTCAGAACAGTTTCCATTGCTAGAAAGATTATTATCATTTCTTCTTTGATTGCTTAGTTTCTGCCAGGAAAAACTGATTTTAGATTCAAGTTGTTTTAACCTGTAATGTCAAGTGACATCGCCAACATTCATGTTGAATAAATATTAGCAGGACAATTGTTTATACCCATATGATACCGTTTAGTATTATACCATTCTCGATATTCTTCCAGAAGTGTTTGAGGATTTTCAAACACTTTATCAAGTCGAATGTATTCCTCGTTGAAAGTACGGATACATCTTTCAACTTTACCTTTGCATTGCGGGTAATATGGTGGTGCATGAATTGCATCAATTCCTCTTTTTTGTTCAGAGCACCAATCTGTGAACTGCTCTCTGAATTGAGAGCCATTATCAGAAAGAATACTATTTGGCACAGCATAGGTTTCTATACAAGTGTTTAACTCTTGGGTTACAATATCTGTGGTTATAGATTTAAACAGTTTTACTGAGAGGAGAAACCGTGAGTAATCATCAAGTATTACTAATGCTTTGACACGTTCTCCATCTAGGAGAAATGGTCCTTTAATGTCGATCTGCCACATCTCGTTTGGACATGTTGCTCTGAAAAACTTCCAATCCTTTTTTGTCTTCTGATAAGGTGAACCATTTATCTTATGTTTTTTAAGGATATTGTTTATACCTTGTCTGCTGAGTTTGATAGGTTTCCAAAGTATCTCAAGATATGTTTCCAGGAGATGTCGTATATATGGTGGGGGAGACAAAAGTGCTACCATTATTCTTTGTGTACCCCATTGGAAACTATCACGAAGAATGAGTATTGCTTCTTCAATCAGTGGTGTAATCTTCCGATGTCTCCTATGTGGCTTCCTTGATTTATCCTTGAGGTTTTTCCTTCCAGGGTGACGTGTCCGTTTTATCCATTTCCATACTGTCCATCGGTGGACATCGAACATATCTGCGATATCCTTTATTCGATGACCTTTTCTGTAAGCTTTAATTATTAGACTTCTTATTTCAGGTGTGAGTGATCCCATCCTTATCCCTAAAATATTGGATGTGATTGCTCACATTTTAAAATTTGTGAAGGAAATGTTGGCGATGTCACTTTACTTTACAGGAGAAAATCATAGAAATAATACTCTTACAATTATTGAAATGTGATTAGAGTTTGATAGTATGGTTAAATAATCTCAATAAAAACCGGACTATCAGAAAAAACAATATCAACAGCATCCAAAACCGTCTCAAATCCAGAAACATCAGTCATTGTTACTTGACCCGTAATTTCCTCAGGCATATCAGCTTCACCCCAAAGAACATAAACAACATTACTCTCCAACGTAAACTTATACTGACCGATATCAAGTTTTTCAACACTATCAAAATAATCAATTTTATCAACAATAGTCTGAAGCGCATTATATGTATTCTCTTTACTCGGTTCAGATTTTTTGGAGGATTTTATAATACCAGGATGAAAAATTTTTTCTGTACCACTAGCAAAAGCCTGAACAAAATTTGTAATTAAAGAATTTGACATATCTGTCTCTAAGTATTCATCTTTTTCTTGGTTCATAGATCCAAGTTCAACCTCTGTAATCCAAAACGGTTTATCAATTCCTTTCTTATCAAGAAACTGTTTGTATTCAGGTCCATTAATTGCCTCAGAATCGCTATTGATACTATGGATATTTCCAATATCAAAATAGCTACTACCACCTAGGCCAAATACTTCACCCCAAAATTCAGTATTCTCATCCATTACACCTGCCATTCCACCTTTCAAAACCTTTGCATTACTATCAGCGTTTTTTATGCTTCGATATGTAGCATTTAAAATATCAAAATAATCCTCTGCAGGACCGATAAAGAAAACCAACCAATCCTCTTGCATAGATGGCTCATTAGAAACCTCCCAATATTTAATTGGTACAATTAAACCAGGCATATCATCGATACCATCACCATCATAACGCTCAACTAATTTAGTAATAAAATTTTGATATGAACTCATATCACATGGCTTCTGACGGTATTCCCCCAGCTCAGAAAAAATCCATTCCCCGGCAGGAGATATTTTAGAATGGCAACTACTTAGGTCCCAATCAGCAAAAGGCCAAATTGTAGGAATAATATTTACACCATACCTCTGAGAATTCTTTACCTCTTCATCACAGCCATCCCAATCAAAAAAATCAGAACTTGTTTCTATTTTACCCCAGATAAAAGGACCAGGATGAGGACGCTGCCAAAAAACACCTAAATCAGTCATATCCTGAAAATCATCAGGATGCATAAAACCAAATCTTGAATTAATCGTATTGCTATCATACTCAATTAAAACACTACCCGCACCATCATTGCCCTTGTTTTTCTGTTCTGTACATCCGCATAAAACAACAAATATTAGTAAAAGACAAATTACAAAAGATAAAAACATTTTTTTCATATAGTTTCTCCTCTCCTATATGAATATTCTAACATTTAATAAAAGAATTAGTCTAAAATC
>DXJL01000159.1 GCA_019057635.1 Candidatus Heimdallarchaeota archaeon
CAGGACCTATTTTTGGATTTATTATCGCAACTATATTCTCAATCATTGGTCTGATGAATTCGATTGTTATACCAGCAGCAGATGTTACTCAAGAATTTTCAAATCCATTGGGATTATTTGACCTGAGATTAAATAGTCCAGATCGAATGAGAATTCTATTATTTGAGATTATTGCCTTGATTTTTGTTCCACAACATGGTAGTAATGTAGTAATATTTCTGCATCCGTTTGCGTATGCAGGGTTTATCGGATTTCTCCTTACAGGTTTAAATTTGATTCCTATTGGTCAGAGTGATGGGGGTCATGCCGCACGAAGTATGTTTTCAGAAAAGAATCATCGTATGGTCACTTATATTAGCGCAGGTGTTCTTGTAGTAATTGGTTTCTGGTTTTTTGCAATTTTGCTATTATTTATGTATTCACAAACAGGACATTCAGGTCCATTAGATGATTTAACTGAATTATCTCTTTCTCGGAAAATTGTAGCAGGAGCTATATTGATATTAATTTTACTATGCCTACCCTTACCCGCTGATTTGTTTTCGATGATTTTTCCCGTCTTTGGATAAAAGAGTGACGAATCATTTTCTCCTAAAGGCACAGCTTAGAAATCATGATAATAGGCATCATTTTTTCGCTGGTCCCGATCTAAGCGGCTTCCCAACTTGTTTAACCGGGCTCGTCCAGTTTCAGGATCTCTACGAAAAGTAACATCTATTTCCTTCAAAAATCTATTAAGACCCGCCTTTTTTGATAATGGTCCAACTGTTTGACCTATACTCCCAGGAGTTCCTTCGAAGAGCATAATCCTATCTGCTAACGCATCAGCAATTTGGATATCATGCTCGATTGCAATGCATGCAGCATTGTTTTTTGATACTATATGACGTATAACACGAGTGGCATTCAAACGTTCTTCAACATCAAGAAATGCGCTTCCTTCATCAATAATGTACAAGTCTGCTTTTTTCCCTAAACAACCTGCAAGAAAACATCGTTGAAGTTCTCCTCCGCTCAGTTCGCGTATTGGTTTATCTAACAGATGGGAAATTGAGAATGGTTTCAATATATAAATGCTAAAAGCACGAGAGCCTATGAATGAATTTGTATAGCGAGTTAAAAACTCCCGTACTGTTCCTGTAAATTTTCGGTGTAGAAATTGTGGCTTAAAGGAAACCCTCACTGACTTTAATGATTGAGTAAGGTGACGAGCGAAAGTGGTTTTCCCTAATCCATTTTCCCCAAGAATGCAGAGTATTTCCCCAAAATAATTTATCCCTTTATCAACAGTTAAATTAAACGACCCGACTTGTTTTTGGAATGCTGGAAATTCCACCCCAGATCTTCCCTCCCAATCTCTTTCTTTAATTACACGGGTAAATTGAATACGTTTGCCACGTATCCGAACATTCTCATCTTTTAATCGACCGAGAAGAAAGTTATTGATACCTTTCTTAGTACTATATGCTAAAGTTGAGATAACCCCAAATTTGTGTGGTTCTCCATAAAATAAATAGATCAGATCACTTTGAAAGTCAAGGATGGCAATATCATGCTCAGCAATAAAGACAGTTTTCCCTGCAGAAGCCAGTTGGTGAAAAATCTTTGCCATTTTTATGCGTTGCCGGAAATCCAAAAATGTACAGGGCTCGTCAATGAGAAAGACATCTGCATTCTGTAATAGAACTTTACCGATGGCTAGTCTTTGCAACTCTCCCCCGGATAATTCTTTAGGAATTCGATTTAGAATTGGAGTGAGCTCCATCAGCTCAATTACTTCTGTTAGGGAATAATATCCTTGATTATCACTTTGTGATAAGATGTCTGATACCGAATCTGAAATTTCAGTAAGATGGGTGAAGATTTGAGGTTTATGCGCAACCCGAAGAGCATTAGCATCAACTTCTGCAAGAAATTGACGAAAACTTGAGATCTTTAGTTGTGAAAGAAAATGCTCGTATCCCTTTTCTGACTCTTGGTGATCTCCTCCATTGGGTCGCATTCCAGCTAAAATGTCTAATATAGTAGATTTACCAATACCATTTACTCCTAATAAACCGATAACCTTTCCAGAGTGTAATTGAGGGACACCAAAAAATCGAAACCCATTTTCATCATAACTATGTACTAATAACCCAGCTGTTTCAATTGAAGGTAAATTAGTTACACTAAGAGCACGTGGAAAACATTTATTGATGCAAACGCCACATGTTCCCTTTTTCGCCATTAAACAAGTATTATTATTGATAATAGGTTTACCAGTCCCCTTTCGAATGGTTATAACGTTCTTCTGACCTTTAATAACTAAAGGACAGTATTTTAAACACGCATATCCACATAAATCAGGTTTACACTTATCATAATTAATACTCAAGATTCGGATAGTAACCACGCTACTTCATGTGAATGAAAGCTAAAAGGATAACGTATAACTTCTACGGATAACGGTTGGAAGCATATCTAGTAAATGGAGGAAGAGAATAAGTTACCTCTGCTATTCAAATGGACTCTTATCCTTCGCCTAATGAGGATTATTGCCAAGAAAAACGTTACAAAATGATTTAAAGAATATTGAAGGGTTCATATTTCTTGTCAGCGCCTGCCGAGAGAGCAGTGATAATAATATACTTTGATTGTAGGAGATACCAGTGGACCCAATTGGGCACTTAGAATGGACTTTAGGCTTTGGGTTAATTCTATTTGCGATTTTTCAGATTCCTCTTGACGCTTTAAGTTTTTTATTATTAGGAATAGGCTCCGACTTTCCAGATATCTTTGATTGGATTTTCTATAGAGGTAAGAATTTCCAAGAAGGCCACCGTGAAATATCCCATACAGTATTTTTCATTGGCGCTTTGCTAATTATCAGTTACTTTATTCCTGTTGTAAGATTCTTAACACTCGGTTCTATCATGCACATACTGGAAGATATTCTCGCAGGAAGAGATCCGATTTATCTATTTTCCCCGATCTCACATAGAGGTGCAATTCGTTTAGTGTCAATGGAACAATCAATAGCAATCGGTGGAAGGGTCAGGAATTTGATAAAAAGTTCTTATCATGGTTCAGAAAACATCGGTGATGAACTATCTTGGTTGTGGTTTTTGACTATTTTGGGATCATGGTTTTTTATATTAGGAATATTCATGTACTTTGGTTAAATAGTGGGAATGAAAAATGGAAGCCTTGAAACATACCGAATGGGTATTTGGGGTTATTTTTTTCTGGTTTGCATTTTTCCAGGTCGATCTTTCCTCGAATCCTCATTGGGTTCTCTACATCATACTGGGGAGTCAAATCTCCGATTTTCTGGAATTATTTCTAGTTAAAGTTAATATTTCAGAAAAAATGGCTCGTAGAGCTACTCATGATTACTTATTTGTCCTAATAATGTGGGTAGTTTTTCCAGTTAGGATATATCCTGCAATAAACATGTTTGCAATAGCAGTTGCCGTTCATTATATAATCGATTTATTTTCTGGTCTCGAACCCATTTATTTAGGAGGGTTATTATTTGGTGAGCGAACCGCGTTTATCTATGTAACTCAATCTCATCGTGCTTCTATTGGGAAGAGAATTGAGGCATGGGGATCGGATTATTTTGTTGCTCAAACTGAAAGCCCCACTGCTGAGCTTGCATGGTTTTGGGTGATGCAAATTTCAGGATCTGTTTTTTGTGGTTTAGGGATTCTTACATACTTGTGGCTTGGGTAATTCCAAATATTAATCATCGTAATAAATAGAAAAAATCCTTTAATTCAATTTCTAGCTGTTCTATCTGGATAATTCTCTGAAAATTAAGGTGAAGAATATTTGCTCCAAGATATTCCAAAAAATTTGATAGATTTGCTGAGTTTAGCGTTTCCCATTTGAATATCATTTTAAGAATGAAAGAAGTGTTGCCTAGTAGAGAAGAATAGCTCACCTCGGGGTAAATAATATGGTCTGGTCAAAAATAGTCTCAATCAGTTTATTTCTACTTGTTTGTAGCTCTGGAATCGGATACATTTCAGTATTAACAACGACTACAGATTCACCGACAATTGAATTATCTGAATCAGTTAATTCTTTATTACAAACGCCAACAAGTAGCAGAAATGAAGATTCACAATTAATTTCTACAGAACACTCCGCCCTTCAATCAGTAAGAGACATTCCAACAATTTCTCCCGGTTCGCAAGCTGTAGAACAAGCAGTTAATAGTTCACTTCTATTTTGGGTTCCCGATGTCTCAACCTATCCTTATGAATTCTATGAAATTAATGCCACCTTGAAGGTCAATGGACCACATAGTTTAATCTATTCAAATACAACAGCTGTTTCTGATCTGGAATTACTGGATATGAATGATAGCTTCGAAAGTCTTGTCTATCCAACCATCACAGATTTCTTTGGTATGCCCCCCGATATTGATGGTAATAATAAAATTATCCTTCTTGTTTATGATATTGATGAAATTGAGTATGGTTTTGTTGCTGGATTTTTCTATTCGCTTAATCAATATTTGAACACCGAGCTTCAACCCTCAGAACGTTATAGTAATGAGGCAGAAATTCTCCATATTGATATTTTAGCAGCAGACAACATGGATACAGTCGCTCACGAATTTCAACATCTTATTCATTTTGGCCATGATGAAGATGAAGAAACTTGGTTCGAAGAAGGAGCATCAATGTTTGCAGAGTATTTAATTGGCGGTGATGCTTTTAGTGGTGGAGTTGGTACAGATTTTCAAGATAATCCTGATGTTTCATTAACTTATTGGGATCTAGGAGGTTCCTCGGTTCTAGCTAATTATGGTGCATCCTACACATTCTTCTTATATTTAGCTGAACAATATGGGGGTAATCTCATTATCAAAGATTTGGTTGAACGATCAGCAAATGGAATTGCAAGTATAGAGGATGCTTTGATCCAGAGTGGATATAATGTACCATTTGTTGAAGTATTCCGCAATTGGACAATTGCTAACTTTCTAGATGATACTTCATTCGCAGATGGGACTTATGGGTATTACAACGATAGTGTAACAGTCAACACAGAACCACCTACCTATGCATCATCACCGTTACCTCGTATCGAGAATTCAGTTCCGTATTGGGGCACAGACTACTTAAAATTCAGTTATCCTAGTGATCTACCTTTCACATTCGAGTTTCAAAGTGAATCTTCTGATGGTTTTCTAGTTACAACGATCATGAAAAACACAACAACTGATCCACTGAATACAGAGGTCATTCCGATTATGATCTCACCTGATGGCTTCGGAAACTTTTCTACAACAGAACTTAACATCACAGCTGACGAAATATATGTTGTCGTAAGTGCCTACACTGAGGATGGAACTCCTGACCACGACAATGAGAATCCTGCACCTGCACAAGATTATTGGTTCATTGTTAATCCAGAAGGAATCTATATTTCCACAGGGACCCTCATCTATTTAGAAAATATCCTCAATCTCAGTAATATTACCGTGTCTGACTCCAATGGCTTTGTATGGGTAGCTGCTGATGGTGCCATCTACGAAATATTATCCGCCACGGGTGAAACAACTGGTATTAATGGTACCTTCGTCTATGATTCAGAGACCCATAGTTGGCAAGCGCTCAATATCGATCTTGGAACGCTTTCACAAGGCGAGTATACCGTTAAATATATGTTTTATAATACCACAGCAACTGGAATCACTTATTCAGAAATATTTGGCACCATTATCTCGACGACACCAACCACATCGGCCTCTAACTCCACAAATACAATAATTCCAGGATTTCTTGCAGTCTTTTTAATCATTACATTGGGAGCATTTACCCGTTCACGGAAACGGAAATAATACTCTCCAATAATACTGCCTCTTATTATTTTTCAAAAATAAGAATACTTTGATGAACAACGCTTGGGATATAAGAATAGGGATAACCAAAAATGTGAAGGGCCTTATCGGGTGCATACCACACAATTTCCTCACGAAAATGATAACCAAGTGACACTAGGATTTCTGCAAGTGACGAAGCAAGGAGTAAAAATCGACCAACCTTAATTGATCGTCCCTCTTGTTGTTCTGTTAATGTTCGATACATATTACCGATAAATACGGCTAAAATTCTTCCATTAGCGAGCTTGCTATAGCAATCCCTGAAGACATTCTGAACCAGATCGCGCCATTCCTGGATTGTAAGGATTGCAGCTTGATCAAACTGTTTAAGAGAGGAATGAAGCTTTTCTTTTGACTCCTGCCCCGCTTTGGAAAATCGACCACGAGTTTTCCTCAATTTGTCCATTGCCCAGTATGGAACATCTGTCATTATCATCCCTATACTTTCATCTTCAATAATCTCATTTACGGTGTGAGTTGAGTCTCCGACCACGTATGTTTGTTCTGGTAATTGCATACGTCGACACACTTCATAGTATACCTCTTGCCATTGAGTATTGATATCAATACCAATCGCTTTCCGACGAGCAAGGGAAGCACCTAACAAAGAACCTCCAACACCCACAAATGGATCAAGAATGAGGTCAGTCTGGTTTGGGGAATAACGATGAATTAAATACTCTATTAATTCAGGTGGTTTCATTCCACCATGTTGACCACGCAATTTATGTTCAAAAGAAGGGGGAAAACTTCTGTGCAACATGAAAGTAGGTCCTAAGAAGAGCTGCGATTGATCAGAATAATTATGCTCCGGATAAGGATTTGATATAAATGACTCTTTACGCATTACCAGGAATCGTCTTTGAGGAAGTATGACAGTTATTTCTTCTTTGGAGTTTGAAGGTTCAAACCAGAATCGCTCAGCCTTTAATACTAGTCCTAACGAATTCAGTTGAGTCGTTATTATTTTTGTCAAAGCAAAATTCCATTCTTGAGATCTTTTGGACTCATCAGTCGTAAATTGATTATAGAAAGGAATTGCTAAGACCATATACCCATTTTCTATCAACTTTGTAACAGAACTTCTGAGTTTATTAGTAATCTCCGTTACCCACCTATTTATTGCGGCAGTAAACTGAAAGTTTGTTAACTGTTTTTCCTTAATACTTTGATTGAGTATATCTGTTAAAACAAAATTGACAGATTTATCAGCAACATGGTTAAGCTCAGAAAATGGTTCATATGTTATTCTACCTAAATTTGTGATCTTTAAATAATCCACTACCTTCCTAAATCTATCTAAATTAACTGGGTCATCATCAAAACCAATTATTGATCGGTTAGATGGTTCAGATTTCATATTGGTATAATATCCTGCTAATAATGTACTCCCAAGTCCTGCGAATGGATCAAGAATGGTCCCATCTGATTTAGTGAATGTTTCAATGAACTCTTGACTCAAATCGATTGGTAGTGGACGAAAACCGTGATCATTAGTTGGGGGAGGAAAACGAGAGTGGTAAACTTTTGGAATAATGGTTTTAGTCGAAAACAACCACTCTTTCCCTGTTAAATCATTGAGAGCATTTCTTCGATCATATACCCCACGCTCAAAACGATCTTCCTGATAGTCTTTTAACGGTTTTATTGGCATTTCCTTAAACGCCTAGCATTTAGAATTTCATTATACTGATAAAAGCACCCACAATACAACAGGGAGACCAAACATTAGTAATAGCCCAATGTAACCTGCTAATCGAATACGTACCACTCGTGTTTGGCATGGTTTACAATAATATTTTTGAATGAAATCACGTTTCTGCCCAATAAACTGCGAAAAAAAGTTCTCGTGCCAATCCTCCACAATGCAATCAGTACAAAAGAATTTATGACATCTCTCACATTCTTTCGTGTCATAACTCCCTGAATGATTGACACACACTGATCCCTTTTTGCGTGAGATTTGTCTTTTTGTGTTACCCATGTTTCAATCACAATTCATGTTTTAAGGGGTAGTAATGGTTAAAAAAATACCTTGATTCTGAGTATTTATCATTAAAGATCATTCTTACCATATGAGTATTTTCCGTCCCAATGTTTTGAATTTTTACCAAAATAATAATATATTAAATCTGTTCACTTTTAATTTGTAAGATGATATCTATGATCTGCCGCCTAGCCACAAATGATGACAAAGAAGCAATTAGAAAAATTAGAGTCTATGCATTCGAGGGAAGAAAAAATCAATATGACCCTCCAAAAACAGCTGGTACAAAACCTTTAGTGGTTTATCCATTAATAGATTATGTCGTAGAAGAGAATAATACGATTACAGCGGTCATAGGCGTTATAAATTTTAGTCAGCGTATTCGAGGAGTATGGGTGAAAATGGCAGGCATTTCAGCTGTCGCATGTAAACCTGAATATCGACGAAAACATCACATCACGAAATTATTCGAATTTATATTCCAAGATCTTCACAATAAAGAATATCTTGTCTCTTCTCTCTACCCCTTCTCACATAAATTTTATGAAAATGTAGGGTATGCACATGTAGATTCCCTAGAAATTTATACCATTCGTTGTTCCAACATAAACCAAAAACCCACTCCAAACCGTAGGATCGAAGAAGATTATCATCCCGATTTTACACGATGTCAACCCCTGTACCAGAAAATGACAGAGAAAATAGATGGATTAGTAAAACGTCCCACGAATATTTGGAAAGACTTGTTGGGATGGAGATGGTATGAAAAAGGGTTTCAATTCCTTTGCCAGGATCTTGAAGGGAATGATTTAGGATATGTGATCATTCGGTTTGAGCAAAAAAGTCACCAAAACAAATTTCCCTTTATTGAAGTAAAAGAAATGATAAGTTTTGACCCTGAAACGAAGCAGGCGTTATTAAATTTTCTGGCAAATCATGACTCACAACGAAAATATATACAATTTGCTCCGCTTGATTCAAACTACCTGCTCTTTATGAAGAATCCTGATATTAAAGAAAAACGGTCAAAGACTAGTTCGATGTTTAGGATAATAAATGTCGAGAAACTTCTCCCTAAACTAAATTTCCCTGCAGAACTTACTGAGAATGTATGTTTCACACTTACTGACCCCAATTGCTCTTGGAATAATAAAACATTCGAATTACAAATAATTAAAGGCAAGGGTCAAGTAATGATTAGCCAAAAAGAATCTAATCTTCAATTGACCATTAACTCATTAAGTCAAATCATTTTTGGGTTTTATTCAGTATCAGAATTGGCAGAAGTAGGAAAAATAACTGGTTCTCCTACTGAGATCAATAAATTATCACACATATTCCCAAAACAGTTAGCAACTCTTCGTGATTACTTCTAACCGTCTTTTAATCACCCTTTCAGCATTTTTTAGGAATAAAAAACTCAGGAAACAACCAGCTGTAAGCACTAATGATTGTATATACAAATTGAAACGTTCAACAGCAATTTATCCTAGTCACTGTTCCGTCATTTATACCTTTAAATAGATCTGTGCCCTGAAGTATATCAGAAGATAGATTTTATTAGAGTTGTGAATTGGATGATGGAAAATGTAACATTAGAAGTGGCTGAAGCAAAGTTGATAGCATCTCTAAGTAATTTAGTTTGGATACTCCCTTGTTTAATGATATTAGAGAATATTATATCTATTGGTATCTTACAGAACGATACCTGGAATTCCAAGGGGACAATGTCAATTTTAACAACTGTTCTATGGATTGTTGTAATCTTCAAAGTCGTCAATGTTGTAGAACGTCAACTCAATGCTGAACGAGAACTCCGAATTAAAAGGTACAAGTCTAAGTAATACGATTTAATTACTCTGTCTTACTAAACGAATATTGACAATCAAAATCTCCCGAGAGAATCTCATCATGAGCTAGACGACCGATTTCGGAGTGAACTTGGGAAAAAAGGGGAACGGGCTTTTCTGATGACCAGGGTGTACCAGGTAGTGGCATGAAATAATGTAACCGAACACGGGCTTTTCTTCCAAGGTCACGCATCACTTCAAGCGTATCCCATTGATCTTGCTCAGTTTCTGAAGGAGTTCCGAGAATGAAATCAAAGACTGGTGTATATCCCTGAGAAGTTAGTAGATCGTACGCACGCATTCCTGCGTCTACGGTGTGTCCACGACGCATATCATGAAGGATTTTGTCAGAACCACTTTGAAATCCAACCGAAATTTGAGTATTATCGACAGAGGAAAAGATAGAAACAATATCTTCTGTGATATATTCGGGTCTAACTTCAGAAGGAAAGGTTCCTAAAAATAACCGAACATCATACTGGTGAATACGCTGAATTAATTCCTTGAGTATGGGGATATTCGGTATCCCACGTTTTTTCTCCCTGTAACCTAATGAATTTGGTGCAATAAATCGTATATCCACCTGTTTTTTCAATGGATGAAAGTAGTTGTAATAATGCTCAATTATCTTTAAGATGGCATCTATAGATCGAAACTTTGGATTTCCATACATATATGGTACTTGGCAGAAACGACAACGAAACGCACAACCACGCATGATTTCAATGGGTGGATGAAGAGGAAAAGGTTCATGAACGGAATAAGGACAATAATGATTAAGATCAATACGTGGACGTGCGGGTGTTTGCACCAAATCATCAGTTGTATCCAGATACCCAATACCTGGAATGGTAAGTGGATGATGGAGAGAAAAATGTTGTTTACTCAACGAGTGTATGAGTTCAGGAAAGGTTACCTCTCCTTCACCAATTACGACGAAATTAGCACCCATTTTCAGAATCTTAAGGGGGTCTCCTGAAGCATGAGGGCCTCCGATAACTGAGATCACTTCTGTAGAGGAAAAATTGTCATTTAAACTCTTTAATCGAGTTTTCAACTCTGAAAGAGTCATATTTCGTGAAGATTCTCCATAAATTACCCTATATCCCTTGGAAGTCCAATTTTCAATCGTTTTAATGACTTCCCCCTTGATAACTTCAAATGGAATATTATGCTGAGAAAGACTTGCTGATATTGCTCCAAAAGCATACCAAGTTATTTTGTCCCAATAAAGGAGTACTATGTATTTGTTGGTATCTTTTACCATAGGAAAAAGCCCTTGTAATAGGATAAGCAAATAAAAGTAAGGAATCCCTTGGCCGTGATTTGAACACGGGACAACTCGGTAAATGCCAAAGGCTAACATCCTCATCATCGAATTCTCTGAGGTGTGGCTTTCGCCTACAGCCGAGGGCTCATTAGACTAAGGTTCTACATGAACCATAGCTTCCAGGCTGAGCTACCAAGGGTAAAGCATGAATCACTACTCAAACAGGCGGCTGAATGAATCTATATAAAGATTCACATGGCCTCAGAGGTAGAATTGAATGAAAATTCTACCTTGAAAAGCAGTTATTCTTGAGAAATTTTGGTTTCTAATAGGGTTTCTATGTTATCGAGACGCTTGTTGATTTTTACTAGGGAACCCATAATTAGTTCTAGACGGCGATCGAGAGCAGAAGCATCGCCTGTTGTTTCGAATTCTTGGGGTACTAGCGATTTGCCTTCGGCTAATCCCGCATTTTTATATAGTTCTCCAGCGACTTGACTTAGTAATGCTTTAGGCACTTGATGTTCGATGTCTGCTTCTTTACAGGCTAATTTCAGACCAGTTTCAATGACTGCTTCTGATAAATTTTCGCCTAAGTCAACAGAAGTAGCTACATCGCCACGAAAAATAAGTTCAACGACAGGATTCCCTTCTCTTTTAGTTAAACGGGCTTTAAAGGCCATCCCTGGAATATTTGCTTCGGGCATTAGATTTTTCCTCATAAAAGTATATTCAATATTCTAGAATAATAGGTGAATCGGAAAGTGATATACACTTTCTAGTATTTCAGTGCGCATTAATAATGATTTGTAAATTCAGAGAGGGGATTGGAAGTCTAACCACCGAACATATCTTTAAATCCACGGCGAATAGAATCAAGGAAAGATAACCCATTCATCATTAGGCGTTGGATCTCCAGTAAATATCGTCTACGAGAAAGAGTTTCTTGAAATACTAAGTAAAATATACCGATGTTACTGATAGCCGCAAGACCAACGATTAATCGTATAAAGATTAAGCTTTCATTACTTTCAAACGCAAAAAGTAGAATAGATGCCACAATCAATAATATACTTGAGAGAGCCGACAATAATGTTGCTACTAGCCAGAAGTTATATTCGTGTTCGAGCTGTCGTACTTCTCCATGTCCTGAATCAAGAAATTTTCGAATAGAAGGGGGAATAGCTGATATCAGTTACACCTCTCAGTATACAACTCTTGAGTCCCCATAGAATGCCAGATTAATTAACACTTCTACTTTCTGCTTCTGATTGAAGATCAGGTATAATATACTTTAATCCGGTCGAGGCATCTCGTCCGACTATTACTTTCACACCATACGCATCAAGGATAGATTCTACATTAATCACATCATCAGGCGATCCAATAACTCGAATCTGTCCATCTTTCAAGATTATGAGGCTATCACAATATTGGGCAGCAAGAGCAAGGTCGTGCAGTACAAGTATCACTCCAATCTGTTTGGTATGACATACTTCTTTACATAACTCCATAATTTTATACTGCATATTGATATCAAGATGGAGCGTTGGTTCATCAAGACAGAGGATTTTTGGGTCCTGTGCAAGACCTAGTGCAATAGTCACAAGTTGTTTTTCCCCTCCACTGAGCTCACTAACATCTCTATTCACAAGATGAGTTATTCCCACTCGCTCCAATGCTGAATTCACAATTTGATAGTCCTTTTCTGACTCTCGTTGATATACCCCCAAATGCGGATATCGCCCCATAAGAACGGTTTCAAATACTGTAAATCCTGCAGTAAAACTACTAATTTGTGGGACAACTGAAAGTATTCGTGCAAGTTCTTTCCTTTTATATTGGTTTATTTCCTTGTCGTTGATATGAATAGAACCCTGATCCACTTTTAATATACCAGCAATACACCGCAAAAGCGTGGTTTTTCCAGATCCATTAGGCCCAATAATCCCAATAATCTGCCCTTGACCCGCATTAAACGTGATGCTATCGAGGATTTTTACGTCTTCATACTGAAAGGACACTTTTTCAACCTTTATTTCCATTTTCATTCCTCGTTCAGTATCCTGTCTTCTTGTATTTTCTTAAAAGATAGAGAAAAAATGGTGCACCACAAAAAGCAGTAATTATTCCAACAGGTAGCTCAGTTGGATAAATAATTGTTTTTGCAACAATATCTGCTAAAATCAAAAAGCTTGCACCACTTAGAGCGGAAACAGGAAGCAAAATTCGATGGTCAGGCCCTGTTATCAATCGAACAAGATGCGGAATAATCAGGCCAACGAAACCAATAACTCCTGTAAATGCAACAGAAATCGCAGTCATTAAAGTAGCTAAGACTAATAATAATTGTCGAAGCTTTTGTACATCTAATCCACGAAATTGTGCAGATTCTTCACCTAACAATAATAAATTTAAGGGTCGAGATAATAAAAGGCAAAGGAAACAGGAGGGGATAATAACCATGGCTGCAATAAGCACAGAATCCCAATCCCCTTCAACTAATGATAAACCGCCCATTAACCAAAAAACAATAGGTCGTAAATGTTCTCCTGAAATATATGTTAAAAAAGATGTGATTGCAGTCATGAAAGATCCAACTGTAATTCCTGATAGAAGTAAGGTATCAACACTAATTGTACCAC
>DXJL01000160.1 GCA_019057635.1 Candidatus Heimdallarchaeota archaeon
ACTGTCCTTTGGCTATTTATACCCCATTAGCTATCGAAACTGACCACTTTGAGAAGGATCCCAGTGATTTTCTCCCTTATCTTTTGCGTCGACGTGTCCTTCAAGACAGACTCAAAGCGGCCAATCTGTGGAAAGATGAGTTTACAAAATCTACATGGTTAGATTTCTCAAGGAAAGCTCAGAAAATTATCATGGATAGCTTGAATGAGCTAATAATTACTGATGCCAACTTGGATAAGAAATTAATGAAGTTGAAATCTCACAATGTGAAATTATTGGTTGGTTATCCAGCAATTTCCTCGATAAGGAACCATCAGATTGAAAGGTTCAAAATTAGCTGAAAAAAAGAAAAAATGTAAAGAGGGGATTAAATTAACCATTTTCCCTCTTTATAGATCATTTCTCCGTCAAGGAGAATTTTGGATTCTGGAGATTTCATATCCTTAAGTATATCCCAATGAATAGATGATTCATTCTTTGAGCCTGTTTCTGGATAGCCTGCCCCTAATGCAAGATGAACAGTTCCACCCATTTTTTCATCAAAGAGCATATTCTTTGTAAATCGCTGGATACCATAATTGGTTCCAACAGCAAGCTCTCCTAAAATATTAGCATTGGGAATTGTGGTGACAATCTTCTTTAGTAAATCCTTCCCTTTATCTGCATCGAAGTCGACAACTTTTCCATCTTTGAAGGTTAAACGAATATCTTCAATTTCCTGTCCAGAAAAAATACCTGGATAGGTAAATCGAATAGTGCCATTAACTGCATCTTCAATAGGGGCTGTGAAGACCTCACCATCAGGTAAATTTTCTTGACCACTACAATTTTCCCATGGACGTTGAGCTATTCCTAAGGTAAGGTCGGTATCCTCACCGATTATCCGCAAAGAAGAACCGTTGTTTAATATATCGACAATGTGCTGTTGTTTTTTCTCGAAGTCCTGCCAAAACTTCACGGGATCGGGTTGATGAAGATTAAGTGCTTTATACGCAAATTCAAGATATTCTAATGGTCCCATATTCGCTTCTTGAGCGAAAGCATTACACGGAAATGGTGAAATATTCCACCTGAGCTCCTTTGTACTTGCTCGTTCAAGGAAAATTTTATTCATCTCTTTCCCTGCTTCAGCGACCATAACTTTCTTCTCAGGAGGGACACTTGTTAAATCCCTGGTATTAAAGGAAGCATAGATATTGATGTATTTCTTTAGTGTCTTCACGATATCTAATTTAATAGGATTGATATATTTTAGTTGATTATCAGACGCAAACTTGAAAAATAATTCATCTTGACCATCAAAACTAAGATCTACTAAGATAACATGTCCTCCCGCTCGTAAAGTTTCGCGGTAAACAGTCTTTACCAAGGGTTCAGCGATCGTAGGTGCTTTTATAATAACAGTGTCTTCAGGTTCAATTTTTACTGCATATTGAACAATTAATTTCGCAAGTTTTTCATTATAGTCAGAAAACATGAGTAAAACCTCCACTCAACGAATATAACAAATTAGTTTTGAATATTCCCAATCTGACAGAACGAATTATCAAGTGAAAGTTTTTTGACAGATATCATATTTCAGTATGGTTTGAGATGAATTTGCCGTTCTGAAAGACTTACCCAAATAGGACAGCTAGGAATAAGTTGGAAAAATTATTCTTAACTATCTTTGGAGCTGTTCTTCCTGATTCAGCGACGCGAGCCAGCATTCATGCAGGTCTTACCGCCTCTCCACAGGCGTTTAAGGTCTCCGCGGAACTCTCGGCGACAGGAAAGACCCATGACTTTCCTGATTGATTAGCAGCTTTTCTTCTTATAAACCTACTACGCCCTGGAATCTAAAACAAATTTGCTTGTTTCCCGTTATTCTGATATCAAGATGTTACCTAGCGCATCATTTTAGGTATAATCCCATGAGATCGGTTGAACACTCTGTTAATCATTTATCTTAATCTCTACTCCCTTCTCCTAAGATATCCTGTCGTCTATTTCTCTTCTTTCCGTAATGTCATCTTGTCCTATGTGTCTAGAAATGGCCATATCTGTCAATCTATCCGACAACAGTATTGACCCCTATGTTGATAAAACATCACCAATATAGGTGAATGACAATGGAAATCAATTCAGAATTTGTTTATACTTCGTTAAATGAGAGTTTGAAGGAGATAACTTGGCAGAATATCATGTTATACGCCACAGCGATATCTGATCATAATCCCTATTATCTAGATGACGAAAGAAATGAGGGAATTGTTGCTCATCCTATGTTTCCAGTGACATTGACCCTACCGATCGTAGAAAACTTGGGTGACTATATTAGTGAAGATTCAAAACAGGAATTTCCGTATGAAGTATTAATGACCGTTGTGCATTACTCAGAGCATCTACAAATTCATAGACTTATCCGTCCAAACGATTTTTTGAGAATAACGGGTAGGATTGAAGCAATAATCCCTCATAGAGCTGGTACACACGTAATCTTAGGTTTTAGGGGATTTAATAGACAAAATCAACCAGTTTTTACCGAATATATTGGCGGAATGTTACGAGGTGTGGAATGCATAGGAGGGGAGAAGGGAAGTGAAAATATTCCTGTTATTCCAGTTTTAGATTCTACTGACTCTGTTTTATGGGAATCAGACCTTTTTGTTAACCCATTGCAGGCCCATATCTATTATGGCTGTGTCGGGCCAACATTACCATTTCATATCTCAAAAGAGATTGCCCATCAATTGGGGTTACCTAATATAATTTTACAAGGAGTTTGTACATTAGCTCTTACAGTGAGCAAAATAATTGGTGAGGAATTGGATGGTGATCCATCCCAAGTAACAGAAATAGCCTGTAAATTTACATCTATGGTTATCCCCGATTCTAGAATAAAAATTGTAGTAAACCATCAAATAAAGAATAACGAGGGTTGTGAATATTTTTTTGAGGTGTACAACCAGAAAAATAGAAAGGCGATTCGCGAAGGATACATTAAAGCCAAGTAGAAGATTAACAATCACAATTAGAGTCTGATTTTTTGATCAGGATATACTGGTCATCCCCCTCAGGACAGCATTGTTGCACAAAGCCAATCATTTTACGCATCCGTCCAGTGACTTTTAACACCATAGATTTTCCATCCTCAGTTAAAGAGTACGTTCGAATGCGTTTATCACGATCATCTTTTTGAGTATCAGTGGTTTCTTGAATGAACTCTGCTTTCTCTAATGATTGGATGATTTTGTAAGTAGCACCTGCGGATGGTGACCATTCTTCCCCTAAATCTTTTCTTACGCGCTTAACAATTTCTACTCCAGATAAATTTTGATTATGGAGAACTAGAAGAAATAAGGCTTCAGTAGGGGTTATTTCGAGATTTTTACCAAGAATGATTGACAATGTAAATAACTTCCAAGTGATTGCCCCCTCGAAAATGTTTATAAGTGTAATCCATTAGGAATATTCCCAAGGAATATTTCTAATGAATATTCATGTTTCAAAGAATAAAAGGAAACGAAGCAAGTTGACAGAACAAAAAGATGTAATACAAGAAAAATCAGCAGAACGGAGTTATCAATGTTGTGGATCAGAGTCAAAAAGGCAAGATACCACTTCGACTGAATTTGATACGACAAAAGAGACCCAAATACGTAAAGATATACGAGAACAATATGGAAAGATTGCCTCAGGAGATTATGCGTCGTCTAAAGAACAGGAACTAGATAATACAAGTTGTTGTGGTGATCAAGAAAGTTATACTGATTATTCTAAAGAAGAACTGGAAAATATACCAGAAGGTGCAAATCTTGGATTAGGTTCGGGGAATCCTATTAGATTAGCTGACATTCAATTAGGAGAAACAGTCGTTGATCTTGGTTCAGGAGCGGGTATTGACTGTTTTCTAGCGGCAAAAATGACTGGAGAGACTGGTAAGGTAATTGGTATTGACATGACTTCCCAGATGATAGATAAAGCAAGAACTAATGCTGAAAGAGATGGATATCATAATGTTGAATTTCGACTTGGTGAAATCGAACATATGCCGATTTCTGATAATTCTGTAGATCTTATTGTATCAAATTGTGTCATAAATTTATCTGTAGATAAATCACAGGTATTTACTGAAGCATTTCGTATCTTAAAACCTGGTGGAAGAGTGGTTGTATCAGATATTATGCTTCAACACGAATTTCCTGATGCTGTCAAACGAGCCTTAGCTGATAGTCCAGGCTGTGTATCACGAGCATGGGTGACTGAGGAATACCTTGGAGCTATAAAAAACGCGGGTTTCGAAAATGTAGAGCTACTGGAATCACAACATATTAAACCTCAAAAAAGAGTAACAGAAGAACTTGACTCGGGAAATAAGAAACATATAGTTATGGTTTCTGGGAAAAAGATCGAAGTTGAGCTATCACCTGAAGAGGATGAGCGATTACAAAATACCGTGATGAAGGCACATGTACGCGCCTACAAACCACCTGCCTAACCTTTTTCTTACTTGGGTTTAGAGAGACCCAAGATCCCCTCAATTTTATTAAATTAATTAATTCTTCGTCTGAAAAACCGTAAAAATTCCCGATATAATGGCGAGATTGACTATTTTTACATGCCTAAGCTAATCAATGAATCCATAGTATTATCCCACGAAGTATTCACAGCTTCTGAATCAGGAGGATTCTCATTTGCATATCGAAGATAACCTACCTGTGCTAAATGGTGAATAGTGTGAAAAGATGTGTGCCAAATAACCCACGCTAATGTAGCTCCTTCTTTGGGATCTTTTGGAACAAGATCTGTATCCATTGATTGTTTTACTAATTTTTTCAAGAATGATTGTAATGAAAGGTAAAGATCCAATAATTCAGTAGAATCTAGTGAAGGAAGTTGATCAAGAGTTTTAGGAGTTTTATGACCGATGAAATCCAACCAGTAAAGTTCTCCCTCAAGAATATGTCGAAAGATTTCTAGAATAGACTTTCCTTTCGTCTCCTTAGGAGTCCAATTAAGATCTTCTGAGGATAACCCCTCTGTTAATCGTTGTCCATAATCTCTCAATGTATCGATTATTGTAAGTAAGTTTTTTTGTCTTTCTTGTTGTTCCATATTAAATCTCTCTTTTTCAAAATTCATTTCAGATTGTATATTGTATACTAAAGCTATTAAGTAAAGGATTCTTAATCTGAAAGATATGATATTCGAATTTCTATACTTATTTAACAAACGATTTTCATAACACTCATTCTTCTGAATATCGTCAAAAAGCACTTAATAGCGAACGGACTTAGTAAGTTATTTATACAACTAAACAGAGGAATAGATGTTGGTACTAGTAGCAGGAATCCAAATTGCTCCTGTGTTCTTAAACAGCAAGAAAACTTGGGCAAAATTATCAGAATACGTTAGAGAAGCTCATGATAAAGGAGCTAAATTAGTAACATGGGGGGAATCATTAATTCCAGGTTATCCGTTTTGGCTGGGTGCATCTGGCGCTGCAAAATGGGATAATACTGATCAGAAAAAAGCGTTTAGTACGTACTGGCAGGAAGCAATTGATTTATCTAATAGTATCATTCTTTCAGAAATGAAAAAATTAGCCCAAGAGTTGGAAATCATGATGATGGGTGGAATTACGGAAAAAATGAGTGGTTCTACGTACGCCACTCTAATTACGATTAATGAAAAGGGGGATTTGATCAATCGGCATCGGAAGTTGAAACCTACATACGCGGAAAGGCTGGTTTGGGCGGATGGGGACGGAGAGGGTCTGAAAACCGTCCCCTTTAGTGGTTATAATATAGGGGGTTTGAATTGCTGGGAAAATTGGATTCCTTATGCGCGTGCAGCACTCCATAAACAGAATGAAATGTTTCATGTAGCTGTATGGCCAGGTAATAATCATGTTACACAAGATATTACCAAATTCATTGCAAAGGAGGGTCGATATTGGGTACTTTCTGTGTCAGGCATCATAAGAACTGAAGATTTCGCTGATCTTTCAGAAAACGAATTTCCTATCAAAAAACTCTTAGATATAGAAAATAAGAAGGGGAAATTTTGGCAAAATGGAGGATCTTGCATTGCTGACCCAAAAGGAAATTTCGTCCAAAAACCACTGATTGAGAAAGAAGAGATCATTTATGCTGATATCGACTTCATGACAGTCATTGAAGAGCGGCAAAATTTTGATTATTCTGGTCATTACAGTCGTTTCGATATTTTCAATGAGCCCTTACGAAAACAATGCTAATGGGTAATGTCTGGAGAAGATAATTTCTTGAATGGACGAAATTATTTTGCTTTTTCATCTCATACAATTAATTGAGGACTATTTAAAAAATAAATGATTCTATTATTCCTAATCATAAGTTCCTATTAACTTCCTATTTGAAATGGTGTTGTAGAAATGAAAAAAACGATTGTATTACCCATTATACTTTTACTGGGAGTATTCGGATTATTTTTTACTATTCCAATATCTCCTGCAACAGCTGCCCCAATAACTCATTATTATGACGATTTTGAAGGTGGATTGTCAAATCTGTGGACTGTTTCAGGGGACTGGCATATAGAAGATAATACTACATCGAATTATCCAATTACTGACCCCTCCGTCACTATCCCAAGTGGTTCGCATTATATGTGGTTTGGAGATAATACAACTGGGACTTATAACAATGTAACGGGGTTTTTAACCTGGGGGCCATTAGACCTAAGTGCAATTACGGGTAAAGTTGAAGTTAGCTATTATGGCTGGTTGTATCATTGGAATGAGTATCTAGATGTTCAATACTCACCAAATGGTGTTGATTGGTATTCTCCAGTTTCAGGTTGGTTTGTAGCTCACACTGTCCAATTTTCACAGCTTTCGTTTGAGATTCCCTACTATGCAAAAACAACTACTTTTTATTTTCGCTTTAGATTTATTCAAAATACCCTATACAGTGAAAGCGAATTTGGGTGGAGAATCGATGATGTGGCAATCACAGAGACACCTGACTACTTCATTGACTTTCCAAAATTGGGAGCGCCTCGCGCGCTGGTTGGGGAAATAGTACAGCTTAGACATTCCGTACAACTTCACTTTTCTACTAGTCAAGTCACAGACATACGTGTCACTATGACATCTCCTTCAGGAGCTCAAGAAATCATTCACGAGAGTACGGTGACACTTACAAGTGAAGAAACGTGGTTTTTGAATCAGAATTACACTTTTACCGAGGAAGGCGATTATAACGTGACAGTGGAAGTGGTCGATGAGATGGGGAGTCATTTTTATGCCTCAGATATTTGGAAAGTTGGTCCCTATGTGTTGCTGTATCTACTTGAGAGTGGTTATTTCGCAAATATTGGTGAAACTGGAGAAATGGGATTTATGATAGCTAGTTATTATGATGTAGATACCAATTTTAACATCACAATTACCGTTGTAACACCTTCAGGAGCGAATGTTACAATATATGAAGAAGCATCTAAAGTTGTTGCTTATGAGATATTTCACTTCGATGCGACATATACGTTTTTAGAAAACGGCTATCACATGATTTACATTATGGCTACAGATGAATTAGGAAGAGAATTCACTGAATATGGAGGAAGTTGGGACGTAGGCCCCTATTTTGCGACGTGGACTGAAAATATTGAACCATATGAAGAGAAATATGTAGGGGAAATATTGAACCTCAATGTCATTATTGAGGCTCGGACCTTTACCAATAACGAAATAAATCTACAAATCAAGATGATTGATCCAGACTACGTTGAAGAAATGTTATTGGAAGAGTTGAATGTTCCATTAAATCCTTCAGAGATCTGGAATCAAACATTGACATTTACTTGTGCAAAAGCAGGATTATATCAGCTTGATGTTCGGATAGAGAATTCCTCAAATACAGCAGAAGTGTGGTGGGGTGATCGTCTAGATTGGTTTGCAATTGAGGAACTAAAGATCTGGATTGATCAAGTAGACAGTTATTCCTTAATTGGAACAGAAGAAATGATGACCTTCAACTTGATTAACCATTTTGGTTATACTTTGGTATTAGATATCGATATTAGTATTGAGACGCCAAGTAATGAAAAAACTGTCATACATGAGGACACGATAACTCTTCAAATGGGTGAAGCATGGAGTACCACACTAAGCTATACATTTACGGAATTAGGACGGTACGATATACAATTTCAGGTAATTTACGGTACAGCAAAGGCATGGTTGGTAGAAAGTTGGTGGCGAATTCGAGATGAAGATTCGACCACAGATACCACACCATCGATCTCCTCTCCTGGGTACGAAACGATTGTCAGTTTTCTCACAATACTGGTGGCTACAATTAGTGTACGTTCATATAAAAGAAGAATGAAATGAGAGAACCTCTCAAACTTTCACTTCTTTGTTTTTTCAAAATTTGTAGCATCACAGGATGTTACTTTTTGTATATCATTACTAACAAAATAAGCAATTAACATGTGTATTATTGTGCAATAATACTGTACATAAAGTTTAGCCAAAGATATGCAGTCTATTTAGAATATATCCTTACATACTAGATTTTATTTAGTAAATAGATCATTTTGTGTACACTCATTTTATATATCCTTACGTACTGTAATTACCTGACCTATAAAGGTCAACAAACAAGCTAGACATTTCTATAAGGAGTGTCTGCAGAATAATAAGAAAAAGAGATTAAGGATGGTTTAAAATAAATGAGTAGCCTATCAAAATCTAAAGAAAGTATAATGAAAATTTGTGCTGACTTTTATCCAAATTGCCACTATTGCACCTGCTTTCACATGTGTTTTCCCGATAAAGCAAAAGACGATGTGTTTTCTGAAATGGCCAAAAAAAGTGAAATTGTCACTTAGCTAAACATTGGCCAAACTTTTCAGGATTAGTAACAAAGATTTTCTGATAAAGCCATTATTAGATAATATTCCCTCAATCAATAATCAAACGAAAAACCTCATAGAGAACTTCAAAGCTAAAATTTTTTAACTTGAAATCAGTCTTAGATATAGATGTCCATGAATAACCTAATGAAGAGAGAATCTACCTTAAAATTATTACTACTGCTTTGTGCTGGGGAAGGAGTGGATATTAATGTCAGTGAATTAGCAAACAAACTCAATAAACATAGAAACACCATTAAAGATAGAATAGATCATCTTATAGAGCATAAAATCATTGAAAAACCAGTATATCCATTACTGTGGTTATTTACTGAGTATCCTCTTTTAGTTATCTCAAAGGACAAATTATATCGGGATGAGAATACTAGGACTTTCATTGAAAATGATCCACATATCTTCGCAGGCTATTTCTTCCAGGAAGGAGTATATAATACGTTAACTATTCAATTCCATGAAGATCTTTACTCTTATCAAATCTGGTGTGATAAGGTTTTAGAAAACGGAAAAATCATTAGGGAAGAAGATCGTCATCATCCTGATATGCTACTTTTCAGTACAAAGCGTATTTTAAAGTATGACACCTCTGCTCCCTTCAGAATAATTGAACGGGGTTTTAAGAAAGGGGATATAAAAAAAATAGGTGATTATGAGCTAGATTCTTTATCGATAAATATCCTAAAAATGATTTTAAATGGAAAGGCGATAAGAACCAATGAGAATTCATTAGCTCGAACCTTAAAGGTGAATAGGAACACCATTATCAGGCAGATACATAGCCTACTGAAAAAAGGAATAATTGCGAAACCCACCTCTAGATTTCCTCCGACATTTGTTCCACCTGACTATATGCTAATATTTTCTTTAATTGAAATTAAAAGACGTTGTGAAGAGGTTGCAGGATTCCTTAGAAGAGACCCTCGTGTTCCTCTCCTAATCAAAGCAAATGTTGGTAGGTATAATTATTTTGTAGCAAGCACATTTAAAACCGTAGAAGATCATATAAAGTGGCAAGAAAAGTATACTCAAAATTTCCAAGCGTGTATAGAGGCAATTAAGAACACTTATCTTTCCCCTGCAATGACGTTTTCAATCAATCAGAATAACATATCCCTTGAACTCATAAAAAAGAAAATACACTTACTACAAGAAGAAGAAAGTACATTTAACCACAGTATAGATTTGTAAATCATTTTTTGTTTAATTACGGTTTTTCTCTAACTGTTGCTTTAGACAATTCAGACAAGCATGGAAGACATACCAACCAGACGATAATAATTTAATCATGGTTCCTCCTGTCTTTCCTAGTGATTAAATTATTTTATTCTCCTTTTGAAAGAATTAAAAATGATTTTGACAAATTTAAAACCCATGTAAGAAATTACATTTGGCTAAAATATGGCTAAATTGTCAATTAACAATAGTAAAAATGACAGTTTCGCCAATATTTATAAGCATAATTGGCAAGTTTCGTCTTGAATAGTTTCAACGCACCTAACCACTCTTAACTATCCGTAAGTAGGTATGAGAGATCATGCCTTCCTCTTTACGGAATTCCTCCTCAGAGTTTCAGAGATTTTGGGACTATTCTCTAATAATGATAGTATTAGTGAAGAAACAATTTTTTTAACTTTTAAGGATGAAAATAAAATGAGTGAAGTACACAAAACCTTAGATGCACGCAACTTGAGTTGTCCAATGCCCGTTCTGAAAGCAAAAAAAGCTTTGAAAGAATTAGATATCGGTCTAGTGCTAGAAATTCTGGCAACTGACCCTGGTAGTATGGCTGATTTTCCTGCCTGGACTCGTTCCACAGGTCAAGAACTCCTTTCTTCGGAGGAACTTGGTCCAAAAGATTATCGTTTTTTAGTTAAAAGAATGAAATAGAGTAAGAGATGGATGAATTATGAGTGAGGATAAACCGAAACGTATGGCAATTATTGCTGCAAATGGAACATTAGACGCTGCTTACCCTCCAGTTATTTTGGCATCAACAGCCACTGCAATGGACATGGAAGTCGCAATATTTTTCACCTTCTATGGATTAGATTTGATCCACAAGAAGAGGAGCAAGAAACTCAAAGTGAGCCCAATCGCAAACCCAGCTGCTCCAATGCCAGTCCCTAATATTATTGGTATGATCCCTGGAATGACTGCAATGGCAACCTGGATGATGAAACGCTGGATGAAAGGTGCAAATGTTGCTAAATTCGTAGAATTAAGAGAAATGTGCCAAGAGAATGGGGTTAGATTTATCGGCTGTCAGATGACCATGGATGTCATGGGTGTCAAAGAATCGGATCTTATTGACGGTTGTGACCTCGGTGGCGCAGCTACCTTCTTAGAGTTTGCTAAAGATGCTGATATTACATTAATGATGTAATATCTTCTAATTATCTTTTTTATCAGGTGGTTTTTATTATGGGTAAATTTCTAATGGTATGTGATTCCGCAGCAACAGATAAACTTCAGACTTTAGCGATAATTGCTTCAGGTGCAGTAACAAGTGATCATGAAGTAGTCATTTTCTTTATGCATGACGCTGTTTACGCCTTGAAAAAAGATGCTCCTCCCGAGCCTGAAGTTACTAGTATCTATCCTGAAGTAGCTGAAAAAGTGAATCAGGCGAGAAAAGATGGCAAATTGATGCACTGGAAAGGGCTTCTTGAAGATTTGAAGGATTTGGGTGAACTCAGAATTATCGCTTGCGTCCAAATCACGGAAATATTAGGCTTAGAGAAAGATGATCTCTTGCCTATGGTAGATGAAGTCGCAGGGGTGAATACTCTTGCTGAGCAGGCAATGCTTGCTGATAGGGTAATTTTTCTTTAATAATCAAAGGTGAATAAAAAAATGAGTAATGAAGTACAAGCAGATAAAGTCATGGATGCTCGCAACTCTTTTTGTCCAGGGCCGTTAATGGAGCTGATTAAATCCATTAAGAAAGGAGAAATTGACAAAGTTTACGAAGTCTGGAGTAAAGATGCAGGCTCAATAAAAGACATCCCAAAATGGGTTGAGAAAGCTAAACATCAAATGGTAGCCGTTATTGAAGAGAATGGTTATACTCGTTTTCAAGTAAGGAAGGCAAGATAATTGTCTACCTTCATTTTCTTTTGGTGATATTATGAGTATAGACAAATCTAAAGTTGTTATTTTAGGTGGGGGTACTGGTGGAGTTATTGTTGCTAATCTTCTTGGACGGAAAGCTAAAAAGCAAGCTGACGTTACATTAGTCTCTAAACAGGATAATGTTTTTTATGAAGCCGATCTACCCTACCGTATCTTTGATAGAAAGTCATTCAAGTCACAATATAAATCAGTTCGTAAGGTTGTGAATAATAACGTTAGCATTCTTAAGGAAGAAGTAGTCGGTCTAGATGTAGATAACAAGTCGGTTTCTTTCAAGGGTGGTAGTAGTATTCCTTATGATTATTTGGTAATTTCTACTGGAGCACACTATGATTATGATGCCGTTCCGGGGTTTAAAGAGGGTGCCTATCATTATTACAATGAAGAAGGTATCCATGAACTAAGAAAGGCATTGGATGAATTTGTGGAGCAGGGTAAGGGAGGCAACATTGTAATTGGAATTGCTGATTTACCGTTTAAATGTCCTGTCGCTCCTCTTGAAGGAGTTTTTATGACGGAGCATTTCTTAAGACGCAAGAAACTTCGAAAAACAACAAATTTGCACTATCTAAGTCCTATTGGTGGCGCGTTTTCTATTGAACAAGCCAATGTTCATATCGAGAAAAAATTTGCAAAGAAAGGTATTAATTTGCATACATTCTTTAATACAGAGACTATTCATACTGATCGCAAAGTTGTGGAATCTCTTGAAGGTGATGAACTGGAGTATGACCTTCTAATCATGGTTCCCCCTCACAGGGGGCAACCGTTTCTGCACGGAACCCCAATAGTCGATTCAGAAGGATGGGTTAATGTGAATACAAAAACCCTCCAAAATGAAGATTATCCTAATGTCTTTGCACTTGGTGATGCAGCTAATCTCCCAGTGTCAAAAGCAGGATCATCCGCACATTATCAAGCAATGGCTGCAGCTCATAACTTAATAGACATCTTAAAAGGAAAGATGGACATTTCACAGGTGAAGGAAAGATATAATGGACATGCTACTTGTTTAGTCATGACTTCTCTAACTTCCGCAATGTTCTTTGATTTCAATTATAACCGTCCTCCATTTGGTCTTGGATACATCTCTAATCGGTTATTCTACTATATCAAAAAGTACCAGAGATTTCTATACTTCTATGGCTTCTTATCTGGCCGAATGTAAAATAAGTATCATAAGAGCGACATGAAATGAGGTTATTCGTGAATGATAGATGAAAAAGACAAGCTGATTATCGAGTACTTTCGAAAACACCCACGCAGCTCTTTTAATCAAGCCGCAAAAGATTTGAGTTTGGCCAAAGGAACTGTAAAAGCGAGATTTGATGATCTTGTAGAAAAGAATCTTATTTCTCCTGGTGTTGGTCTTAACATCGCCCAGTTAAAGTTTTGTCATGCCCTATCATTCATTGAAATAACAAATCCAGATACAGAACAAGCAATTTTGGAGTATTTTCAGGATTGTCCATTAGTAACGGCAATGTTCTCTGTATCAGGTTTTGAGTACAATCTTGTCATTTGCCTGGTCGCTGATACACGCGAGAAGATCAGTAAATTTATTGATACTTTTCCTCTTAGTCCTCTCCCAGGAGTGAAGAGACGGAATAGTTTTTTCGTAAAAGAAACAGAAGGATTTGCTGACAATCCCTTTTGGTTTTTTGCCCCCCCTAAATCTGAAAAGAATATATTTGATAACCATACTTGTCAGAATCGTTGTGGGGTGTGTGGGGTCATTTCTCAGATACAGGTCGACGCAACAAATCAAGAATCATGATCAGGAAAGCTAATCGCGACAATTTTTTTTCAGTAAGTAAATACTTGAGCGCCTACTGATTCAGTCAAGAGAGTGGTAGCACCAGCAAGTTTCACTCCTTCTATATAGTCTTCTTGATGGATCTCCCGAGCTTCTACACAGGGGACACAGGTGAAGACTCGTCCTCCCATTTCCATGAAATTTGTGATCAGTTCTTCAAGTGGGGTGAATGGGGGGAAGACCCAGCCTTTACAATAATCCTTGCGGACGACATTAACTCCTTCAGCTTGGAGAAACATTACAACTTCAGCGTCTAGTACGTGAGCAGCATTAGCAACTGCCCAAGCCATACTTGCTCGTTCAAAATTGTCGTGGCCATGTGTGGACACAATAACAAATTTAACCATTTTGTTTCCCTCTTCTTTGTTTTCTAATTTATTTTTACTAAGTGTTTGTTTTAGTCGACTAAACAATGATTTCCCTTACTTTCTAGACTGATGATTGTTCTTCAGATTCCTGTAAATTACAATAATGTTCTTTAATTCGATGTTGGATTGGTGATTTTGAGATCCGAGATAAACCCGGAACACAATTAATGGCTGCAAGACTTTCAGCCAATCCTTCATCACCCAGACAACATAATTCGACTAATAAATCATATTCACCAAAAATCTGATACAGCCGTTTTACTCCCGTAATAGGAGTTATTTGTTTAATGATTTTGTCGATATCTCGACCAGGTTCAGTTTGGATCATAAGAAGAAGATCACGAGAAAAGCCAAGTTTCCAGAGACGACTCAAGGGAACCATCTTTATTAAAACCCCTTTTTCTTTCAATCGCTTAAGCCGCCAAGGCCGCTTAATCTGTTTTTCTCTTTTTCTTCCTTTTTATTTTGGGGTGGGGATACAAATAAAAACATCTGATATTGGTTTCAGACAAGACTGATCAGAAGGGATACTCATGCCAGAAACAGAAGAACAAGTTGTTCAAGGGATAAAAAAAGTACTAGGAAAACTTTCCGAAGAAGAAAATAGAAAGCGCTTTAAGAAATGGAATAAAACTATTGCTTTTTCATTTAAAGAATTTGATAAGACTTGGACAACTACCTTGACAAATGGTTTAGCTGGTGATCTTGAAGAAGGTGGGATTGATAAATCAAAGAAGTATGATATACTTTTAATAACTAATTCCAAGACCTGGCTCGGTATACTCAATAAAGAAATCAAAGCAATGAGTGCCTTTTCCTCAGGGAACTTGAAAATTAAGGGCAAGATGGTAGATTTATTGAAACTTAAAAAAGTATTATAATTATTCAGTAACAACCTGAATAATAGATTTAATCTATCAGAAAAGTCAAATAAGATATGTAATATCTAACATTCGGAGACATTTGTTAGAAGGACTTTTATGGATTTGATCTATTTTACATGTAACTATTTATTAATTACATAATGCATGTAATAAAATTCATTAATATGAGAGATATACGAATGAAGATTGGAAAACGGACCATTTGCGATACTTGCGGACGTGTTGAATCGGAAAATCTAAAGATCTATGACCATCCAACGGAAAAAAATAAGCATTTGTGTGATCCCTGTAAACAAGATGTGTATTTTGAAAATATCTCGGTTATCGCTAAACAAAAAAATAATCGACAGATGATGTAATGATCTAAGATTTATGTAGATTCGTTTAGGGGGAACGTAGCTAGGTCTTTGTAGATAGCCCCCGTGGGAGTGAGTGTACTTTGTTTGAAGATGAATGAGTGAATCGTTTCTTCCTCACCAGAGAAGTCTTTCATAGTGGGTAAAAAAGTTGCTATCTCCTGTTTAGTCTCTATTGTTAGTTTTTTTACACGTCCTAGTGTTAAATGAGGAGAAAATCGCCTCTTTTCTTTTGGAAGACCAATAGCTGATAATTTTTGGTCAACTTCTGAAGCCAACGCAATTAATTCTTGTTGGCCCAAAGAAATCCCCGTCCAGATGACACGAGGGCGATGCTCATTAGGAAAACAACCAATGCTGGAAAAATTTATTGAAAATGAGGGGAATGGGATGGAATCTAGTTCCTGTGAAATCTTTGAAAGCTGGTGTTCTGGGATCTCCCCAAGAAATTTCAGTGTCAAATGCAGTTGATTTGTTTTTACTGGTCTTATCCCTTTAATCTCTTGAAGTTTGGCTAAGATGCTATCGATTTTCTGGATGTTTGTGGGGTTTGAAATTTCTACGCATACAAAACATCGAACCAAGTTAATCATCTCTAGAATGTTGAAGGTGCAAGATAAGTTTTATTTCTCATAATTTAAAGATTTTCCGCGTGCCGCATTTCAAACCTTAAAAAGTGTCAGTACACCTATATATAGATGTACATACAAACACGGTTTTATCATGTCTCGATGCTGAAAAAAGTTCTCAGTAGAATAATTCGAGCAAAACATGTAGTTGGGACTTGAAGACTGTCAAACGATGACGAAAATAGTAGAAATAAGGAATCCAGGGATACACCTACCATTATCCAAAACTGGGAACGTGATTTAAGACGTGGGTTACTCAAATTAATGATCTTGCTTCTCATTCGGTTACGAACAGAAGAAGCACATGGTTATGGGTTAATTAAATTGCTCAGAGAAACTAATATTCCGTTAAAGGCTGGGACTGTTTATCCATTGCTTAAACGGATGGAAAGAGATGGTTTAATTGCCTCAATAATTGCAGAAGATTTAGAATCTCCAGGTATGCCCCGTCGTATTTATACTATTACATCTGTTGGTGAATTGATGATCGAATCAATGATTCAAACTTATTTTACTTACCATGATTCTATTCAAGGCTGGTATAATGAGATTCAATCCTTTAAGCGTGAAAAGAGGTAAATAACATGAAGAAAATTCATAACGATGCCAAGGTGTTAATCCGCTCGTATATTGATAATGTTGAAGAATACTTGAAATCAACCTGTAAAATGCATCCAAATGAAATAGACTCACTACTAAATGAAATCAATGATTTTATGTTTATTCGAAGCAATGAGCTTGCCACAGGAGAAACGGTTTCACATTCAGACGTATTAGAAGCGATGGAAGAATGTGGTTCTCCCTCTGAAATATGTGACCAATATTTAGAATCAGAAAATGACCAGATCAGTCACCTAGATAAAACCAAGGCAAAATATGGATCAAAAAAAGCATCAGTAAAGAAACCACCCCTTTCCTTTCGTGGTTCTAAATCAAAAGTCTCCGCCGCATCCTCCTCCTCTACTAGTAATTATCGGGAGCAATTACGACAATATAAACTTTTTGCAATCTATAGGGTTATCTCTGCTTTTACCTTTATAATGCTAATTATAATGGTAGCAACAAGACCATTTGGAGATATTGGTGCAAGTTACTTTGATCTTTATGACGTAGAATACTTCATTGACAATTCTCTCTCCCGTGGCGCTTTATGGGTACTTGCTTTTCTATTCTTCGAAGGATGGTTGATCCACAGATGGAAACAAAGGTTGTCATTTAAAGGTTTTCTTCGAAGATTAGATGACGATTTTTTAATTATCATCGCAAGACTTGGATTTCTTGTTCTAATTTTTAAAGCCTCTTTATTACCCCTACCTTGGAGAATTACCCCATTTTTCCCCTTGTTAATAGTTCTACAAATATTGTTGGAGAGACAATTAAAAACTCATTTTTGGATCAAAACTATTTCTCCATTCCTGATTAAAATTGCCCATTCAGTTGATACTGGCAATATTTTAGCAGACTTCAAACGAATACCTCATAATTGGCGTGATTCCTTTCAATATTATTCCAGATATGAAAAGCTGATACTTTCCATTGGCGGGTCTTTTTTCCTATTTAGCTTGCTTTTCCCATGGGGGTATGGTTGGAATAGTGGATATTTTCGAGAAAATTTTCTCACAGCAAGATTAATGGGTGTGCTAAACATTCATCTGTTTGTAACGAGTGCAATTTTAATTGCTATGATCGTATTGAGCTTCTCAGACGATGGGGTTTCTCGCTCCAACCATAAATTGAATACTGTGAGTTTTTGGGTAGGTAGAATACTTGGGATTCGAACATTAATGATGGTTACTGCATATAATTACGATTATTTCTCCTCTAGTATGTATATCTTTACTCCCCTCCTTATTCTGATATACGTGTTCTTTGAAACCACTGTTGGATTTCAAAGGCATTTAGCTGTAAAAAGATCAATTGTTAGTGGACTTCAATATTTGGGTCAAGATCCTGCTTTGGTTTCATCACGTCACGAAATTCCAGAGACTCCTATCCCGGCCTCTCCATCTAATTCAGAAATTGTAACTGTTCCTACAATGGAAAGGTCTCAATCCTCCATGGAACCATCCAGAGAGGTGAGTGATTCAAAAACGCATAAAATTTTGAGGGGTTCCTATCAAACACTTCATACTTTAGCTTCAGCTTTGTATATAATTCTCACACCCGTATTTTCTTTCATAAAAGCCCTTGTTATTGCCCTCGTATTATTATTGGGCTCCGTGTACGAAGTTCTCCTCTTTCTTTTGATCTTACTTACTGGTACGAGTGTGGATGGTTCTTATGCTATTCCAACTTATTCTTTTGCTTCTGTTAATAGTGGTGATTTGTATCAGATTGGAGGATTTACTATTTGGAGTTGGTATTTGTTAGGAGCGCTTACAGCTCAAATTTTCATTTTAGTCGTAATTGAATGGTTCCAGTTTGTTCGAAAGAAACCCGATGGAATTATAATTATTTTTTTCAGAAATTTCAGTCGACTTCTCATACTTGGCTTATTCTTAGGTTCCTGCTATCAAGTGATTACAGGTGATCTTTATGCGATGCCTCGTATTGTCATTATGATAGTCCTCGTCATATTTATGGAGCTTACCTCATTGAAAATCTGCCTAGAAAGAAGAAAATGGAGCAAAAATTTGTTAAATATCCCTGTTGGGTCAGTAACAGAACATGAAAAGACGCTTGATGTCACAAAAACAAGCAATATTATAGAAACAGGTAAAAAAAGTAGAAAGAGAGACAAAGAAGATTGAGTCTTATTTTCGTCTCTTTTTAATTAGAATTGGAATGACAGTCAAAGTAGCTATGGAGACGAATAATTCAAATCCAGGTATTTCATCACCATTTCCATTACTTATTTCTTCAGTTGTGGTTGCATCTGATTCCCAAGCAGAATCATCATTTGGATAATAATCCCAATAAGAGACTCCTGAAGTTGCGGATGCGGCGAATGATGTGCCGTCACTTGTCCAAGCCCAAATAGCGACTTCCCAGTTTCCTGAGTTTCCCAGATTGTCCCAATACGTACTATTTGTTACCCATGAGAGATTATTGCCTGCAATAACAGGATCATCATCCCCAGTACCAAATGTCCCGAAATCAGTAGTATCTTTCCAGATCCACCAGAAAGCTTCAGCTGAACCACTTTCAAAACCCCCAGCATAAAACCATGCTCCAGCATCAGACCCCTGTTCTCCGTCTGTAACAAATGAAATCCATACCCAGTATAGATGTGTCCCATCAAAAACAGGAGCGGCTTGGAAAGTAATTGATAATGTTACTTGATCTCCACTTCCTTCAACAGCCGCAGAAACAATGTCAATGTCGTCTTTGTAGTCGCCGTTATCGTAATCATAACTTAACTGACTCCAACTAATTCTTTCTACGTCATTGGTAGAGTCTGTTCCAATAGTGGCATTCGGAAAAGCACTAACAACCGTAATGGAAAGAAATAATAGTAGAAAAGATCCTATAGTCATGTGTCGCTTATTTATCTTCATAATTAATCTAAACCCAATATTTAACTTCGATTTGAGAGTTTCTTTTCTTCCTCTCTAATCAGTATTTATGAACCTTACTAAACGAAAAAGCTACAACTGACCTTATTAAGAAATTATGTCTGTTTTAGGCATAGAGAAGAAGTGTAGTCGTTTGGAATAAGGGGTTGTTCTTCATAATCCTAGTTCTTTTTTAATCAATGTTTTGAGTATTTTTTTCTCTAATTTTTGCTTGTTTGGGATTGATTTATCTCCCATAACTTTTTTCCCTACTTCTAACAACTGATCTTTTGCTATATCCTTTGCACCAGTTTCAGCGATTATTTCTTTTACTGCTGCTTGTAATGCGGTACTCATCGCTTCTTTAACGGCCCCTTTTGCAGCCCCTTTCGCTAAACCACCAATTTTTTTCATATAATCCTCTCTGAGAATTCTCTATCTTCCAATTCGGAAAATTAAATAAATTCAGGTGACGACTGAATTCTAGCGAATTTAAAAGTTCTCTTTCTGAGAAAATTCAGGATAGGAGAATTTTCTCTCTGCTTCTGTTTCATGTAGAAGTAAAGAATCTGAACAGAATTGCTTTTAAAGTCGAAATAATCGATAAATTCTTTACTAAGCCCAATTTCAAAACTTAAATGTATGTTAATCGGCTATCATGGTGATGAAGTTGGACGAATTCGATATTCCTTGGCGAATGTCCTTCAGGTTCGAAGTGACCTTCATAAAATTCATGGGGAAATAAGGCATTCAGGCCCCACGCAGCAATTTTATAAACGGGATGTTTTGTATCAAATATTGCTCTTGATATCGTACTCGTGAAATCTCTTGTTTGTTGTTCATCGATCACCCCAATCGAATGAATATATTCATGAAGGAGTAAATGGAATAAATAAGCTTTGTAGTGGGCTTTTGGGGTCTCTTCTCGCATTATTTGCAATACATTTCGATTAAGATAAATTTCGTTGGTCCCAACACGATGGTATCCTCCCACAAACCCTTGTGGATGGAATCCAAGATCTTCTAATCCTAGTAAAATTCCTGAACGTGATTTTCTAAGCACATTGCTAACAATTCTTCTGATTAAATCGAAAAGTTGAGAATAGTTGTTGGGATCTATTGCGTCATATTCATTATAGAACGAGCGAAGTAATGTTTTATCCACAATTATTACCTATATAGCTATAAACACTCATCTTTTAATATGACTTGCTTTCGGCCATCGCAGATTCTTACAAAGGGAATGATTTTGATATTCGTAATCTGTCTATATACTCTTGATTAGATAAAAAGTAGAGAATGAGGGAAAAATTAACAATAATTAACTCCATTAATCCTCATTCATCATCCGTTGAGTAAATGGTTTCAATTCCTTTTGGTTTAAAATTGGCTGATAGCGATCCAAAGTTACCTATCACTTGATCTTTCTCTGATCGTTCACGAAGCTCTTTAATTGTATTCAAATGAGTGGATTGCAGGTATGATACTGCTATTAATGATGCACCGACTAGTATTGAAGCAAGCAAAATCAAAAAGAGGCCTATTGTCCACAGAACTAGTAGAGCTATTCCAAAAAGATCTAATGAAAATCCAGCAACCTGTATTCCCTCTGTGGAGGTAGCTTGTCCAGCAAAACTTTCTGTGACTTGTACTGCAAGCGCTCCAAGGGATATTATCCCAGAAAATCCAATAATAATGCCTAGTCCATCTCTTAATATCTTTCCGAGAGGTTTTACCGCAACAATATCCCCCTGTGGACTTGATTTAATACGTTTGAATCCTCCCTCGTTAAAACTCCAGATCACTGGAAAGTAGAAGAGAAGAATTAGTAGAACAAACGGAGATAAGATTGGACTCCAAACAAGGGCGGTAACTTTGTTTTCAAATGGAGAATTTTGGACAAATAATATAGTTAAAATGGCTGCTAATGCCGTGGGGAAGAATAAAATATCGTAAGCTCTTTGTTTATATAATTCTCGGAGAGTAGATCGAACACCAGATAGATTGATGATATTTACAAAGCTCTCTTCAATATAATTCTCACCCTCGAAGTCAAAAAATGGAATAATATTAATTATTTTCCCTGTCTTGCCATTGAGCATTTTTAGAACCATATATGTCCAAAACCGTCCTCCGATTAACCTAACTATACGGAATAGGATCAATAAAAATGCAGTGAGGATACTTGCACCTCCACCTATTGCGACGGTGATGAGTAGCAAACTTCCTACGAAGAGAAATTCGTTTACGAAATTTTCACTGAGGGCAATAAGTATTTGTTTTAGCCAGTCGAGAATAGGTCTATTGCGTACGACATAATAATTTCCTAAGATTTCCCCAGCACGATCAGCTCCAGTAGCGGTACTATCTGTGCTTCGCTGAAATATGGGAAATTCCTTTTGAGGTTGATAATGCGGAGTTAACTCGTTAGAATCAATATCAACCCATATCGCTTCACGAAACCCGATATCAACAGCATATTCTGTAAAATTGTTCGTCGATGGGTCATGATAGAAAAAGTTTAGGATTTCTACTTCTGAAAAGAAAGAAACCCATCCATTTGCTCTAACTTCCTCAAGCCGATAGGGTTTAAAGTCGGGAATGCGGATTCCACCCAAAGTATATACCAATAACTTACCCTCCTGATCAGAAATTGTTACATTTGGGAACCAATCCCCAGTTTCTTCATTAAAGTAATTCCAACTCTGCCAGTTGCCCATATCGTTACGAATGTCTCTAATCAATTGATTTTCTTGAATATTGTACGGAGTACTAGGAAGAATTGCCGCTGTTGTAATAAACATTGCACCTACAGTAGCTATAATTGCTGAAAAAATCCAGATCACACAGAAAAATAGCACTTTTGTCTTAAAACGCATTTTTGATAAACGATAAACCATTTTGGGAGACCTCTTTAGAAAATAATATTTGTACTATGTTCTCTTTCAGCTGTAATTTTTTTAATGTTCTTGAATACGTAGAGCTAGATTATGCTGAATTTCAATTAAACACTACGTATTTGTCTGAGTTAAGAAAGAAATTGAGTTAATACCGTTTGACCGCCTTGTTTCTTTAAACTCGAAACCCTCACGCCAATTAAACGTACTTTCTTTTGTGACTTTCTAAATTCATCCAATAAGTATCTGGTCTTACCCAGGATAGCGGATTCGTCATTAAGATAATTATTAAAACTAGAACTACGAGTATAGGTAACATAACCTTCGAAACGGATTTTAATACTAACAGTTTTAGTCAAGAGATGATATTCTTGAAGTCTACTAACCAGTTTAGAGGTGATTTCTTTTACTTTGGTGTTAATAACCTTCCAATCATTTTGGTCTGTCCGAAATGTTCTCTCAGAGCTTATTGATTTTCTTTCCCCACGAAAATTTCCCACAGGTCGATAATTCTCACCATGTACAACTTTCTGCAAGTGCAAACCATAATCTCCCAAGAGTAAAAAGATTTTCTCTCGAGTAGTGTTTGAAATATCTCCTATTGTCGTTAATCCTTTCCGAATAAGCACTTGTTCGGTCTTTTTTCCCACTCCATTAATTTTTCTCACTGGTAAAGCATGAAGCTTGAGGGGAATATCAGCATTCGATACAATGGCAATACCATTGGGTTTGTTAAGGTCGCTTCCAATCTTAGCTATGGATTTTGACTCAGCTATTCCAACCGAAATTGGTAAGGAGAGCTCATTCTGAATTCTGGTTTGAATATCTTGAGCAACTGCTTTTGGTGTATCACCATACTTCTCCCAAACTTGTGTTAAGTCTAAATATGCTTCATCTAATCCTGCACTTTGAAAAATTGAGCTATATTCTTTTAAAATTGCCATTACTTTCTTAGATTCTTTATGATAATTGGTGAACGATATCTCACGTCCCGAGCATATATATATTCCATCTGGACATTGTCGATACGCAGTTGAGATTGGCATGCCCGAATGGAGTCCGAATTTTCTTGCCTCATACGAACAGGTAGAGACTACACCTCGTCCTTTTCCTGCTTGGGGATCTGAGCCAATAATTACAGGATAATTTTCTAGAAAAGGATGAATTTTCAGATGGACACTAGCAAAAAATGCATCTAAATCAACATGGGCAATAACATGCTTCCACACTCTCGTTACCGTCAAACACAGCGAGTTTCGAAAGATCTTATAAATATGTAAAACGCTCAGATTAAAGTAATTTTCGGTTTAATCTTGGAGATTTAAGTCAATTTCAGACACAGAAGTTAATTTTTCCCCTTTTTCAGAAGAGATAATGAGAGTTTAATAGAAATCGAATTTGTTACCCCAATTACTGGTTATATTGTATTAGACTCCCAAAATAGGTATTTCTTTGATAATAGTGAGCTCTTGTGATTCGATCGGATCATAATTACAAACAACTGCACACAGTTTTACTCCAGTTTTTTTTGCTATAACTAATGCCTCATAAAAATTGGGATCCATTTCTCTATAGGGAGTGAAATTAATGGCATCATTCCGTTTTGTTATAAACACAATTTCAGCGCTATAACCAACGGATAGTGCCTCCGTCAATTCCTTCACGTGTCGTGCGCCTCTTGCCGTTGGTGCATCAGGAAACATCGCAGTATGATTCTTAACGAGTGTTGCACTTTTCACTTCAATAAGGGTCTTTTTAGGTGCCGAGGGATTACTTTGATCTTCCATCAAAAAATCAAATCGTGACTTTTTAAATGTAAACTCTGATTTTAAGAGTTTAAAATCCCGATACCGTTCAATTTTTGCATAATCCTCTTTGAACAGCTGATTACTCAGTTGTGAGTCTATATTCACCCATATGGAACCGGTTTTCACTCCAACGAGAGAAAATTTAGTTTTTCTTCTTGGATTATCACTTCTAGCAAGAAGAACCTCTACGGATGGAACTAAAAGCTCACGTAAACGTCCAGGATCCGGAACATGAACATAGTGTTCTGTTTGTGACGGAATTTCGCGTACTCGAGCCAAAAATCTATTTGGTCTTTCAAGAAATTCCCCTAGAACATAATTTCCTAGACAACGCATTGTTTAACCCATTCTAGGTATTAGTTTTCTTAATTCCTTCGAACTTTGAGTAATTTACTGGGGTAATTCTTTACTCTAAATTTATATTCTATATTAAGTTTGAGTGTTAGTTATAACTTCAATGGGAAATATTATTTAGGTAGTGAACTATAAAAATATTTAATTAACGAATTCAGAAATTTTTCATAGAGTAGCAGAGGAATACAGAAGTATAGTACTGGTAGCTTCTCAAGGCTCGTAAAGTGAGCAAAATGAACAAGAAAATGAAAACCCTTGATCCTCAGGTAATCGATAAATTTAAGGCGATCCTGCAAAAATCCGTTTCCCTTGCGGAAGAAGGAGCTTATTCAAAAGCCATTTTGCTCTTAGAAGAGACTCTGAAAGAAGCAGCGAAATTGTCTGTTGTTCAACCTGAGATTGATGTTCAGAATGCTTTGGGTATTTTACATTGGAAAAACAATTCTTTTGAAAAGTTCCTGGAAATTACCGCTACTTCACTAGCAAATGCTCGTGTTCATAAGTACAAAAAAGGTACTGCTGAAGCTTTGTTAAATTTAGCTTGGGTCCTCGCAATGGAGAGAAAAGATTTCATCAAAGCTTTTGATTTTACCGAAGAAGCTTTGGAAGTGACTCAAAATATCGGTTATGTAAAGGGTATTGCTACTAGTTTGTACATCATTTCAGCAGCGTATAAGTATAAAAAAATGGAAGACAAAGCCACTTACTATCTCGACAAATCTCTACAAATTTCAATGTCCTTAACTGGAGAATCCGATTTATTAATACCCAGTAAAGAAGGCCTTTCAGAAAAGGAGAAAGATCAATTAAAAGATGCTTTAGATCTAATATAAGCAGAGAAATAGAATTTTTTACCTTTTTCTATGGAATTTATATCCCATTGTTCCCAATATTATAAGAATTATTATTTTTTTGTACCTAATATATTATAAGTAGGGTGTATCAGTACATCATTCAATTATTTTTCACTGAAAATTTTGAATTTGGACTATCTTAGGATGATTGGTACACACAGCTTAACGATGAATCAGAAGCGAGTGATCGTTGGTTTATGTTTGTATCCGATAGATTCTGATTATGAAATTGCCCGAAAACTATCAGTAAAACGTTCAACATTCTCAACAATTAAAAAAGAACTTATTAGTTCATTAGCGATTCGACCAGTGAATATTCCAAATTTCCTATCACTAAAAGCTGAAGTAATCGCATTAGAGTACTTTCATCTGAATCCTGTTATACTAGCGAGGTTGATGAAAAATCAACCTTCCAGTCTACAAGAACGCATTCAACACTTTCCAAACATCGTTTCGTCTACTATTGATACTCATGGTGGATTTTCGCTTCTAATTAGTAAATCATTAACTGATGTGACATTGGCACATAAAACACTCGCCGGATTTTGTTATGAATCTGGTTTATCCAATCCACATAATTTCCACCTATATACTGCTCCTTCTACGGAACAGGGGGTGATAAATTTCATGGAATACGGAAAACAACTTGCATCAGTTTGGGGAATTCTGATTGAAGAGAAAGACTCGACTTCTCCTCTATTATGTTCTAGTGAAGATGTAATTGACCAAATATCTCCCGTAGGGTGGAAAATTTTCAATAATTTAATTAATAACCCAAGTAAATCGATAATTGAGCTAACAGAAATTGTTGGTAAACCTAGGAATACAATTGCTCGCTGGGTGCAATTTTTTCTAAGAAATAAACTCTATTTTACCCGATACATACCCAAATTAGTGATGCTTGGTATGAAAATACAGGTAGTATATTTCATTTCGATAAAAGGGCTTAATGACAAAGATAGGAAACATTTAATTGAAAGTGTGCAATACAATATGAAACCATTCAATCTCTTTGTTAGTCACAGAGAAATAGTGATAATTTCTGTATCGAAAGATTATTCTAGTTTCCGTAAAGATGAGAATGCCTTCATAAAAACCATTCGTAACACTACGAATACCCCCTATCAAATAAAAGACAGAATAGTGACCTCGACAGGAAATTTATCACTTGTTAAAGATTTTCATCGCTCATTAAATCCACTTTTGGAGTATTTAAAAGCTTCAGAGAGGTATAACTTGAAGCCATTCAATAAAAATACCGTAATCAAGAATTCTATTTGATGGGATGGATAATCTGTATGAAAAATGAGTCAGATTTAGAAGGTGGATTAAGTGAACGAGAGCAACTCGTGATGGCCTACCTTGTACAATATCCAGATATTCCAGATTTCGAACTTGCATCAAAAATCGGCATCAAACGTTCCACATTCTCAACCATAAAAAAACGGTTAAGGGCCAAAAAGTACTATGCACATGTTTATTTACCTAATGTGGCATATCTCAATATAGAATTTATCACCCTCAATATACGAGTCATATCGGAATTATCTTCCTATTATGCTGTATCTGATTCATCTGATGAAAAAAAGTCAGTTGATTTTCTAGACATTCTAAAAAAGTCCAATAGACTTCTGTTTTCAGCCGTTGAGAGTAACCTGGCGTTATCTTTAAGCTGTTATGAAAATTATAATAAATTTGAAGAAATATCGGATCAACTCGAAAACAAACTATTGAATTTGGGAATAAATTTCAGTTTCCAACAAGAATTACATTTTCCCATTCGATTATCAGAATTTCCAAGATTTCTTGATTATTCTAAATCATTATTCAGACATTTTGGTTTAAGCTTCGAAGAAAAACTAGAGAAACCTATTTTTCTACCCCCCCAAGATCCAAAACTGAGAATAACACAAGTAGGACAAGAAATCCTCTATTCTTTTCTCGAAGCGCCAGGACGAACTCCAAGGGAAGTATCTCAATTAACTGGAAGACCAAGGACGACTACTACAAGGTGGTTGAAAAAATTTGTTGATTCAGGAGTAATAGTACCCCGATTATTTCCCAACACTAAGAAGCTAGGGTTTAATATACTTCTTCTTTGCCGCTACTGTATCATTTCATCTCAGGCCTCAACTATTGAGAGGTCACTGAGCCTTATTGATAAAGTGCTAACTCCAATTATTTTGATGAGATTTGGGTTTGATGTCATAGTAACGGCAGTTTTTAGCTCTTTTGAGGAAGCTATATTGGCTGAAACTCATTTAATATCCTTAATGAGTGACAATGATATTCTGTTTGATGTAGAGTATCGAAACTTCCTTTCACTTCCTCATACAATCACTACACTTGATTACATGGATTCTTTTATGCCAATCCTGACATTTTTAGGTGAAACAGAACAAACAAGTTGAAATTACTTTATAGTATATTATTTCGGCAAATCACAAGTTTGACTTGTCAGCTCTTCAATTAAGAACTGCGAATTTATATAGTGAGTTTAATAAATGAGGTAACGTAATATTAAAATTACTAAACAAATCTCCCTAACTACCATTTTCGTCAAAAAATGGGTATAGATTCATTGTATATTATCAATTTGAGGACTAATAATGGCACGCATTCTCTTGGTAGATGATGAAAGAGACCTCCTCATGATTTATTCTAAGCTATTGATGATGGAAGGTCATGATGTCATTGGGAATGCCAGTAACGGAAAAGAAGCCATTGAGAAATTTTCAGAGCTACCTATTAAACCTGATATCATAATCATGGACTACCGTATGCCAGTTCTTGATGGACTTGTTGCAATGAAGGAGATATTGAAAAAAACACCTCAAGCTAAAGTCTTATTCGTCTCGGCTGAAAAGAGAGTTGAGAAAGAGGCACTAGAATCAGGTGCTATTGGTTTTTTTACGAAACCAACAAGTATTCGGAATCTATTAGCTGAAATAGACCGAATTCAGCAGCTACAAACTGAAAAATTGGAAGCAGTAACTCGTGAAGAGCGAGCGATTGAAAACTAATTTATCTGCTTGACAATTTAGTTTTTCGTTGTTTGATGATCTTTCCGTCTAAAGAAGACATCTTATGTTATTAGTAAGAAAAAAAAGGGAGATGAAGGATTATATGATATATAATTAGTCTAAACCTTATTTGGCTGCGGCTAATTTAACATCATTTTCCTTAACGGTCTTACGACCAGAGTGACGAGCAATTTCGACTGCGTATTTGGCTAATTCCATACCATAATCGGTTAAAACCTCGTTAAGCCGAGTGATTGCGTCTGCGGATACACGGCGTGCACCAGCATTACGAATAAGCTTCTCTACGCGAGCACTTGCAAATCCTACCATAATTTTTTCACCTTTTCTCAAAAATACGTCGATTCTTTTTCGACAATTACTTGAATTTCCCTATCTTTATAAAGTTATTCCTTTGTTTTGGTATCTAACTTTACCTAGTTTGCGTACCCTTCATGTATAGGATCTTCATGATATGATGTTGTGTTTAGTAATTCGTTAGTATACTAGATGTTCTTATCTCAATGCATAGAATTCAATAAGAAAAATGAATTTTCAACTCGCCAAATTGACGTTAATTATTAGTGGACTATGATATTTTCATCTTAACCAGGAAAAGCAGGTAAAAAATTGATATGACCTTGTATTAGCTTATTTTATATAAATAATACCTGAATTAAATGAGTTATTATTGAATAAACATGTCTAAACGAGAAACTCAGACGCTAATCCATATTTAGACTGCTAAGATGTGATATCCAAGATTTGGTAAATTTCTTCGGAAACTTCCTATTAAGTTCATTTATTATCTCTTTGAGAGAAATTGCAGGTTCGCTTACTATTCTGCTATGAACATATTGAAGTGTTTCATAGAAAAAGGTCGTTCCCATCGTCTTATATTGTGCTTCAATTGAAGGAAATTCCCAATCTTCGAGAATTCTTGTTTTGATCAACTCTCTATAGTTCTCATTAACTTCGTATCCTATACCCTTTCGTCCAGTAATACGACAAATCTTCAAGGTTGTTCCTGAACCTAAAAAAGGATCGACCACCGTTTCATTCTTAGCAGAATGCATTTTAATGATTCGATAGGGGATTTCTTCAGGAAATGGCGCAGAATGACCAAATTTATTAACCCCCTTAGAGTCAATTTTAATTACAGGGGAGATATCATCCCAGATTCCTCGAACAGCGAAATGTCTCCATTCATCTTTTGATAATAAACTTTTTTGCATGGTTTCGGGAGGAACTTTGCGTGTCTTCCCCCCCTTTACAAATACAAAGATTTGTTCAAAACTAGTGTTTGAGGCAATATTGGTAGGTTTAGGATAACTACCCCAAGATACATTAGAAATATAAGGTGCTTTGTCCCAATAGTGCATTCCAGATAAATAGAAATTACTTTCTCGAAAAAAGCGTTCAATATCATACATTAAATTTAATATAACTCTACGTCCAAATCCAGAATTTTTCCTATCTATTGGGAGCGGTTGGACATTAATAGCTATTTTACCGTTCGGCTGAAGTACTCGTTCACATTCTTTCCAAACCTTATCTAGAGAATTAACATATTCTTTATAGATCTGTCCGAATCCTATCTGCTCAGAACCGTAATCTCTGACATTCCAATAAGGAGGTGAAGTGACAATTAGAGTCACTGAATCTGACTCGATTTCACGCATATTTTCTGAGGATTCAAAGAATACTGTTTGATTTTCCACTATTAAGCTGGGGGAAGTGTGTTTCAAGTTAAATCTTCCTCATTCACGACATTTAATCGGTAAGCATCACTGCTAAATTTAGATTGTCTCCAATAAATTGATTGATGTTTTGATAGATCATAAGACCATTCATCACGAATAGTTGAATCAACCGCTATCTCAATGATTTCACCAACAAACATGTCGTGATCACCTGTGGTGATTGTATCAACGAGTTTGCATTCCAAATTAATTTTACACTCTTTTATACGGGGTGCGGCAATTTTTTTGGATGGCTCTAAAGTGAAACCAGCCTTTTCAATTTTTTTTGGATCCTCACGACCAGAAATCTGTCCAACAAAATGGGTTTCTTCAACAAGATTGAAATGGGGAATATTTACAACAAAAGACTTGGTTTCTTTTATTATTTCATGAGAATACCTCTTATTTGCAATGAGAACACCAAGTAATGGCGGATCTGCTGAAAGAGGGGTAGACCAAGCGATAGTAAGAGCATTTGGATTAGAAAGCGTTCCAGATGATACGATAATTGTGAATCGTGGATATAAAAATCGGTATGCAGTCTTCAGATCGATATTAGATATTTTCACGCTAGAGTTACCTCAACAAAACCATTTGCTGAGACATTTTATTTCTTTCTGAGACTCCGAAGGAGATCGAGATTCTTTTTATCATCAATTTTTTCATCTTTGGGAGTTTCAAGAATCATAGAAATATTATTAAATCTAGGATGTTGCATTAATTCCCGAAAACAATCAATGCCTATATTTCCCCGACCAATGTGTTCATGATGATCGATTCCTGAATTTAATTGGCCCTTAGAATCATTGAGATGAATTACTCGGACTTTATTTTTCCCTACCAGCTCGTCAATACTGTCAAATACCTCATGAAGTATTTCAGGAGACGAAATCTCATAACCAGAGGCAAAAGCGTGTGCGGTATCAAAGCACATTCCTACATACTGCGGTTCGTTCACGGCATTTATGACATTGGCGATATCTTCAATATTTTTCCCCCAATCTCTTCTTTTTGTTGTTGAGTTTTCCAACAGAATCATTGTAGGCGCTATTCGTGATTCAAGTGCTTGATCTAAAGCTTTAGCTGTACGTTTAACAGCAAAATCTCGTGATTCCTTTATCGGACTTCCAAGGTGTGAAATAACATAGGGGGAATGTAAAAGGTGCGATTTTACGATCTCTTCCTGGAGAACTTTGATCGATCTGTTGTACAGGCCGTCTTCGGGGGAAGACAAATTAGGAAGATACGGCATATGGATAGCAGTATCGAAATATTTGGCGTTTTCGGCTTTATCTAGAAAGTTTTTCACTCGGATTTTGTCTAATGAGTATTTACCTGCTTCCCAGCGTCTAGGCGGACGGGTAAAAATTTGAAGACATTCGCAGGTACTTTCAAGTCCACGATCAACTGCTTTGTCTATTCCATTCGTAATAGATTTATGTGCTCCTACTCGAGGAAGTATATTTTTCTCTTTAGACATGACCATTTATCTCTATAAGTCTTCTATTTCCTTTAAAATTCGTACTCCAGAAAAGTTATTAGTGTTTATTCCCAAAGAATGCGCAATGAAAGAAATCTCACAAATTACGAGCAAATTTCCAATCAGATACGAATATGTTGCCTTGATTATTGCTACAATAGCAGTATCAGGAGCTTCAATCTTTATTCGATATAGCATTTCAGCTGCAATCATCATCGCATTTTGGAGATTGTTTTTAGTGGTGCTCTTACTTTCACCCTTACTACTCTCCGCAGAAATTAGAAAGCAATTTCGTTCTGTTTCAAGCTTCAGCCATATGAAATACTTTATCTTAGCAGGTTTTTTTCTTTCACTTCATTTTTTCTCATGGATTCAGAGTTTAGAGTATACTTCTGTAGCAGCATCGGTAATCGTTGTAAACTCGTCTCCGCTCTGGGTAATTTTTCTTTCCTTTGCTCTTTTCCGTGAGACGATTACTTCTTCCCAAGTGATTGGATTGATTCTATGTTTTATTGGAATTATACTCATTGCGTTTGGTGAGGTTCCTAGTCAATTACTCGGTTCCTTTCAAGAAGGAGTTTTTTTGGCCTTATTTGGTGCCCTAATGGTTGCTTGTTATTTCATTATCGGAAAACAAATGCGAAGTCGTTTCAATGTTTCTAATATTGCTTATACATACTTTGTTAACGCTTATTGCACCATATTCCTATTTCTTTATTCTTTAGGCCTTTCAGAAAATGTTTGGATATTTCCTTCATCTGATATGACCTGGTTTCTTGCTTTAGCCATAGGGCCGAGTTTATTGGGTCATGCTCTGTATACATACTCTATGAAAAAACTTTCTGCACAGGTTGTGTCTTTAACGGTCCTAGGAGAAGCAGCTGGTGCTTCAATTTTAGGGTTTATATTTTTGTCAGAAAGATTACCCTTCACAACATTATTGGGAGGGCTATTCATTGGAATAGGTATCATTCTGGCCGTACTTACAGAGGATCAATCGGTGTAAGAGACTCAAATCTTGCTTAGTTTTTCCGATTAACCCAGATTGATTCTCCTTTACGAGGTTTTGGTCTAAATTTCACGAATAAAACCGATGCTACCAATCCACTTACGGCAAAAAAGCCGATGATTGGGACAGGATCCATAACTGTAGGTGTGGTCATTGTGGTTGTGGTAATAACTGTTCCATTGGCTGGTATGTACAGGTAGTTCAGAGATAAATTAAGTAATTGGGGTAAAATGTCGTCAGGAACCATATCAGGTTGAAATTGATAGTTTACTAATTTATATTGTCCATTATCAACAATATACCCTTTTGTACTATAGGAAGAAAATTGAGGATCAATATCCATAAGGACGGGAGTAGCACCTACCAATAAGTTAACCAATTCTCCATCAGAACCTCTGGTTGCCCGAAGTGTATCGGTATTTCCGAGTGTAAATTGAGGTAGTTCTTCTAAGAACAATAACCCTTCTAACATGGAAGCAGGGGATCGGTAATTTAATATGGATTCCGCTTGGAAAATATCACGGTATTCATTTTGGAACTCGGCTCCCTGATTACTAAAATCAAAGATCGTATAAGAAGACATGAAGATAATACCAGGAGATCGTTCATCACCAAGATCTGAGTTAAAATATTTCTTTATCTCTTTGAACTCATTGTTATTAATGTGAGAGTTACTTATTGGAGAAATTTCGGGATTTCCAACCCAAATAATTGTATTGTATTGAGCTAATTCTTCAGCAGTAACTTCAGCATCAGTAAAAGAAGAAGTACACATGATTTCGTACTCATTCGCATATCCTAATGTATCTAACGCTTCTAATACACTTATTTCCGCATCACGACCTAAATCATCATCTACAACAAGAATCGAACCATTCCGATTGTCAATCTCTACAGAAATGAATGAAGAGTACCCAATATATGGAGAACTTGTGTTATCAGCTGCTCGAGCACGAATAATATGTGTTCCTTCTCGTTCTTGGGTCGTATCCCATGAATAAACATACATGTTTGGAGAGAGAATATCAGGAGTAGCTAATTCCCACGGACCATTATCGATAGAAACCTCTGTTGAAGTTATACTTGTTGAACTAAGATGGTCAACTGAAAAAAGTAGGTCATAATTTCCAGTAATTACTTCAT
>DXJL01000161.1 GCA_019057635.1 Candidatus Heimdallarchaeota archaeon
TAAATTCAAAAATTCAAAAAAACAAAAATTCCAAAAAGTTAAAAACAAATTCTATAAACGTTCTAATAAGGAAAAATGGTGTATTCATAATTTTCTCGTGAGTAATAATAATGTCCAACATTCAAGATCCTCTTTTAAAACTAAAAAACGACTATTTGAACTTTATAGCCCAAGCAAACAAATCTTTAGGTTATAATCCATATTTAAAAGGTGTATTGTTCGCTTTGATGTTGGATGGGGGGTTGCTTTCACAAGAAGAAATTATGCTCTTAACTGGATATAGTAGATCCATGGTTTCAGAAACTTTAGCTGAACTGACCGAATTTACAAGTAGATATCCCGTACATGAGTCACGGAAAAAAGGGGATAAGAAAAAATATTACAGCAGTTCTCTAACTTTCGTACAATACACCAAGATCTTGGCAAAAACGAACTTAGAAGCCTCTGAAACTAGTTATGATTTTGTTGATGAAATGCTACCTCGTTTGGAGACCCTAACTCCTCAAACCCCCGATATAGCACATGTTAGAAACCTGATGGTTTTTCTAAAATCAACTTATTTTAGTGTACGAGCAATTATTAATTATCTTGATGATAAACTAGATTATATTTTGGAAACTGGCGAATTTCCAGATATATCACCTTACATTAGTCGATCTCTAGAAAAAAACAAACCTACCTCTCAGATATCAAATATAATACCTGAATCAGACAGTTTGTATCAAATAAAAACGGATTTCATCTCTCGATTACTTGAAGTAATTCCTCCTTCAGGAAAACAAAGAGATGTAGTCACGATTTATTTTAGTTTATTTTTAGAACGAGAACCTGTAACTCAGGATCAACTCAAGGAGTTTACAGGAGCCAGTCGAACAGCTATCTCTGAAACTCTTTCCTTACTTACGAGCATTAGAAGTGTCAAAATTGTTAAAAAACCACGAGATAGGAAAAAATATTACTCTCCATTAATGAGTATGGCAGAATATAGTCTTTCAAAATATACTAATCAGAAAAGAGTATTTACACAGATAAAAACCGCAATAAATTCCGAGATTATTCCTGAGCTAAAAACAATAACAGGGAATGCTGAGGAGATAACAAAGATTGAAAACTTCCTGAATGAAAATGTACGGTGTTATCAAATACTAGAAGATTTTATTACACTAATGTATCATACATTTGATCAAAATTATTCCCCCTAAACAACTCTTACTTTTTCCGATTAGAAGAAAAGACTAGAGGGGTTCAATTACGAAGATACAATAAACAAAAGAATTCTTAAGAAAAATTAAAAGAGAAAAAAAAGAGGGGAGCAAAGGATTGCTCTTTAGATAGCTCTCTTGATAACGGTTGGACCCTGCTCTTGATATTCTTTGCGAGATACCCAAAGGCGTTGGAATGTCTTTAGGGAGGAGAGAATAGAACCACCAATCCAAACAGAGTAACGTCGTTCGGGAGGGGCAACGATACGAATCTCGACATTGTCAGGGACAAGCTCGGTGAGTTCTTTGTGAAGACGTTCTTTTAATCCAGGGAACATAGTTGATCCACCAGATAGAACAATGTTTTGGTACAGTTCTTTTCGAAGGTCAATATCACAAAGTTGAACTGCATTATAAATAGCTTCATCTAAAGGAGTTTCTTCTTTTCCGATAGCACTGGGGTTGAAGAAAGCTTCAGGGGCTAAGAATCGTTCAGGACCAATGGTCAAAGTTTCACCATCAGGAAGAGTATATTGCTTTTCCATACCAGAGACTTTTTCAGCTAACTTGAGTTCCTTTTCAGGATCAAGAGCAACATAACAGAGACGTTCTTTGATATCACGAACAATTTCACGTTCGGCGGAAGAGGTTAATGCACGACCACGTGTACGCAATAATCGGCGTAAATACTCGGTAATATCACGACCGGCAATATCAATACGGCTAATAGCATGGGCAATGGCGAATCCTTCATAGATAGGGACAATGTGTATAACACCATCACCAGCATCAATAACTAATCCAGTTGTTCTTCCAGAAGCATAGAGAGAAAGAACTGCCTGCATAGATACATACATTGCTGGAACGTTGAAGGTTTCAAAGAGAATTTCTGCCATCTTTTCACGATTTTTACCAGGATTGAGTGGGGCCTCGGTAAGAAGTATTGGATGCTCACTTGGATTAACTCGTAAATCGTTGTGGAACGTATAGTGCCAGATTTTTTCCATTGCATCCCAGTCTGTAACAACTCCGTGCACAATGGGGTATATTAATTTGAGTACACCCCGAAGGTTCATAGCTTCTTCGCCTACATAGTATTCACGGACATAATGATCTACATCGGACATAATGGATTGGTATTTAGGGTACCCGATCAAAGTGGGGAAAACTGAACGAGGTTGATCCTCACCAGCATAACCATTCTTTGATAAACCAGTACCATTATCAATAACGAGGGGTTTACCTGTAATTCCTTCTGCTAGGGACATTTTTATCACTTAATTTATTTGTTGTTTTATCGCTTTACGAACCGAAGTTTGGTAAGCAACCGTAATTTTCGATTTCATGGGATGCCTTTTATATACCGCACAGATATCGTTTCACTCGAATAAATGAAATTGTATCTGCGGGTTCGATTAGCTCAATGCAGGTCAAAGATATTGTTGTTTTATTATAAAGTTTCCCTTTCGCTAGATGAAGATCTTTAAACGAGTTTTATGTCAATTATATGGGTGGAATAATGAGTTCACTCATAATAAGTGAAGCGATTCATAAGTACTAGACTTTTGTCCTATATTTTCCAAAAAAGACGGGGAATCAGCCAATTATTGCTCACGAAAAGATTCTCTAGTAAAACTATCCGCCTAATGGATTTTGCTCTTTAAATGAGGAATACAATGTAAAAATAGCATGTAATGTAAATTCTTTGCACTTACTTGTTAAGAATCCTTAATTATATTGGTTAATGGATTTTTTCTTATTTTCAGGAAGAAATTAGTTGTGAAAAGTTGTTTTAGGATTATAGAATAAGATAAACTATGTTTAATATGCTCTAGTTCACTATGAAGAATCCATTCTCTGGAAGTTTTTATGGAGATTTGTAATCTCTCAATCTAGTTCCTAATACTATTCATCCAAAGTACGAGCTCATTTTTTAAATTCAAAAAACTATAAAAATTCTCTTGGAATTAAGTTGAATATCTACTATATTCTGAGGAAGAAAGATGACTTCTTCGATTAAATAACAAATACAAGTATTCTCATGAGGTTTATTCTATGTCAGAAGAAAAATATCGGTTTGATTTAAGTGATGGATTTGGAAAAGAGGATATCTTTGCCATATTCGGCGCAATTTGGCGTTTTTTTGCGTTTTTTTTGAAATTAATCTTTTATCCTTATGTATGGATTTTTAGAATGTTTGGACGGTCAATTCGTTTTGTTCGGACTAAAAAATCCCCAGAAAAGGCTCTTGATCCCGATGAACGTAGTTTTATTGAGAGTGTTCCAGGATTTTTTGTTTTAACTGGCTTTTTTGGAGGTATATTGTTCGCAGCTGTTGTTTGGTTGTCTGACCAAACAGGTTTGAGTGACTTTCTGGATGATATTAATCTTACATCTATAATAGAGATGTTTGGACACTTCTTTGGATTTATTCTAGAGATCATCTTATGGATAATAGGCATTGATAAGAAGAATGCTGCTGGTGAGGTCATTCTAGATCGATTTGGATTACTTGATCTTATTTTTGATATATTCTATGAAATGATCTTACTTAACATCGTTGGTTTCGTAGCTCAAGATGCGATTATGACGTTCATCGGGATTGGCGTTGTTGGTGTTATTCTAGCAGTAGTGTGGATCGTAATTAGCGAAACAGGAATAGTTGGTGGTATAATTGGTTTTATTGCGAAAATTCTTAATTTTATCATAACAGTTCCCACTAACTTTTGGGAAAGAGCAAATAAAGTATATATTAAATTCAATAACATAATGGCCTCAATTGTGATTGGCCAAGAAAGACTTGATGAAAGAAATATCGGTTTTCATCGAAAGATCCTCCTTTTAACATTAGGATTAGGAATCTATACGTTTATTGCAGGCATTGTAGTAGGTGTTTCTAACCCCCAAGATCTAATTAATCCTATTGGATACATCTTTGTCGTTATTCTAGTGCTTGGAATCGGTGTCGGTATAATCGAAATGTTTCTAATCGTTAGAATCTTGGATATCGTGTCTCGCAAAAAATACGCTCCAGGAAAATCAGCTGAATAATAATTTTTCAAGATAGTAGGAGGATTCCTCCTACTTTCCTTTTTCTGTTATTATAAAAATCTTGAAAAACGTGGACCATGAGTAATAATATTAGAACAATTATGACACTCTATCAATTTGAAGACTCTACTCCAATTCTTGGTGAGGATTCGTATGTTGCTAGTACGGCAGAAGTGATTGGAGATGTAAAAATCGGCAACAACTGTTATATAGGCCCAGGAGCAAAAATTCGTGGGGACTACTGTAGAATTCGTATTGGAAACCGAACTTCGCTTCAAGAAAATTGTGTTATGCATGCTGGCCCTGATCAAGTTGCGCTAATAGGAGATAATGTCACAATTGGGCATGGTGCGATTGTACACGGACCTACGATTCATAATAATGTTATCATAGGAATGGGAGCTATTGTTAATGACCATGCGGTGATACATGATTGGTGTTTAATTGCAGCTGGTTCATTGGTTACTGGGAAACAAATTATCCAAGAAGAATCTCTGGTAGTTGGTGTACCAGCAAAATTTGTGAGAAAAATTTCCAATACTAACCGCACATTGATTGAGTATTCAGCAAATCTGTATGCTGAACTAGCTCCCCGTTATCTTGCTGGTTTGAAGAAATTGGCCGAATAACTTAGTTTAAAATTGATACCAGTTCTGATAAATCAATATGAAATTGTTTGGTGTCGATGGTGAAACAGAATTTTGTTACAGACATTGAGTTTGTTCTGTTAGATGCTGATTATTCTGTTTCTAATGATCAAAGATCAGCCAATATTCATTTGTGGGGAAAATCTGGAAATAAAAGGGTGGAAGTCATAGTAAAAGGATTTTCCCCCTACTTTTATGTTGAAACCTCAGAGGAAAACGTTCAAGAAATCATTAGTGAAGAGGAGGGGCTATTACAATCATGGATTATTACCACACAAATATGTCACAAACAGACATATTTTGGGGCAAAAAAAAAGATTCTAACCAAGATCATTGGTCGACGTCCATATCAGGTTCCCAAGGTTCGTTCAGTTTTCGAACGTAAAGGGTTCAAGGTCTTAGAAGCAGATATTCCTTTTACAAAACGATTTTTGATTGATCAGAAATTAAGAGCTTTACATATGCTCTCTGTAACTGGAAAAATCACTAATGAAACCTCTTCTGAAATTGTGATGGAGACAGGATATCAAAATGTGAACCTATCTCCCTCTCAAAATATTGATTATCTGCCATTAGTTCTCGCATTTGATATCGAAGTAAATGAACAAGGGGAATCTTTTCAAGAATTATTCAACGATAAAGTGCGCAGAATTACGGCTATTTCGTATGCTTGGGGAAAACTAGGAGTAGCCAAACCTGAAGTAAGTGCACTCATTCTGGATGCCGATAATGATGCTGCTGAAAAGAGATTATTGCACGATTTCATTGTTAATTTAAGGACCATAGCTCCAGATATTTTTGTTTCCTTTAATGGTACTTATTTCGACATTCCTTATCTTAAAGCGCGAATGACACGGTATAGTTTATCATTAGGATCACTTGCACTATTCGAAAATCGACAAACTGATATTATTCGAACTAGTGTTCCAACTGATGGATATCGTTTGAAAGGAAGGGCAGTTGTCGATCTATTACCCAAAACATGGCATATTCATCCTCTTTCAGGTCAAAAGAATTTAGACACAATTGCCAGTATGTTGTTGGGAGAGACCAAAATCAAGTCAGACAAAAGCCTTGGAGAATTATGGAGGCATAGCATTAAAGGGTCGCAATCGGATGAAGATCTATTCTACCAATATTCAATCACTGATTCAATCCTCACCTTTCGGTTAGCTTCTGAGTTAGGTGTAAATACGACTGTTGAGTTATGTAAACTGGCTGGTTACCTCTTACCTGAAGGCTTACTCTCCACTAGTCGTAATATTGGAGAATTTGAATTAATGCGTATTTTACATGAGAGAGACATCCTTGTTCCTTCTAAACCAACAAAAACTGAGATATCAAAGCGGAACGCATTAAAAGAGAAATATCCTCATCTCGGGGGTTGGGTTATAGACCCAGAAGTAGATGAAGCATTATTTGTAGCCATTCTTGACTTTCGATCGTTGTATCCAAACATAGTAAGACAGCATAATATATCTGGAGAAACGTTAATTTCCCACTCTGAGTCTAAAAAACCTGAAGATCGTTTTCTGAGACATCCAAGAGGTGCATTCGCTGACCTTATGGATCGAATACTGGTTGAGAGATATAATTCTATTAGTCTTTTAAATTCTCTTAAAAAGGAAGGCCCCTCTCCTGAACAACAGAGAAATGTGCATCTACTTGAAAAACAGCAACGCTCTTTAAAACTGATGGCTAACTCACTATGTGGTGCGGCGAACTACCCTCGTGGACGTTTCTATCATCATCTCTTATCAAATAGCATCACAGGGATCGCTCGGGAGTTATTAGGAGAAAGATTGCAGGATTGGACAAAGCAATTTTCAAAGAATCATGATTATGATGTAGAAGTTCGATATGGTGATACAGATTCGATTTTTTGTGAGTTTATTAGTCCTAACTTGCGCCCCTCTGATTTTCTTCCTTCAATATCTGAAGAGAAACGAAATAAAAGCATTAAATTACTTGAAAGTTATATCCATGAATATCAACATTATCTCACGACTAATCTTCCTGATCTCTTGGAATTAAAACTTGAAGATATTGCCTTTAGAATCATTCTAAAAAAAGGACGGAAGAAAGCCTATGCCTATCTCTCCCTAATTTCTCAAGAGGTAATCATTCGAGGTTTCGAAGCTGTTCGTTCTGACTGGTCCCCTTTAGCGAAGCAAACTCAACGGGCACTCCTTGAAAGATTGTTAATGGATTTTTCTGAAAATCGATTACAGAATGCTCGAAAAATAGTTATTCAAACTTGTCGATTTATCTTGAAATCTTCCATAGATGACTTACTCACCGAATTAAGTATCAGAGGACCAGTAAAACGTGCGCCTACGAAGTATAAAACTCGAACACCTGCAGTAGGTGCGTTTCTCAATTACTGCAAAGATCAAAACTTAGATCCTGAGGTAGAATGGAAACAGTGGGATGGTTTCCCTTATATTATAGCAAAGAGTGCACTTAGTCAACCTCAATTTAAGCGTGCATATCATCCTGACGTTTTTCGGACTGGTACAAAAGAAATTGATCGTACTCACTACATTAAAGAAATACTTGGGGCTAGTAATCGGTTTGGGATTTCACTCAATGAGAATGAAGCTCTAAGCGGCCGTTTTATAATCCCATTAACTGAATTTTTTCATTAAAAAGAAAAATATGATCAGTGTAGGTTGTATTCAATTTTTTGCAACCATAAATGGATAAAATCAGTGAAAGAAAGCAACCTGGTACTAGTTCGAAATACTAGAACAGCCTGATTTTGTGTGTTCTAATGCTTGGTATCTAATAAGACTCGAAACTCCATTTATATCAGAAAAAAAAGGATCCATCTTTCTTTAAAAGTGATGAAAATGATTAAACACAAAGTTATTAGCTTAACACTCTTATTAGTTTTATTAATTGGAATAGTACAGGTTACATCGGCAGATTTAGATTCAAATCAAGATACTAAATCGGTCAATGATCTGAATAATTTTGAATATGCAGTACCTGATCTTAAACCGGAAATTCAAGCCTTAGAACAACCTGAACCGTCTGTTTTACCGGTTTTTAACCCTAGTCCTCTAAATTTCAATAATATGACTCCAGAAGTGACATCAAAGACTGTTCAAGATGATGATGAGCGCTTAATCATACAAATAGACCTTGAGAAAGAAATCACTCAACCTGGTCAACCTCTAAAGTATGTAATTCAAGCTTCAAGGGGAATGAATCCAGCTCCCGGGGAATGGATAACAATAGAGATAATCAAAGGAGAATACTGGGGGTGGTATCGTTATTATTATTATGATAGTGTAGATTACGATAATCGGGTTATTGAAAGCATAACTGTTCCCACAGATGCAGATGGTCAATATGAAGGAGAGTTTCAATCATCTGACCGTGGGCGGTATTCAATAATAATTCGTTCGAAGGAGAATTACTATTACAAATCTCGTTCGTTTAACATCGCTGAAATAGGCATTTTTTGGAGAGTTTCCCGAGAATTTGCTAAAGGACAGCCCCATTATTCCGTTGCCTATGTTTTAAATACAACAGACTTTTCTCCTATTACAGGAGCCGCTGTAACACTTACTGGTGAGCTATACACATATGATTATCAAACAGATAAATATTCACTATACTCAGAAGAGTTATTTGCTGGAATCTCAGATGTTCAGGGAGTAACTGAGATTGTTTTTACTCCACCATCCAATTTCAGTGAGAACTATCACTTTTTAGCGAATCTCTCAGTTTCCTTTAATGGTGAAACAACCTACGTTCTACGCGATATTTATAGAGGTGGATACTACTGGACTTCAGATGGCTATCAGGAATTCAGTCCCTATGAGTTTATTGTCACGACTGATAAACCCATTTATAATCCAGGCGAAACTGTGCAAGCTCGTATCCTTTTATGGCATAATGATTATTTAAAAGCGACAAAGGAGCCTATTGCAACTTCATTTACTTTGAAACTGCTTACTCCATCCCAACATACATTGTTTCAAAAAACTCTGAAGTCGAATTCGTTTGGTATTGCTACATACTCTTTCGAACTCGATTCTGAAAGCGAATTGGGAGCTTACAGTATTGTAACTCAGAAAGATGAAGTTATAACTACAACAGACATCCGTGTCGATAAATATGAGAAACCTGCTTACCGAGTCGAAATTGAATTGGATAAGGAATATGTTGCTCCAGGTCAAAAGGTTTCTGGGACGTTAAGTGCGATATACTACTTTGGTAAACCTGTTGTTAAAGGACAGGTAGAGCTCCTTATTGGCGATTTAACAACTCTTTCTGGAATTACTGATGAAGATGGATTATGGACGTTTTCTTATAAATTACCGAGTTCCCTAGAGGAAAGTGGCTTATATGCATTATCATTAAATGCAACAGTAACTGATACTGTAGATCGTGAAGTATCTGTTTCTACATCAGTACAAATTACTGAAAATGTGTATGTCTGGGCCTGGGTAAATCCCTGGTTCCCCAAAGCAGATCAGAACGTGACACTATATTTTGGTGCATACCAGTATTCATACGGATTTTATTATTGGAGAAGTTTTCAACCGCTACCAGAGGCTGATGTGACCATCAAGTTATACGGGATGCTATCGACATCAATCACTGTTCATGTCGCCACCTATCAATCACAAACCGATGCAGATGGCTATGGACGGTTTGAATTTAATATTCCCCAAGAAGTATTAAGTTTAACAACTAGGTTCAAAGGTGTGGTAGAATTAGATTCGGGTGATGGACGCAACGGAATGTCGACGTTCTACTTTTCCGTGGATCTTACAAGAACAGATGCGAAGTTAGATAAAGATACATACTCTTCTGGCGATACAGTCAATATTGATATTAGTATTCACAATATTCTTACATTTACTGCTATGTCTGGAAGTGTACGAGTTCGCATTTTTGATACCGATTATGAGCTGATAGGTGAGAAAACAAGTGATGTCTCAAACTCTGGAAAGAAATTCTCTTTTCAGCTCTCATCTTTTGCTCCAAATGGCAAGTATCTTGTTCATATTTACGTAAGTAAGACTTTTACGTACGAATGGGGTTCGTATAATTACTATAGATATGACACAACGGTTTCATTCACGGTCGGTCCCTCTCAAAAGTTTTCTATGAGTTTGGATAAACCAAGCTATACCTTGAGTGATACTATGACTATAACAGGACAGGTCGAAGGGGAGACTAATGCTCCTGTAATGGTTCAATTTGTGAAAAAAGGAATTCTAACAACACAATATGTCCCACAGAATAATGCAGATTCATTCAGTCTGACGATTGCTGATATAACTCCTCTTGCACCGAAAGTATGGATTTATGGATTTGCAATTTTGTCTACTGGATTAATCCAAGAAGTACGTTTGTATGTGGAAATCGATTCAACCCTTATTGTGGAAATCAACTCCGATAAGGATGTTTATACACCAGGTGAAGAGGCGCAAATAGACATTCAAGTTTACGATGCTAATAAAAATCCTGTATCAACTGTGCTGGCAATTTCTTTCATTGACAGTTCAGTATTCGGAGTTGAGCCAGATCCTGAAACTGAAACTGAACATTTTAAGGAACAAGAATTTTGGCCTTCAGTCTGGACAGTATCTTCATGGAAAAGTCGACAGCTAAACTGGTGGTTCTGGTGGTATGATGATTTCTATGGATTAGGTTATAGTCCTGGTTATTGGAGAGGTGGCCACGAGATAAATGTGTTCGCCATGGAAGATACCGCGGCTCCTGGTGAGCAAGGGATGAAATCTGCAGACGAAGAGGCTCCTGATGCCGATATGGGGCAGAAAATCAGAGATAATTTGCCTGAGAATGCCTATTGGACCCCATTTATTGTTGTTGAAGATGGATCAATGTCCATAACTTTAACACTCCCTGATACTATTGGTGAATGGACAGTGAGAGTTGTAGCTACCTCATCCACTTCTGGAATTGGTGTATTGGAAAAATATACATTCACGACCTTTATACCATTCTTTGTTGACATTGTGAAGGACCCATTTGTCCTTCAAGATGACATATTCATAATTAAAGGTGTCGTGTACAATTATCTAGGCAAATTAACTGATATTGATGTCTCTATAGATCCTGCAGCTGGAATAACTGTCTTAGGTGAAGCATCACAAAGAATTCGATTACCTGGCGACTTTTTAGGTTCAATTTCTTGGGCCTGTTTGGCTGAAGACGCCAATTTTGTAAATGTAACTATTTTTGCCACCACAGAGCTGGCGAATGGAACTCGTTATTCTGATGCTATAAGAAAAGCAGTTGAAATCATTCCAAATGGCGTGGAATTGGAATTCAAGGCCAGCAGCTTTGTTTCTCAGGACCCTCAATTTGAATATTACCAGTACTCCGAAGCTGTTAAAAAAATAGAATTTCTCGAATTATCGCTAGGACTAGGAGCAACGGCAATCAGCTCATGGGAGCGATTAGTGGGTTATCCTTATGGATGTACAGAACAAACAATATCTCGAGTTGTGCCTGATGCGCTAATATTAGATTATCTCAATCAAACGGGTCAATTAACAAATGAAACTGCAGATTTATTAACTGATATGCTCGTTACTGGGTTATCTCGGTTGTATAGTCAACAACATCCTGATGGAGGCTGGGGCTGGTGGTCAAGTGATTCCTCACGAGTTTATATGACTACTCTTGTCCTTTACGGGTTGAGTGCTGTTCGAGATGTAGGGATCTACGTCGATCCCGCCGTAGTGAAAGAGGCTCTGCAGTCCATCCTAACCAAACAAAACTATGATGGAAGCTGGACTGTTGACTCGTGGCGAAATATTGATGGTTTTTCCTTCACAGCGTTCGCTCTTCGGTCACTTGTTAGATGGTCTTCTGAATTAGTAGATAATGATCCGATAAATGATGCCATTAGCTATATTTCCGATGCATGGAGTGATTCTGCTCACCAATCATCTTATTTAGCTGCTCTATATCTGGATGCAGTCATGGATTCTCCATTTGGCTCTCCTGCGTTTGAATCTTCATTAATATCATATTTAGTGAGTGAGGTTCAGTTTTCTGGAGACGGTAATTATTGGAAATATTCGACAACTCCTGGATATTGGAGGGCGTTAGGTGGACAAGTGGAAATAACTGGGTTAGCATTGAAAGCTATCGTTAAAACTGATCCTGCCTCCCATATGCCAATCATTCGCGGTGCTATTCAATGGATGTTACAGAGACAATCTCGTTATGGATGGGGAAATACAGCTGATACATCAGCTGCCATTTCAAGTTTGATTACCATTAGTAAAGAGGGTTTCAGTTCAGATGATGATGCAAATGTAAAGATATACTTAAATGATGAAGAAATAGGTGATTACGATCTGTCTATAAACGGACAGTCAGTAATTTATCTGGATCTCAAATCCAAAATCCAACCTGGCGAGAACAACTTCACATTCAGTAAAATTGGGACGGGGAATGTCAGTTATTACTTCTTTAGCCAACAGACTCTTAGGTCGCTACCTGATATTCTAATACCATCTGAGGTCTCTTCTGCTCCCAGTCAGGAAATCAATGTTCCCATTCGTCTTACACCTTTGTCATCCGAGGTTTTCGCTGCGAATATCACTATCAAACCCGTACAAGGAGAATTACTTCCAGTGATCAATCTTCCTCAAACTATCCAATTGTTGACCCAAGACACGATCATAAATTTCAAATATGAAGTACCAGCCACTCCAGGGGTTTATTCTATTCCAGGATTCGAAATTGTCTATCTACTCTCAAATAGTGAACAATCATCATTTTCCCCAGGAATTATCAGTCGACAATATGGACCAATAGATCTCGTTGTGCTCAGCTCAACCGAAGGAATGCTTCCTGTGCTATCATCAACACCCGTACCAGCTCCTCTGCCTAAAGTTGACTTGAGTCTTCTTTCGAAATCGAGTGTCTCAGGGTTAACATTAGATCGAGAGTTTTCAAATGAGAAATATATTCAACCTGGAGATCTGATCCTTGTCACTCTAAAAGTAACAAATGATAATGACTCTATGAATTTCTTAATGTTAGAAGAATCTATACCTGCAGGTTTCTCTGTTGATCCAAGCACTATTCAGCATTCACAGCAAATGTACCAGATTACAAGTAGAGGAATTACATTTTTCTTCTCCCAATTACCAATGGGAAAAACTGAGGTAAGCTACGGGTTAATTGCTTCAAATATACGTCAATCTTTAGTAATTCCAGCCAAGTTGTCAAGTATGTATGACGATTGGATGGTGAAAAGTGCGCCTGCAGTCTTGGGTGAAGCACGAGTACCAATTGATCCACAAACAGGTGAAATTGTCAAAGATTTAAGCTATCCTTCTCTCCTTAAGCTAAAGCTTTCTGAAGTACAAGATACTTCATCTCCTTATCTGAATATCGAAGTGTCAGCGGTGGATAATTGGGGTGTTGCATCCGTAATAGTATATATCAAGCAATCCTCATGGTATTCATTCGATTGTTTCGAGGGAGGTAACGGGTGGAATGCTAAAGCTCGAGGATTAACAACTGGGAATGCTCGTGTATTTGTTGAAATTATGGATTACGCAGGAAATGTCTTTGTAACAAGTGAAAATGTTCAAATGCTGGATCTGGAGGTAATATTTATACCATTCATCCCCATACTCTCTTTATTATTATTTGCTATTGTGACTGGAATGGGGATTAGTGTATATGTTCGCAAACGTGGTATATAGTTTTCCTCCGTTCTGAAAGACTTACCCAAATAGGACTGGTAAAAATAATTAGGAATAATTATTACAAATAGTCCTTGGAGCTGTTCTTCCTGATTCATCGACGCGAGCCTGCATTAATACAGGTCTTACCGCCTCTCCACAGGCGTTTAAGGTCTCCGCAGAACTCTCGGTGA
>DXJL01000162.1 GCA_019057635.1 Candidatus Heimdallarchaeota archaeon
ATTTGTGAAACTATTTTGAGGTAATAATAATGGGTACTGAAGAAAAATTAGGTAAGTTTACTGATCGAATTACAGCCAATAGCACAGCTCTATTGCTGATAGCGGTTATTTGCTATTTTTTTATCCAGTTATTTGGATTTTATTTTGATGGTGCCGATACTTGGGGCACAATTCTTGGTAGCGACGCTATTAGGGGAGAAAATCTATTTGAGATTAAAGGGCTTGGTGCTATATTCGCCTTTCTAAATGCTTTCTTATGGGCGATTGTTCGATTATTCGCAGGACTATCATTTGCCGCTGTCTGCTTTGATGAATCCAAAAATATCTGGTTTCGCGTTGTTTCAGTTGCAGCTCTAGTCTTGATCATCTTTGGCGGATTAAATATCATGTAATCACAGTTTAGACATGCTGTTTACAATTCCTCCCTTTTTTTTCCTACTCGAAGATTTAATTTCTTAATTACTGAATTCTGGGTATCTTATGCCTTAGTGGTTATCATACTTCCAAAAATTGACTCAATCTGTGTATACTGATCTAATAGACAGAAATCATTGACGAAAATCTGTGAAATTTGTGTATTTACTAAATTTTGTTCTAGAATTTTCTTATCTTTTTTGAAATCTAAATTTCCAGCATTTCTCCATACTAGTAATGTCTTTTGTTCGTCAATAACTCCGATTATGAATAGATACTGTATTCCGTTGTGAAAATCATAACGAATTGAAGAGGGATTTAATCCAAGAAGCTGATTAGCTGTATAAATATAATCACTACTTGTGTTTTTCTTGAATTCAGCCCTCTCAATCTCAGGGAAATTGTTGAACGGGTTTGAAAGGTTTTCAACCTGAACCTGAAGTTTTTTATCTGTAAAATTATATTTTAAGTTCATACTCGATACATTCCCCCCGAGTCCAACTTTAGTAAAAATCTCCTCCATTGGTTGTTCTAATACTTGATACTGCAAAAATACTCCTTGGCCACTTTTATCAATTGGAGATCCCTCTTTCCACTGATAAGAATATGCAAGTTTTTTAATCCTGGGAAGAATGACGTTTTTAAGTTGATTAGATTTCTCAATTAGTAAAAATTGATTCTTTGTCTGATTTTTTTGATTTAACTGCATTACTGCATGAGCTGTAGTCCCTGACCCTGCAAAAAAGTCCATAATAACATGATTATCGTCAGTTGCTAGTTGAACAACTCGCTCAATGTAATTCACGGATTTTGGATAATCATGAGTATGTGATCCGAATAAGTCACGTAACTGTTCCCTTCCCCTTTCATTGCTCAATGAACCCTCTGTCCACATAGATTTTTCTTTAGTTGTTGAAGATTCTCCCTTTTTGTCTAAATAATTCTTTCTGAAGACCCGCCAAGCACCAGTTGCAACTTTTTTTGAAACCAAGAGATCTCGATTGGTAAGTGTTTTTTCCTTACTCCATGTCCAGCAATCATCAACATTACGACTAGTCTTGGGTAAGATTTCAATGGGGAATTCTGCTGATTGCGTTAATGATATTTGAAATGTGTTTTGATTTGTATAAATGGGATAATAGAGATTTGGTCGATTAGTTCGATTAAATCGTGGATTTCTGTTTCTAAGTTCTATTAAGCGATAAGATCGACCGCTATCATCTACTTTATTATATTCTGCTAGCTGATTTTCACTCTTAGGAATTTTAAAAAGAGTGTTGGTATGATCCTTATTCAATGCATAGATTAAAAGATATTCATGAGTTTTTGCTAAATGTTTGTCTAAAGTCCGTCCACGTGGATTAGTTTGGACGATTATGGGCCCGATTGAATTATTATCGAAGATTTCATCCAACAATAATTTCAGATTAGACATTTCATTGTCGTCTATACTTGTTATGATAACTCCATCATCCGTAAGATAGGTTTTGGCAAGTTCCAGACGATTTCGCATCATAACCATCCACTCATAACGATCAAAATTATCTTTATAGAGAAAATCATCGTTTCCTGTATTATAGGGGGGATCGATATAGATACACTTTATCTTACCACTCCATATTTCCTGAAGTGAATTTAATGCGTACCAATTATCACTCTTGTATATATATCCATCAAGAAGGTCATGTATGGGGATATCAGGCAGGGCATTGAGTAGTTTCCATTTGAAATCTGTGTTAAAATAACCTGTATCAATTGGAAATAGTTTTCGTAATTCAGAGTCTCTTAGCTGTTCTTTTATAGTAATTGGATCTATCTTATATAGATCTACCCATTCTTTTATCTGTTTTTCATTTGAAACTATTGAATCACTTATCTCTTCAACAAAGTCACTTCCTATCCATTCAGCTAGCTTACCTAACGTGATTACATATTCAGTCTGAGAAACTAGGGATTTTTTCGACCATATGGAGATAAGCAAGTCTTCAAATGTGGCAAGAAGTTTTGCTAGCTTGAGCAAAAACCAGGAATTTGTTTTTCTTAGGAGATAATCATCTTTTTCTTTTTCGATTTTTGACAGAAAATTTACTTGGGAGAGGTTTCCAGAGTCGATTCTCAATAATTTATTTATTAAATCAGCATAATAATCGAATAGATGCTTATGTAAAATTAAAGGGTCATTTTCTTGAGCAAATAGAGAGATGTGAAATGATAGAGTCTCGATAAAATGACTTGAATCAACATCTACAAGTATAGAGAATTTTCTAAGCAATTTTCTCAGAGTTTTCAACATAGCATTGTTAATTGATTCTTGCTTTGGTTGTCTTCCAAATTCTGTTATTTCCTCATCTGTTAGCGATCGAAATTGGAAAGATATCTGGACTATTGAACTATATTGCTTGACAGGTATCTCAGATAAGAGATATAACTTTTTCCTGGCTGATTTGTCCATTCCTTTGCCAGAAAATGTCTCTTCTAAGGTAAAGTAGATGGTGTTATCTTGAAAGCGGAAGGTATGTGAGTAAGCTGGTACTCGGTTACTCAGATAGATATCGTTTGAGTCAGGCCACCAATGAGAGGGGCGACTACCAGTATTGAAATGGTTTTTTCGGGCTTCTTGGAGTGTTTCTAAATTTTTAAGAAGGTTTTCATACACATGTGTCTTTATTTTAGCTTCTTGATCAATTTTGTTCAGACTTAGACTTTGGATCTGGGAACGCAATTTGGATTCATAAGATTTCCAAAGCTTTTGAACCTCTGAAAAGACCTGAGTATGAATCTGTTCATTTATTGCTTTTGGATGAATAGGAAATAGAGATAGGATAAGTGAGTGAATGGATACCTGAAGCTTATTTTTAGACATCACAATCCCTGTTATTCATTCTTTTGCAACATATTTGAGAAATAGTGTTTCCAGCCGAGTTGGAGGGAGATATCGACCTGAGGCGATTATTTCACCGTCCAATGCTAATGCGGGAGTAGTAAAATTTTCTCTTTTAACAATTCCATCCATATCAGTTATATGCACAATATTCGCTTTCCATCCGAGCTTTTCAGCCACTGATTTCGCTCTCTTAGTCAAGACCTCGCATTTTGAACATCCTCCTCCTAATATTTTAATAGTTCTTGTCATAATTCGTCCTTCTACAAGTAAAAGCAATGTGATGTTGTCTACTGGGAAATGAATCCGTTAAAAATTATCAAAGATGGATGAATAAATATCCCGTTCTGAAAGACTTACCCAAATAAGACAGTTAAAAATAAGTAGGAACAATTATTACAAACCGTCCTTAGAGCTGTTCTTCCTGATTCATCGACGCGTGCCTGCTCAGATGCAGGTCTTACCGCCTCTCCACAGGCGTTTAAAGTCTCCGCAGAACTCTCGGCGACCGGAGATAGTAGGAACTGATAGATAATATAATAATTGGCTACATTGAACGCAGCATTCTGATCACGATCTAATACCAACCCACATAACGGGCAATGAAAAACCCGATCAGCTAACATGAGATGACGATGGTAATAGAGGCAGTTAGAGCATAATTTCGAGGAAGGAAACCAGCGATCGATCTCAATCACCGTGGAACCATATAAAGGCGCTTTATATGCGAGGAAACGCTGAAACATCCCATGTGAAAGATCGGCCCAATATTTACTCAGCTTCTTATTTTGCATCAATCCTTTGACATATAAATCCTCGGTAACTATCACGCTGTGGTTTTTAGCCAGATAAGTTGAGGTTTGATGTAAAAAATTATGCCTTTGGTTTGCTATTCGACGATAGAAGTGCGCTAAGCGGAGGGCAGACTTCCGTTTATTATTTGAGCCGTTTTGTTTCCGCGAATGAGCTTTTGATAATCGACCCTGTTTCCGAGCTTGACAGAGGAGGAATTTTGGACGAGCGATAGGTATTCCAGAAGATAACGCCGCAAAGACGGATAAGCCTTTATCCAACGCAATCATTGGGCCATTGTTTGGGTTACAATCAGGTTGTTCCTCTTTCACAGTAAGAGCCACATACCAGCGATCAGCTGTCCGAGAGACCGTAGCACTCAGTATCCGTGCGGATACAGGTAAATTTGGCCTCTCTTTTAGACGTAATTTGCTTAAGCGAGGTAATTGCACCTGTTTTACCTTTGGAAACAGATGAATCGCACCAGTTAATCGAAAGCTGTCTTTACATTTGCCTTTTTTCTTGAAAATGGGTAAGCCGATATAACGGGTGGTTTGCTTCCGTTTTCTTTGTTGATGATTGGTGAAGAAATTCTGATAGCTACGGTCTAAGTCGCGGAGGGCCTCTTGCGGGACACATTTCGAGACCTCATACATCCAAGGAAACTCTGTTAGTTTCAAACGATTTAATTCTTTATGCTGTTTCATAGCATCAGTATAGCGAGCCTCACCTGTTTGCGTGCGATACCGTTGTTTTCGATTGGCTATTCCCCAGTTCCAGGTAAATCGCGATATACTCGCACATTTACCCAGTAGCGTCCGTTCTTTATTATTTACACGTAATTCGTACTTGTATCCTCGTGTGCGGAGCATCCCTGACCATCCTTACTTGGACCTGCTATCGTAACCTAGCAATACTGATTGATTACGCGTTTTTCTGCTTATAAACCTACTAGGCCACGTGATCTAAATCAAAATTGCTAATTTTCCCTTATTTTACTATTAAAAGGGTACCTAGTGCATCACTGGAGCTATAATCTCATGAGATCGGTTCAATCATCTGTTTTTTTTATGTCTTAATATTTATCCCCTTTTCTTTCCTTTTCCTTCATTAACTAGCTATCTGTTTCTCTCTTCCCCTTGAAACCTTCTTTTCCTATTTGTCCATAAATGTCCATATTTACCCAAAAATAATAGATATTTATCAATCCCCATTTTCAGGAATTTTCTTTGATATCCACAATCTTTCAGACGATAGAAATAGAATAAATACAAACGAACACGGAAGGAATTTTGTGTCCTTCTTCTTATATCTTGTCTTAATCTTTAAGTAAGATTTTATCGTTTACCAATATTCTTGTGACGTTGTGTTGCTCGCTTGGGAATGAATCCATCATGAAGATCTTTTATACAAAAGAAATTTCTGGTCCTACTATAACAAGCGAGCAAGTTCTAGGAAGTTTATTTCCATTAAAAAAGTTATCAAGGAAAGGGGATAATATCTCACTTCATTGGATATTAGGAGATATGACGTGTGGCAAGAGTAATATGTCTTGGAGGATGTGGGGTCGTTGGTAGTATTGCAACAAAAACACTGGCAGCTTTTCCTGACTTTTCTGAAGTGGTTATTGGAGACATTAATGCCCAAAAAGGTCAGCAATTAATACAAACAAATCCTGAAAAGATTTCCTTTCAGAAGATAGACGTGAATGACTTTGATCGCCTAGTTGACGTGTTAAAAGAGTTTGATGTTGTAGTAAACACAATTGGCCCATTTTATCAATATGGACCTCTGGTACTCAAAGCTACAATTCAAGCAGGAAAAAAGTACGTTGACATAAGTGACGATGTGGATGCAACTCAATTAGCTCTTGAAATGAACTCAGAAGCAAAAGCGGCTGAAGTATCGGCAGTAATTGGATTAGGGAGTTCTCCTGGTGTGACAAATATACTTGCTAAGTTCGCAGCTACTGATTTACTAGATGAAGTCATATCAATTGATTTGTATCATGCTCATGGTGGTGAACCGACAGAAGGACCAGGTGTCATCTTGCACCGAATCCATGCTATGACTACAGACATTCCTGTTTTCGTTGATGGTGACTTTAAAACAGTTTCATTCTTTAGTGAAGAGGGAAAATCTTTAGAGGAAGAAGTAGAATTTGAAAAGTTAGGAACATATCGTGTTCATCCCTATCCTCACCCCGAGACGATCACTTTACCTCAATTTATTCCAGGAGTGCAACGTGTTACCAATAAAGGGACCGTACTCCCGCCTGAGTACTTTTATTTAATTGTTAACTTAGTAAAAAATGGTTTGAATGATGAAACTCCAATTACTGTTCAAGGTACTCGAGATAAAATAAAACCGATTGATTTTGCAATTGCCTATATCATCCATGCACGTGAAAGAATACTAGAAGAGACTAAGTTTGGCACACAACGAGGATGTGTGAAAATTGTTGTGAAGGGAAAAAAGGCTGGTGTTTCACATACTATTGTTTTCTCACTTGCTTCGGAGGATCAAGCACTGGGTGAGGGAACTGGGATGCCTGTGGCGTTTGGTGCGATAATGCTTCAGCGTGGACTCATTACTGACTTTGGTGTCCTTCCCCCTGAAGCATGTGTTAATCCCTTGGAGTTTTTGAGTATATTACAAGAACACTTAAGCTTAGAAACTGCAACTGGAGGAGCATCACCTCTAACTATTGAGTCGATTGATGTAGATGGCAATATCGAAAAAATAACCTTATGAAAGCAGATAGGAGAATATGAAGTTGGAACATTCCCCTCCAAAGAAATACATACTAGCATTTGATCATGGTACATCTGGAATCAAAACAGCCCTTGTATCAATTCATGGCGAAGTTTTAGATTTTGTTTATGAACATACACCTGAAAAATAAAAAAATCAGGGAGGTGCGGAACAGGATCCAAATGAATGGTGGCAAGCAATTCTCAATACTGCAAAAGAATTACTGGCA
>DXJL01000163.1 GCA_019057635.1 Candidatus Heimdallarchaeota archaeon
ACATCCCGCGGAATACCTCGATAAGGCCAGTGAGATACGACGTGTTCGTATCGCATGCAAGTGAAGATAAGGAGGAATTCGTCAAGCCATTAGTCGTGGCACTAGAAGCTTCCGGATACAAAGTGTGGTACGACGAGTTCACACTGAAGGTAGGCGATAGTCTTCGTAGAAGTATCGACAACGGACTCTCAAATTCACGCTATGGCATCGTTGTTTTTTCGAAGGCTTTTTTCGACAAGGAATGGACGCAGTACGAATTAGATGGCTTAGTTAATCGAGAAATGAATGGCCATAAGCTCATTCTTCCGATCTGGCATTTGGTTACCAAAGATCAAGTGCAAAACTATAGTCCGAGCCTAGCGGATAAAAAAGCAATAAATAGCTCATTGTCTACGATTGAGGAGATAGTTGAACAATTAGGTGAGGTCCTTGATACAAACGAAACATAACAACGGCGCGCGCTGAAACCGGGCGTTATATCATAGGAGGTATTGGGTAAATTTCCATGGATAATAGTTTTAGAAAATTCATTGAGAGAACTATCAGGATACACCAACTGACAGAAGATGAAATAGCCCAGAAATACCTTGAACTTCTTTTTCATTTTCCAGAAACTAATAAACTGCCATTTATTATTCAAGGTAATCTTCAATGTAAATCTCAAAATAAAGATGGAGTTTATAGCAATGGCATTTGGTTGAAATCGAATTTATATGATCCTGAAGGAAAGAATATATTTGATGAGCCTGTCAAAAATTACCTCCAGATGTATCTAAATACCTATAAAATTGAAGGTGCAATTGATATAGTTCCCCAAAATAACATAGAAAATGCAAAGGCTGAGATTATTCATACCCTAAACAAAATAACAATTCTTAAAAACACCATTTCTCTACTATCTGAGTCTTCTTTAGATTGGTATCCAGCAACGTACATAGAGGTTGAAGTGCTTGATGTACCATCTCCACCCAAGAAGGGAAAAACAAAAGAGCTATGTCTTGAACCCCTTCAGAAATCTCAAGAAGATCACGCATCATACGAAATAAACGACGATTATGTTAAAGGCATGCTTAACTTCACAAAATTGGTTGATAGCATCGAAGAGCCTATCGGAACAGTATTGAAAACATCAATGGCTTGGCATGCCGATGGTAATAGACATCAATCAGGTTTAGGTAGATTTGTAAGCTACTGGGCCTCAATTGAGCTCTTAGGAGAGTATTTCTATAAGAACTTAAATCCAAAACTTATTGGCAAGAAGGATAAATCTACAAAGAAGAAACAGATACTAAATGTACTTTCTAATGATTTATCCAAAAATATTTTTCAAAAGATTGAACAATGTTTTTTCTTGATGAACCCCCCTATTAGAGAGAAGCTCGGTTCCTTTCTTAATTTAATATCAAATTCCAACGAATGGGAAAAGGCACTTTTTTCACCTGATGCTGATACGAACAAAAGTCTTTACCAAATTAGAAACGATATAGCTCATGGTTTGATTTCTGAACACGATTTCGAGAAAGTGGCTTCTCTTAAGAAAAGATTGGCTGATATGGGAAATATGTCAAAAAAAGTGGTGCTGATTACGCTTGGGAATATAGAAAAGTTGGCCCTAAAATCATGATATAATCTTTCAGCTTGGATTGAGACGGAGACTGGGTCACCTTGATTTGTGATTTAATCGGAGGCGTTAATTCTTACTTAATCACAATTCAAGGTGACCCAAGCCCATGTTGGTATTTAAGCGGGCAATCGTATAATTGCTTGTTAGCACAAATATATTTTATAAAATGGATTCAAAAATAGTAACTCATGGTTTTGATGATCAGATAGTAAGAAACACTTTACATACCATGCATTTTAGAGATTTATATCTTGGCTACTTTTATGACAAAATAGAAGAAGAAAAAGTCAAAGATGACTCTGAAGATGTGTTCAAAGAATTCAATGAAATGTATTGTAATTGGGCATTGGAAGAAATTTTAAAGATAGGACTTGTAACGATTTACCATTTTTGGGAAAGATGCATCAAAGGACTCATTAATGAACAGTCGAAATTTCTTAAGATTCAATTAACTGTAAAACATCATAGGAAATCCATGGTTAGATACTGCAGAGAATCTCTTGAAACAGACTTTTCATGTGTAGTTGATGGTAAGATTTGGGACCTATTAGATGAGGCAAGAAAAGTAGTAAACACTTATAAACATGGTGATCACGAAAGTTTTAAACTCATAAAAGACGAATATCCCTACTACTTTGAAAGTTTTGTTCCTGAAAACGATTCTGATTTATCAGAATTTTTCTTTCTTGGAAAAAACAATTTTGAAAGATTAACAAATAACATTGTGAATTTTTGGGAAAAAGTTCCTCACACACCAAAATTCTCATAAAATGCTAACGAATTGATTAACCGGAATACATTCGCTGCGCTCATGTATCCGGTTATCATAGCGTTAACTTAAGGGAACTATGGGAGTAACTTGCGGGACATCCTATAATAAGTAAATAACTATCTTCTAAGCATGGGAAGGATTGCGGCACATCAGTTTATAAGTTGACGTGGTAATTGAACTGAAGAACGTAGTTGACCCCAGTTAAATAAAAGCAAACATGATTTCATAGGGCTGTGTTGAATAATTGTAAGGGGAAAGTTTAACCAATCGTGCACAACTGACCGGCT
>DXJL01000164.1 GCA_019057635.1 Candidatus Heimdallarchaeota archaeon
AATTGCCAAGAAGCACTTCGAGAGGTCATAGCAGCGAATGATTTATTATTAGAAATACAGAAATTGTGAAATTATAAAAAATTTTACTAAGATTTATCTTGTAATGACTTGTCTTGCCATTGAAACAAAACATTCCTCGATCGCTTTACAATTATCTACTTTTATTGAAAATAGATTCATCTGGTACAAATCAGCTATAAATCTTGCTAATTGAATATTTGTAAGGTGAGAAACAGAATTAATCTCCGCTTTTCTCCTTTGTCTTTTTGGAGCTTTTACAGTAGAAAGAGCGCGTTGAGATTTCTTCCTAAAGATGTGTTTGCATTGATTTAAAATTCGGTCTCGGATCGTAAGAGAAGTTTTAATTTCCTTTTTCTTCTGTCTTCGCTGGGTATATTTCCAACCCCTAATGACTACAATACCCATAGGCACTCGTGTGTGATAGGAAAGATACTTTTCAAACTCTCTGAGCCAATTAGGAACTGCTTCGATTGATTTTCGATCATTAATATTACAAAAAAACAACCCTGCTGATGCCCCACGATAGTAGCTCGGTCTTAGTTTACCAAAGAATTCTTGACCAGCTGTATCAACTAATATCAGTTTAACCTCAGTGTTATCAAATCATATTTTCTCTTTTTTTTTTTCCTGTATACTTTGATGACGCTTCCTCTTTTGGCATTACCTGTACATCTTTCTGCTAACAAGATCGAAAGATATTTCCATTTTTACTATCTCTGTTTAACATGACAGATTATCCTTAACTCTTCCGTGATCATGATGTCTAAAGTTGCTCTTATACCTACGAGTCCCCAATCAGTGGTGGACGATTATGCCAAACTAATGGACTTGATTAATTATCAATCATTTATAAAAAAAGAACTGAATACGATAGTCAAGATCAATTTATCATGGTCTCTTTTCTATCCTGCTTGTTCGACTCCTCCTTGGCAATTAGATGGTGTATTACAGAAATTATCAGCAGATGGTTTTGAAGCGGACAAAATCATCCCCACAGAAAATCAAACTGTTGTCACTCATCCTTGGAGTGGCGCTTATAAGAATAAATGGTTACCTATCTTAAAAAAGTTCAATACAACCTATCGTCCCTTGACTAACGAAAAGTGGGTACCTTATTCCCCAAAAGGGGATGTACCCGCAATGAGGGAGTTATTTCAAGATAAAATTATCATTCCAGAGATTTTTGAAGGAGCAAGCGTTGTACATTTACCCACTTTAAAAACCCATGGTCACACGGTGATGACTGGAGCAATGAAGAATGCTTTTGGCGGGTTAATCCCCAAATATCGCCATCACAGTCATAAAATGATTCATGAAATCTTAGTTGACTTATTAACCATACAAAAGGAAATTCACCCGGGTCGACTCGCGGTAATGGATGGATCTGTTGCAGGCGATGGGGCAGGACCACGAATCATGACACCTGTTTCTACAAATCTTCTTTTGGCCAGCGAAGACCAAGTCGCCATCGATGCCGTTTCAGCAAAACTTATGGGATTTGATCCTATGAAAATCAAATTTATTAAAATGGCCCATGATCAAGGTTTAGGTATTGGCGATATTGATCAAATTGATCTGATTGGCACGGATCCTGCAGATTTCAAAGAAATGAATTTTAATTTTAAAACCAAAAAGAGTCTGGTTATCCGCTGGGATCAACGGATTCGCAAAACTACGTATCGACATCGTTTTTTAAATCCCCTTCATTGGTTTTTATTCTATACCCCTTTCTTTAGGTTATTCATCATGGCATCAGGGGTCTATCACGACTGGATTTGGTACCCTCTAATTGGTAATCGTCGTATTAAGAAATTCAAGACGGAATCTGGATGGGGACAACTCTTTGAATCCTATGAATATGGCCCCAAGATGAAGACATACCCCGAAATAAAAAATTGGGACCGATATTGAATTCTTGATGTCTTATTCAGAAAATTTTTACACTTTACCCAATGAAACTTGTGTAGTTGGTGTACTTACCAATGGAAAATCGTAAAGAATACATTGTTGATCTATTTAAGAAATATCGAAGCATTCTCAAAGGTCCTGATTGGGAAACGATGCCTCCGCATGAGGATTGGGAACCTGACCAACAAAAAGGGGTTGAGGAGCCTCCACCTCAGAAAGGATATGCTGAGGATGCCAAAACTATTGATCTCATACCTAAAACCGAATTTACTACTCAAGATTTCCCTGTTACCCTTCTAGATGCAATTTCAAATAGACGAAGCAGAAGGAATTTTAGTGAGGCGCCTTTAACTCTCAAAGAACTGTCTTTTTTGTTATATGCAACACAGGGTGTTCACAAAGTAGGGACTGACGAACGTCATAGTCAAAAAAAAGTAGTTAAACGAACGGTGCCATCAGGTGGCTCTCGTCATCCCTTTGAGACATATTTAGTGGTTCAACGAGTTGAAAATCTCCCTCCAGGTATATATCGTTATCTTGCCTTAGAGGAAAAACTGCTTTTCGTAAAAGATATTGATGCTGAGAGAATTTCTGAATCTTTGTCTGGATTAACCTATAGTCAATCTTTTTCTGGAAAAGGGGCTGTATTCTTTATTTGGGCTGTTATCCCATACAGAACTGAATGGCGCTACTCTATTATTTCTTACAAGGATATTCTGATCGAAGCGGGACATGTATGTCAAAACTTGTATCTTGCGTGTGAGGCCATCAATGCAGGAACGTGTGCAATTCTAGCTTATGATCAGGAAGGAATCGACAGTTTACTTGACATTGATGGTGAAGACGAATTCGTCATTTATGTTGCTCCTGTGGGTAAAAGGAAAGAATAGTGTTGTATTGACCTTATTAGTGTCTACACCCCACATTTATGATAGAATTCAATATTCTTATTCTGCCTCTTTCTTTGGGAACGGATTCCAAGTCATAATTAGTATGGTATTTATTACGATTATTGTCTGAGATATCGTACATAGAATACATATGAAGTTGATCACGAACAGTTCTAGATATAATAGGTAAAATAAAGCACCCACAGTAAGAAACAATTGGAATACAATGAAATAATACCAATACTCTCCCTGGAGTTTTTTGAATAAAAATGATCTCTCTCTACCTAACGGAATCTCTAATGGAAGTGGTACAATACTTAGAAAAATTACTTGTATCAACACTAATGTCATTATGACGATTCCTACCATAGAAAATGGTATTTCGAATCCGAAAATATTGTAAATCTCATATTTTCGAAAAAGAAGGGTTTTTGCTAAATCATTGGTGGTACATCCACAGCCTCCCTGAAGATAATCTAAAAATTGATATGTGAGTGAAATTAACGAGACAAGCGTTAATGTAGTAAAAAGAAAAATACGATTCTTCTCTATTCGCCTCAGGTGGATTGTCAATTGTGTATATTCGTTTACTAGATAACCTATGAGTGTTACAATAAGCAGTATTCCACCAATAAGAATAGCAGCATTCGTTAATAGTGAAAAATCAACAAAATCGAAGGAAGGGTTATTGTTCCCGTTATTGTCAGGAGGGATGTAACCAATATCTACGAGAATAGACTCAAAAGATGTGACTAATAGATTAGAATCTCCCAAAATTGCCTCAATATCTAATACTACTTTTTGATCATTGTCCCAGAGAAAGATCACCCACGGAAAATCTCCATAAGCACCTACAGAAATATTATGTACCTCCATTTGTTCGAAAAAAAAGGCAGTTTCAGTAGAGGCATCAATAAATGCAAAATCAATACTATCGTTGAGACGATATTCCTGAAAAAATGGATCTACATACGAATTGTATTTGTTTACACAATCGGGACAAGCGCTATACTTGATAACAATACAGTCAACTGGTTCATCAGCGTGTTGTCCAGCAGTGCTAATATCAATGATTCCAACAAGCAAGGTACTTAATAAGAGTGTACCAAGTACTAACCGGGAATATTTGAAATTCGTTGAGGAACTCATTTCTTCTTCAACTTATTCAGTAATCTGGTGACGACCGGGGAAAAATATTCAAACGCTTCTGAAAGTCCTTTATCTCCTTTTACTCGAATATTCAGATCAAAAGGAATCTGCCCAAGTAATTCAGTATTAAACTCTTGAGCCATCCTTTCCCCCCCACCTTCTCCAAATAGGGTATGCTCAGTTTCACAAGATGGACATTTAAATACGGACATATTTTCTATGATGCCGAGGACAGCTTCTTCACCCAACATTTTGCGTGACATTACGAGTGACTTACCAGTATCTAACGTACTTACTTCTTGGGGTGTGGTAACAATCACAACACCATCTAGATCAGGTAACATCTGCATAATACTAATTGCTTCATCTCCTGTCCCGGGAGGCATATCAAAAATTAATATTTCTAATGGCCCCCAGTCAAAGTCAGTCAAAAATTGATTAAGCGCTTTCATCTTGATAGGCCCTCTCCACACAACAGGAGTCGAGGTTGTTTCTAAAAAGAAAGCCATTGAAACAACTTTGACCCCCATCGGTCCTTCAACCGGCAAAGGTTTTCCACTTTCTTGCACTTCAACCTTTTTTCCCTCAATCCCAAGCATTTTTGCAATATTTGGGCCTGAAAAATCTAGATCCGCGATTCCTACTTTCCCTGGAAACTTCTTTCCAAAGGCTAAAGCTAAATTAGATGCAACGGTAGATTTCCCTACTCCACCTTTACCACTAAGCACAACAATCTTTTTTTTCACATTTTTCATTGCAGCAGCAATTTCATCCTGCTGTGTTTTCAAATTTGACTGCACGGTTGTTTCCTTCAGCATTTACTTAATAAATTGTCAGTATTTCTCAAATGACGAAGGGTTAGTCCAGATTATTAATAACCCTTCATTTCACAATTCGTAGATAACTTGCTTATCTATTATTTTGACATCAGCTACTCACGACCAAAAGCCATTTTAACAAGATCATAAGCGCCTTCGAAGACGTGTTTCGGAACAACGGTTAGTTCTTCAGCCTCAGAGCCGTATTTTAAATTAAAAAATCTACTAAAGGCAGCAAGTGCACTCCAAAGAAATCTAGATGTATGATCGGCGATAATAAAGGTGATAAAATTGTCATTATTAGAAAGCATAATAATATCTTCTTGAAACTGTATCATTTTGACATCTGTCGTTTCTATCATTTCAGTAAATAAGTTTAGCACAGCAAGGACTCCACCAGAAAATAAGAGATCACGATCACTCCCCAAGCTTTCCTCAGGAACGAAATCATAGGAATATAATAGCAAACCTGATTTATTTATGACCATCAGTTTCTTTAAACGATGAAATTGTAATAAACCAAGAGGAGCTTTTACATATGCTCTATAAATTAACAAACTACCTACTATAACACTAATATGTGGAGCAAAATGTTGTAAGAAGATAATGAATTCTAGATTAACAAAATTCTCCAAAAATCTGGCACTTACAACTACTATCAAGGGAATTGCATAAAAGAAAATTATCGATAGCTGAAGTATTAGCACCTGTGAATTCTGTTTTCTAAATGTTATCTGACTTTTAATCTTCTGAAGGGAATAGAGAGTTATAATAATAACGTAGCTTACAAAATATGCTGCTGGAAAATTTGTGGTGTATAAGACAATTAAAATGGTCAGAACAACACTATAGAGATCCTCGATGTTCTGATTAATATTTAATTCGTTTGACATTATCTCTGGAAATAGAACTGGATAAATCATATTCAGTAAAAAAGCCCCGAGAAAGATACCATATATTGACGCATGGATCGGTGACACTCTATCTTTTCGGAAAAATTCAATAAACAGCAAGAAAACCCCTGAAGATATACCACCAAATAAAGGAAACAGGTAGTTCACAATGTTTCCCTCGTCACGATAGAACTGGACTGGATTTTCAATATTAAGAATATAGAAAAAGAATTCAAATCCCACAAAGGCAATGAATACAATATATAAGCCAATAAGTATCCCGATTACCGGAATTTTTGTTTTCCGCCACCTAGCTATTAACGAGAGGATTAAAATGAATGATACACTTATTTCAAGAAAGAAGATACAAAATCCTACCAAGCTAAGTGTTTCTAATGCCAATGGATTGTCCTTCCTACCTAAGAATGGAATTATGCAAAGTATCCTCGGGATTACAATTAGTGTAATTCTTCAATGTTCTTAAACTCTTGGAAATAATTCAATAAATACAGATGGATAGTCAAAAAGAAGGTAAGTAGTATGAGTTCCTTTCTCTCTCAGCTAGCACATGATTCGCTCTCTCTGGAAAAGTCTGTATCTGAGTTCAACATAGAATCTGTTATTATCGGTATTCGTTACACTAGCGTACTACTTTCTAGTGGTTCGTGTGGAGTAGCATATACCTTAACTGATCAATCAGCAGAAAAAAACCGTCATAATAAGTATTTATCTGAAAAATTCTTATTTGAAAAAAGTTTGGAGTATTTGGTTGAATTTTGTGCCTCTAAATACTCAATATTTCGAAGTATTGGAGTTGCTGCTTTGAATGCCTTTTCACAGGCTAATCTTCCTTCATTAAGAACGGAAAATCTGGATATTCTAGATATCTTTGAAGAAAAGTCTGGAAATATCAGTATGATTGGAAATATTCAGCCTGTTACCCGATTTCTTAGTCAGAAAGGATATCAAATTAAAATTCTAGATAGATATTCTCCTCCTCGCCAACAGGCCCAAATTACCACTGTAGAGGAGATTTCAGATCTACAAAATGCCGATCATCTGATAGTTTCTGGATCGGCATTAGTATTCGAAACTTTCGATTTAGTTCGGGATCTTCTCTTGACAATTCCTGGAGAAAAAGTTCTTCTCGGGCCTTCGGCTCAAATTCTCCCTGCTATCGCTTTCAAACATGGTTTCACATTTTTAGGGAGCTCTGAAATTATTAATACGAAATCTGTTATGAGTATTATTATGGAGGGAGGCGGATATCGAGCATTTAAGGAGTTCACACAAAAGTATTCTTTTCACTTAGAATGAATTCGATGTTAGATTTTTGTCGAAAGGTCCCGAAAAACGCTGATGACACTCTTTTTCCATTGTTGGCACTTTTCGATACCTCCCAGTTATTTCTATCAGCTCTTTCAATGTTTTAATCACGACAGAAATAATTGGAAGATTTCAAATATGTCCACACAGTCTCAATTTGGATTCAAAAAATCTTTAGATCGCATAATGCAGTTAATATATCTTTCTTCGAACGTTTTTACTGATCTTGAGGTTCAAAATCAAGTATGTGCTCTAAATGTCAAAGATTCCTACTCAGAAACAGAGAAAAATCAGCTATTAACTTATTTTTTGGATTTGATCGAATCTCTTTCTCTTGAAAGGATTTATCTCACCCAAGATCCCAACAATGAGAACCGTTATTTCTACAATGGAGGATTTTGACTTGTATTCAGAATACTATACGGTACCAAACAACAAAACCACTCCTAAGAAGAAATCAGTGTTACATTACTGGAAGGAACCCCCTATGAGCTCGCAGAAAATGAATCAAAAACCAGTGGAGAAAGAAGAAAATGATCGGGAAGCCTCTCGTTTAGCTGACAGAGCACTATTATTGCTTTCGTTCAAAGATACACCTAGCCAAAATTTGCATCATGTTCTACAAGTCCTGGGAATTCATTCTATAGAAGAAAAGAAAAGTATTATGCAAGAGATTTTCCGATTAATACGAGAAGGAATTGTATATGTTCCCAAGGGTTTACCTTTACTCATTGATAAAGGAATAGACAATGTTAAGGATGTTTCAGAGATTGATCTTGTGCTTCTCAGACCATATGACCAATTAATCTCTGAGATCCAGAGAGATATTTCTGCTTTCAATAATAAATAGGCTTAGTAGCAAGAGTTGAAGAATGTGGCATTGCAAAATTCAAAATTGGTAAGCACAGCACAGCTTAATGAGCTAAAAATACATTTAAGATTGATAAATAGTACTTGTGATAATGTTTTAGCTACTAAATGGCAACATATACAGCAGATGCAGTTAGATTTAGATTTAGACCCCAGTATGAGCATTAAAGAATTAGCTCAGTTATATTATCAATTTGATGATATAATAGAAGTATTTAAACTAGAATCCTATACATTTCGACAATTAGAAAAAATATTGGTTGAATTAGAAACTGTAAGAGATATGTTAGATATTTCCCGCGATACTCCACTCCAACAAATTGCCTTTCAATTGACTTCATACGATATTTCAGTATTAGGAGTGGGAAAGAATTCCATCTTAGAAAAAATTATGACTTATTATTAATTTCATTATCTCCTCATGAAATTTTCCTTATTGGCTCCTTATAGACCATTTAAGACGTTTAAAAGCTGGTATAAGAGATTATTGTTTTGATCAAGGGGTATCACTTTTGTCCATTCTTATCAAAATCTTAAAACCCCAAATTCTTTCATTGTAAAAAGAAGGTTAATCATAATGTCACTCCCTTTTTCTATTAATTCTGCTCAAGATTGGATAGGAAATGTCCCATCTTTTCTTGATTCCCTCGAGGAATACTCGGATTTTGTAAGAAATGCTGGTGTAACAAGCTATCTTGCGAATACCCTTGTTCAATTCATGAATGAGGCGAAAGACGACAGTTTTTCCACGATTTATTCTATTCTCAAAGAATCCACTGATGTTGGCAAATTTGTGATGATTCAGATTTTGTTTCACGCCTCTGAAATCTGGCCTGATTTAGTACAGTTTGAGCGTATACAACCTGTTTTAACTGCACTTGCACTTTCACCTGACAAATTATATACAAAAGATGCAATACAATTATCTCAAAAGCTAGAAGAAATAACATCTGGAGGTTTACTGGGAGAAATATCAGATGAAGACGTTTTTGAAAAAGAAGTGGATAAAGAATTAGCTCCTTCATCCCCAAAATCCTTACTTGATGATTTCTATGGATCAGCAAAATTTGCAAAGAAAAAGGCGAAACAAAGTGTTCCCGCATCCTTTCCTTCCCCAAGCATGCCAGAACCTATTTCACAACCAACCCCAAAGCGAAGTGCTCCTCCAGTACCTATTTCCGAAAGAGCTGAACTATCACCTCCTCCACCACCCATGGCTTCTAGCGCAGGAGCTCCAGGGGCCGCAAGATCGACTTTACCTGAAAAAGAAGCCTTAGACGAAGTTGAAGACGAAATGGATGATGTTTTTGAAGAACCTTCAGAAGCAGAAGAAACTTTTAAAACAGAGTACCAAGCTACAGATGATTCAAAAAGTAAAAAAAAGGTTTCTGATGAGCCAATTGAACTCGGTTCCTCACAGGAAGTCCCAGCGTCAAAAAGTGTTTTTACACATGTTCATTATTATAATAGAATGAATTCACGAAAAACCTATCCTTTTACAGTATCCATATCCAGTGTTTCCAAAAAAGTGAAAGCTCGTCGAATGCACATTCTTTCAGGCGAGCGAGAAACAGAGAAACAGGCAGAATTTGAACTTGATCATCTTACGAGACATATTATGGTGGAACTCCTTATTTCTGGATGTTTAGTACAACCGAACTTTCAATATGTAGATCCAGATAATTTACCAGTCGAATTAACATTTTATATTACCCCTCTTGTTGAAGCGGGTTATTCAGCTTCAAAAATTCAAGGTCAATTGTTACTGAAGAATGATGTTGGTATAGTACTCCAAAATTTACCACTTTCCGATATCTATGTTGTGAGTAATCGAATCTCCAAGATTGCAGCAGTAATAGGCGCAGTTGGTGGGGGAACACTCCCCGCACTCGATTTCCTGTTTGGTGTAAATTTACAAGAGGCTTTATCAGGTCAATTAGAATATTCCGCCCCAGAAATCGCTAGCTCTGTCAATGTTCGATCTTTAATTACCACAAGTCAAATTGCAATTTTTATTATATTTATTAGTATAGGATTGCTTTGGTGGTGGCGTAAAGGTCGTTCAAAAAGAGCTCCAGGAGAAAAACTTGCAATCAATCTTCCTCAATAAAATATACAAACAAAAAGGGACTCATTGGTCGAATAGATGAATTAAAATGACCTTTCATATAGGAATTACTATCCAAGCGATAGGTGATTTAACTCCATCCAATGTCGTTGATCTAGGAATGGCGATAGGTCTTCGACATATTGAGTTTGATCCCTCTGTTTTTCTAGATATTTCGGATGTGATGAAAAGTTTAAAAACGAAACAAACCACAATTCATGCTCCTTATATGGAAGATTACCATATGGACCTATCGTCGAATACTCCTGAAATAGACAAGTTAATTGAAGATATCAATCGATGGAAGACACGAATGAATATCATAGGTGTTGTTGTGCATCCCCCCCTCGATGCAGGAGGAAATACGGAAAAATTTTATGATCGTCTGGAGAAATTACCACTTCCTTTGATTGAAAATATGCCATACCAATCATGGGAGGATTTTCTTGATTTCTATAATACAACACAAGCTAATGTCAATAATCACTTGGGAATGTGTTTCGACATCCCCCACTCTTTTATAACAAACGGAGATAAATTTCTTGAAGTTCCTGACGAAGTATTAGATCATTTAACATCTTCGAAGGGATATATCCATATATCGGGGGGAACAGCTGATGAAGATATCCACTATCCTCTGTTAACTGATGGAAACATACCCTTCCAAGAAGTAAAGGACTTTTTGCTGAGGATTTCATTCTGTGGAACCGTTACAATGGAACTTTATCCAAGATCATTCCAAGATATTGACAAAATTCTTCGGTCTTATATCTTGATGCTTGATGTGGCTAATAAGAAAAAGCATAAACTTTCAGTACAAATTAAACGCCCCTTTATTATGCGAAAAATCAACAAATTAGCTACTTCAAAAAAAATCTCGATGGAGTAATAGAGATCAGGCAATAATTAATTACTGAGCTTCTCAAAAAAATTGATCTCTATGAGATTCTTGATTTTTCCCCACCTAGGAAGCATATACCCAATGTAAATAGGCAAGAAGAATAGTAGATAAAGGAAAAGGAATTCACTCCCTATTTGGGGGAAAATATACTGAGTAAGAATGAATAAGAGAATTATGGATCCAAAATAGTAAAATTGAATAATAGTTCGCATTAGTCCCTGTAAAAACCAGTGGATTGGTAAGTGTTTATTATGAAGAATGAAATAATAATAAGCTCCTATTGAATAGAAGAAAATAGTAACTCCAACTAGTGAACTACCAGCCAGACTTAGTAATATGATGTTTTCCTTTGAGAAAATCATCCCTGAGGAAAAGAAAAGAAACCAAAATGCGATTCCAGCAGTCATAAGCCCATAGCTAAAACCAACAAAGCCTAGTGCCATCTGGATCTTGACAGGTTCTTTAGCACTTATCTTTTCGATTACATCTTGAATTTCCTGTTTATCCATTTAAGACCACTTTTTTTCTGACTGAATTCAAGTATTTTCTGATGTTGACAATTCTTTGGAGAATCCTTTTACAATGTCTACGCAAGTCCCTTGGTGGAAGAAAGCAATTTTTTTATCAAATTTATCCACGTTCATATTCTGATAATACCAATAACGGGATAGGAGATTTGTGTGAGATTATCAATAAAATTGCGTATAGATATTTACCAAATCTCGGTATTGACGTATTTTGGTTGTCACCTATCTACCCTTCTCCTCAGGAAGATTTCGGTTATGCCATAAAAGACCAATGGGGGTCACAAATCCCCTTCCAAGATGAATATTGTTATTCTCAACAGATACTATATTGCAATCTACGATTGTGGGAAAAACTCTATCATTGGAACATTATGAAGGAGTCATTTTACAGAAGTAGGAAATCTAATCTTCAGATTCGATATCTTCATCTATTGAAAAATATCCCCCATATTTAGCATGAATCGAACAAGTTCCTTCATTTCCAACCATACATGGACCTACAGGATTTTCTGGAGTACATTTTTTATTAAAAAGACCACAATCACGTGGATAGATCTTACCTAAGATGACATCAGCACATCGACATCCTTTTGGAATATCACTACCGCCTGATACTGGAATCTCCTCTTTTAATCGAATATTATACTCAGCATATGTCTCAGCTAGTTCCAATCCTGATTTCGGTACCATCCCAATCCCTCGCCATTGGGAATCAACAACTGAATATGCAGTGTTAATAGCTTCCAGAGCCTTTAAATTTCCCTTATGGGACACTACTCTAGTATAGAGATTCTCTGTCCGAGGTTGATTGTGAATTAATTGTTGTAATACCTCAAGAACACCAAACATGACATCAGCAGGTTCAAAACCCACAACTACAATAGGAATTTGATGTTCCTGTGAAATAGGTTCGTATAATCCGTAACCAGTTATTGCGGACACATGTCCTGGAGCAATAAAACCATCAACTTGAATGTCGGGTTGTTCTAAAAGTAGCTTCATAGCAGGGGGGACTAGCCTGTGAGAAGAAAGAATGGAGACATTTGATGGAATTCGATTATTGATAAGTTCAATCGCCACCATTGGCGCAGTAGTTTCAAATCCAATGGAAAAAAAGACATACTGCGTGGAAGGGTTCTTCTTAGCTAATCGAATTACGTCCAGAAAGCTATAGACGATTTGTATTGCCGCTCCCTCTGCTCTTGCGGTTAATAAGGATCCCTGATTACTAGGTACCCGAGACATATCTCCAAAGGTTGCTAATGTATATCCGTTCTTAGCAAGCCATATAGCTTGTTCTATGTCACTATTGGGGCAAACACAAACAGGACAGCCAGGGCCAGCAATTACTTCAACATTGGATGGTAGTAATGATCGAATACCCCAGTGAGATATTGTATATTCATGTGTTCCACACACATGACAAATTTTAACCTTTTTACCCCCGATTTGTGATGCTAAATCAGTAATTTTCTTACCTAATTTCTTAACAATACCTGGGTCTTGATAAGACTTCATAAAAAGCAGAGCTCTCCTAAAGATTCTAAGCGTTTAAGTACTTAAAGTAGTTTCAGCTGATTGGGATAAAATGGACTCAATTACAATTAGAAAAGCCACAATTTCAGACGTACCAGCATTAGTTATGCTAAGGCGCTTAATGTTTGAATCTATGGGCTATAATGATACTGAATTACTACAATCAGGAGATTTGGCTTCAGAAAAGTATTTTAACCGGTCTATTCCGACAAATGATTTTCAAGGATGGGTAGCAGTAAATTCCGACGGAGTAATTGTAAGCAATATCGGAGTTGTTTTTGACCAGCATCCACCAGAGCCAAACAATCTGTCGGGAAAAATTGCCTATTTGATGAATTTAAGTACACTAGCTAGTTATCGTAGACAAGGAATCGCCCGAAAATTGCTGGAGGAAGCTCTCACCTGGATAAAACAGATGGGTATAACTAGGGTAGCTTTGCATGCGACTGAAATGGGAAAAGACATTTACACAGGAATAGGATTTACAGAGACAAGCGAAATGCGTCTCAAAATGTAATAGTTTCTTGAAGTAGTCATTTGTTTTCTTTCGAGATTTTCTCCACGTATTCAGTTAAACTCTTCAAATCATCTTTTGAAAAAGCGGTGACTTCCATCTCATTTTTCTTGAAAGGTTTTTCTTCACCGAGTAAGATGATTTCGGAATAGTTTTCTTTGGAAAGATCTTCCTTCAATCCATCTACAAATGAATTTTGAAATATTGGTTCTAAATCAATTTGAGGGGGAATTAGTATCAAAAAACGTTCTTCCTTTCCAGAAACTGAGATTTGAAGTCCATTATTTCGCTGAAGAACTCCAATTGTCGATCCTTTGGGTTTTCCAAGTGCAGTTTTAATTTTTTTACCATAGTCGCTTAGGAATTTCTGATTTTTTCCTAATTCTTTTAATATTGGGGCTTTCTTCTCTTCAGTTACGCCTGCTAACCACTTTATTGCCTCACGTGGGTTCCCATGAGAATAGGCATATGCAGATTCGATGTCTGATTTACCTAAAGGCCAGGTAGAATTTTCTTCTGATAAAGAAAGATCAAATTTTTGATGAAAATCCTTTAACATGTGAATACAGTATTCTTGAATATCTTTCTTGGTAAATCGTTTCAAAAGAATGGGTGGTTCTATCCGACTCTGGACTGCGGTACTAGATAAATCAAGAATTTTATCCCATAAGGTTGCAAGGCAGGCAAGGCAGAGTAGAAAATTACTGGCTTCATTATGCATTTTTTTGATGCTTTCTAAGAACTGAAGCTCGGCATCTGGTCCAAGTGCAATAAAAAGAGATTCTAACTCATCTACAAAGAAAATAACTGGTTTATCTACGCTTTTTAGGATGACCTGAAGGGCTACAAAAGCAAGTTCTTCATCATCCATTATGGTTCTATGAAAGGATTTAGTCTCTTCATCCAGATCAAAGCCAGTAAACCACTTAAGAGCTACTTTAGATTGTTTAGGATCTTTAAGAGCAAAAAAACCTTCAATGACCACATTACCTAGCCCAGGAAACTCAAAAGCAGCATTTTCAACTTTTTTATATTTCTGAACAAGGAAATCAGCGACAAACTCCAAGAGAGCTGCGCCTCCTGCTTTCACAGTCTCGAAGTAGAAGTGAGAGAAAATTCTATCTGGATTAGTGGGTACAGGGACATAAACAACATAAGCATTCGTGACCTGTTCACGAACAACCCAATAAAAATGGGTTTTTCCGTAACCAGCTTCAGCTATGACTGGAACAATCATTGACTCCCTCTTTTGTTTGCGTATGGTTTCTAAAGCGTGCGATATTCGATTTATGGCATCTTTATTTGGTCTAACCAGGTTGAATATCTCTGGTACGTCTGCACGTGCGGTGAAATTATAAAAAGGATTTTCTATAATTAGATTTGTAACTTGAGTCATTGTAATCTAGGCCTCGAATGTCAAATAGTAAAAAACGCCAGTACCTGTGTCAGAAGTAATTCCTCCATACCCCGCGTGAGCTTTAGACATTGCAGTTTGTAAGGTCAACATTCCTTGATCATGAAATGAGAGAACTTTCTTATCGAAATAGGGATCGGAAATCTGATTCGAACTTAATTTCTCTCGTATCTCAGGAATGCGAACTAAGGGTTTCATTGGAGTCGCTAAGGAGTTATACGCCTCCTCTAATAAAGATAAAAATTGATTATCGGCAATGTCCGTTTGCATAGGTCTTTGCCCATTTAGATAATTCTTACCATTACTAGTCAAAAGATAAACACTTTTAGTTCCTTTTTTTAACTGAATAAGCCCTTTCTCGCAGAGATTAGACAAAAATGCTCTTTCTGTCTCTGTTCTAGCGTAATAACCAGCATCTCCGAGAAAATGAATGATTTCAAGGTATGATGTATGCATAAGCTTAGCTCCCCCTCGAAGATTTTTAGGCCAAGGAATATGCGGGTACTATAATCTCATATTATCAAAGAGACAAGTTAATGTAAGTAAAACTTAGTGAGCTTGGTAAAGATCGAATTCAAGGGTTTTTCAAATGGATATTGACGATTTACAGAAAATCTCCGGTTTAGATACCGATGACATGTTTGGAATGGTTTTCACTTGGCCAAAATTGATTGAAAGGATAATTCATCAATCGATTGACATTCCCTCCAAAATTTCAGTTGGTAATAAATTTCTCGAATACAATAATGAAATATCTAACATTTTGATATGGGGAATGGGTGGTTCAGCAGTAAGTGGCGACTACATAAGCACATATTTCGCAGATTTCCTCAATCAGCCAATAATTGTTCAACGCAATTATATTTTGCCTAAATTTGCCTCCAAAAAGACACTGGTTATCGCGATCTCCTATTCTGGAAATACTGAGGAAACAATTTCTGGAATAATCTCTGCTATACAGAATGAATGTCCAACAGTATGTATAGGTAGTGGAGGAAAAATGGAAAACTTCTGTCTAGGCAATAAAGTTCCGTTTTTCAAGATTCCTGCAGGTTTTCAACCTCGTGCGTCTTTTCCCTTGTTATTATTTCCCATTTTAAAGATACTGGACACTTTAAATATTGCTAAATTAGACGATAAGGTAGTACAAGAAATTATTCAGAACTTGAAACAAATGCGGGAGCTAATAAGACCACAAACACCAACATCAGAAAATCAAGCGAAACAGATAGCTAGAAAAATACATAAACGCATTCCAGTCATCTGGTCTCCATATTTATGTGTAGCCAATCGATTTAAGTGTCAAATCAATGAAAACGCGAAACAATTAGCTCTTGCAGAAGAATTACCAGAGTTTAATCATAATCATATAGTTGGGTTCCAAAGTCTAGCAAAAGATAATCCTTTCATAGTGATCTGTTTTCGATTTCCCTCTGAACATGCAAATGTCTCTCTTCGTTTCGAGATTTCCAAGGAGATAGTCAAACCAAAGGTGGAATTACTTGAACTCCAAATCCAATCAGGGGATTTACTTGTTCAGTTGGTTACAGCTACTTATCTGGGTGATTATATCTCTATTTACCTTGCTTTACTGAACGATCAAAACCCGAATACTGTGGATAGTATCAATTTCCTTAAAGAACAAATGGAAGTTCGTGGACAGACACAGTCCTCATTGATGAGAAAACTAGACAAGTTATCACGCAGTTGATTTGTGTAGCAAAAAAAACTATAATTTATGTGTAAAAAACTTTATTATCAATTTAAAGGATAGATTTCAGTTATGACCACTAATTATGACGTTGTAATCGTAGGTGCTGGTACCGCAGGCAGTATGGCAGCGGCCGCACTTGCTAACAAAGGCCTTAAGGTCGCATTGCTAGATCGCCAGCCCAAAGCCAGAATTGGTGTTAAAATATGTGGGGATGCTACTAGTGGTGAGCATTTTAAACGTATTCAGTCTATTACCAAAGTTGACCCTCCAAAAGATGATGAGGTAGTTCAGAAAGTCGCCGGGGCATGGTTATATTCTCCAGATAGAGAAATTAAACTCGAACTCGTGGAAGAAGGAGGAACAGGAATTATTATTGACCGGTTTAAACTTGGTATGAGAGTGTTGGAAGATGCTATTGACTTTGGAGCCGAATTATATGATGAATCGATGGTTAAGGAACCCATAATTACCAATGATTATGTGACGGGTATTAAATATCGGGGGAAAGATAAAAACATTCGTGAGATGACAGGAAAAGTTGTGATTGACGCTTCAGGAATCATTGGAGTACTCAGAACCAAATTAAATCCCGAAAAGACGTTCATGGATTTAGAACTCGCTGCTAAAGATGTTTGTAATTGTTATCGAGAAATCAGAGATGTTAAACCTGAGATTGAATCTCCTGAATTCATTCGATTAATCTTTGATCAAGATGTCGCGAAAGGTGGATACATCTGGGAATTTCCAAGAGGTCCACATTCAATGAATGCAGGTTTAGGAGTCATGCGTACCTACCAAATTAATCCTCACAAACAATTCGATTTATTCATTCAACAATCAAAAGCTCTTTATGAGAATTCTAAACTTATTCATGGAGGAGCTTGGCGGGTACCCTTACGACGACCTCAAGATAACCTTGTTTGGAATGGGATTATGCTCATTGGCGACTCTGGTACTCAAGTCAAGCCAACTGATGGAGGAGGAATAGGAATATCAGTAAATGCTGCAGCTATGGCAAGTACTACAATCGTTTCTGCATTAGAAAATGATGACGTGTCCATGGAAGGTTTATGGGATTATAATGTGCAATTCATGAGAAGTCTTGCAGCTATTAATGCTCCGCTTGCGATAATGAAAGATTTTATCATTCCAATGCCCAGCTCAATCATTAACGAGATTTTTCATAAGGAAATACTTGGCGCAGATGATTTATTATATGGTAATGCCTCAGGGAATATTTCAAGTGGATTTATGGTAAATTTACTACGTGGTTGGCGTGGAAAGCGAATACTGGGAACATTATTGAAATTTAGAGGTATTTTAAAACGAATGGATAAGGCAAGGACTCTTTACGAAAGCTTTCCTGCAGATCCAGCAAACTACCATCCCTGGCGTGACGAAATTTTGAAAATTTTTGGAGAAATCTAATCCATAATCCATTTCTTCTTTTTCTAAAGAAATAGGTCACTGATTCGCACTAATTCAGGAGGGCAGACTTGCAGATTGCCCACTGCTGCGGAATAGACATAACCCGAAAAGTGTCCAAGAATTCTTGTTGCTTGTTTATATAGATAAGCATTTTCCAGAGAACTGGAGGATATTAATAACTCATAAAGATCATTTCCTCTCCCTTTCCATTTTGACAAATGAAAACCAATCTTCACTGCATTGGCTGTTAGTAAGTAATTAAAGTAATTATCACCAAAGATTTCTTCGGGAGGGACATCTTCAAGAATTTCACGAGGAATTTCCATAAGATGAAGATAATTTGGACTTTGGAGATTTTCATCATCCATTAAGACTTCTGGATTATTCTTAAAATATGAATCTTTGATTGAGGCAAATCCTTGGGATAAAAGAGGAGTAATCAACCCTGCATTTGATACTAAATAATCTCGTAATGCAACAACTCCCTCATTATAACGTTTTTCTCGAAGGAACGTAATTGTTTGGTTCTTTTCATACTTTGTTGGATGTTCTACAATATTGAGTAACTCGGAAGGAATTTGATCATAGAAATGATGTGCTGTAATCATCTCAATAGAGAAATGTAAACCGTTCAGTTGTTCAAAAACTGCAAAAGCCTTTTTACTTTCTTTATCCTTTTTTGGAAATAGATTTTGTAATGTAAAGATATTAGAAACATTTTTTAGTACTACTGAAGCTTCTGCTACTTTCCATCCAGATTCGGTTTGTGTAAAGATAAACCATGGGGGTTCAGGAACTTTTTTACTTAAGATATGTTTCTCAAAACTCTGAATTTCCTTCGAAATTTTCTCTTCTTGCCGTTGAATTTCCTTCTGGACTAATTCCTTTAGGGAACTAATTTCCTGTTCATTTAGGGTTTTCTTGGATTTGACCTTTTTTGCTAGTTTTTCCAACCCATTAACAACTTTTTTCGTGATACTTATATGACCAGGATATTCAAAACTCATCTCAGCATCAATAGTAGGATTTCCACCCTTTAAATTTGACCATGTATTATTAATTGCCGATAATAGGGGTTCATGAAGTTCTTCCTTAATTTTTCGAAAATTGTTCTGCTCAAACTGTTTAATATATTTTCCAAGATCACTTTTTAGGATTTCACATAGATTTTTTGTACCTAGTTCCTGAAGGGTAGGCAAACATCCATTTAGAACTGCTGTACGCCATTTATAGTTGATAAAAATATTCAAGAACGTAGTTAGATGATTTACTTCTTCCACTCGTTCGGCAAGTTGTGTGATGTATGAAGTTAGATCAGAAAATACCTTTCCGACATTAGAATCATTACCTAATAATAGAAAGGATAACAATGATGATGTAGTCTTAATCAGAGCATTTTCAAGTGATTTTTGTGCATAAGTAGCAGTCTCTGGATTTCCGGATAAATCATATACACGATCGATTTCCAGAGTGGGAAGGGGCCGATTTCTGGAAATCAATCCAACAAGCTCTTTTTTGAGCTGATTGCCACTCATGGGTTTGATTTTTTTAGGTGTTAATTCGATTAAGAAGCTTAAAAATGCGTTGAAGAAGGGATTTTTTCTGAAATTGAAATGGGCTTCTTCTTCAACCAACATCTGAATTAATTCACCTGAGTCAAAAATTGTATCAAGATTTTTATTTGGAAACGCAAGATCAAGGAGTTGTTTGGCAATAACTAAGCCTTGTTCCCCAAACGCATTGTCTACATAGCCAGAAATAAATTCTTTTAGAAGTAACCCAGCTGTTACTTGTGTTGGTTGAGTTACGGGCCAATGAAATTCTTTGTCTTTCAATGCTTGTTTAAGCATGGCGGCTGGTCCATGACGATTGATTTCTTCAGTAATCATAAGTTTTATCTTGGAACGTATAGTTGGAACGATTGATTCAATTTTTCGGGCAGTTAAAAGAATAGACATGTCATTCTTCAACAAAGACCCTAATGTAAGCCACACAGCCTCGGTAATAACATTCTCAATTTTCTCTGCATACGTTAAGTCTGTTAACGATAGTCCCAGTTCTTCACGAATGAAATCCCGATCTATCTCGGAAAGTAACTTTTCTAACGTGTCTGTTTCACGGAATGGCGAATGTCGTACCTGTTTACGCCATGCCACAACAGCTTGATAGCATAATTTCACCTGAAATCGGTCGGGTAATGCACCAACTAGTAATATTTCTTCAAATGCAGGATTCCAGATGTAGTCCGAAAGGTACTTGTTTCCTAAAACTCCTGCTAATACCTTGATTTGACTCTCAATTTTTTTTTCGAAATGCGTCTTACTCCAGATGAAAAAACCGACAAGGGAATCATGACCCACATTTTGTATGAAAATTCGTCCTTTTTCAGCTTGAATATCATCCAATAACCCCATTCCAGTCTCTGAACTTGTCAATGATGAAATAGCTGTTAATATTCCCCCGAATAACACTGATTGTTCATTGCTAAATCCTATACTCACAGTAGGTATTCCGTGGTTAACAATAAAGAAAGCGATTTGTGGGGCAACAGGTTTCTTTCGAGCCACTGACATTTCCTCAAAGTATTAGTGTTCTAAGTGAAATACACAACATGAGTGTGCTAATTGTGCAACTTAATGGATTGTTTGAGAGGATTCAATCCCCTTAATTAGTAAATAAACAAGAGGTATTTTAACCAATGGGTATGAAGTGGAATCAACTACTTGAACTAATGACAAACCCTTCACCGAATTGAGGGAGAAATTGAAAAGAGGATCATAATGAATATTTTGAAACAATATTCTGAATCTATTGCTAAATTCCTTCATCAAAATAAGTGGTTGATTTTATCCTGTTTTCTAAACTTGATTATCCAAGTTATTATTGCTGTACTATATTTTAATCCCATTGACTTCGTATTACAGGTAGAGACTGCTCGGGAAATAGCTCAAGGTAAAATCTTGTATCGAGATATTCACCAAATTATATATGAAGGGTCAATCCTTCCTAAGCCTCAATATCCTCCCTTATATCTATATACACTTGCAGCTCTCATGTTTATAGCTGGAGTAGATGCATTTTCATATAACATGGTGAAAATTTTTCTCATTCTTGTCAATTTCATCCTTGCGTTTCTTATTTATCACTTGATAAACACTAATTATGGTAAAATCATAGCTATTTTGGCGTTTAACTGGTTTTTACTTAATCCATCAACCCTTGGAATAACTCTGGGAGGTTATCATGAATACTTCATGCTATTATTTGTTTTACTCGCTTACCTCTGTTTTAACTATGAGCGATTGACTTGGAGTGGGATATGTTTTGGATTAGCCCTGCTGGTTAAACCCATAGCAGGGGTTTATATTATTCCAATTCTTATATGGGGATTAAAGAAGAGGAAAATGACTTCAATTTATATAGGGATTGTCGCAAGTTTAACTTTTACTATCATATCACTGCCGTTTCTATTATTAGCACCAGCAGAATATATTACGGATGTTTTTCTTGTGCACACAAACCGTCTTGACACAAGTATGTCATTCTACGTGTATATTTTCACCGATCTCTCCCCGACTCTCTTTCCCTTTATTCTTCAACTACTACTCTTCTCGATAATTGGAGTAATCTTATTCTATAAAATTCAATTCAAGGATCCGTTGGAAATTTATATTGGTGTTCTACCATTTATTACGATATTTCTAGCATTTAATAGAATCTTGTATCCACATTATATACCAATGATATTCCCTTTCTTTACTCTGTCGTTATTCTTGCTGATTGATCGCTATCGGCATATACTCCCTAAGAAGGAGACATTATGGCAAATTTATGGGTATATTTTTGGCCTTGGAGTAGTCTATGTGGGTTACATTTGGTGGTCAATTCTTTGGTCAATCGAAGGATTTGGATCGTATAGGACAAATATCTATTTTCCCATCTCTGCAGGTATCTGTATTGGTGGCCTTTTAATTATTACAATCATATCACTCTGGTCAATCATAACAATGGCTAGTGTAAAAGACAGGAATGAAATACATGTTTAATGATCGAATAGCACGTATCCAGACTTCTTTACCCCCATTATTTGTAACTCTGAGTATAGGGGTAATTTTAATTCTCATCTACATTTTTGGAATGATCTTTTATCCCGACCAGTTATTAATACAATCACGGGATATGATAGATCAATGGGGTCAAGTTAATGAACTGATACTCAATGGGGAATGGTATAGGCTATTTACAGCGTTCTGGATCCACGGAAATATTGTTCACCTTGCTTCAAATCTCCTGTTCCTACTCATTTTCGGTTCACGACTTGAAGAATTAGTTAAGGGATATGAACTCTTTCTGGTTTTCCTCATTAGTGGTATAATCGGCAATGTAGCTACTCTTGGTTCCATTCTTCTAGGCATTGATTTTGTCTCCTTGGGAGCTTCAGGAGCTGTCTTTGGCTTACTGGGAGCTATTTTATTCTTATTAGGTGGAAAATCAAAACGAGAAAGAAGGTCAATGTCTTATTTTATACTGATATTCTTTGTCATAACTATTGGCCAAGATACAAATGTCATATCACACTTGTTCGGACTAGTGGGGGGATTTTATGTGATGAAATTTCTTAAGAACCACTGAAGGGAGAGGGTTCAATCCAGTTCTGCTAAAAATTCGCAGTGAGAATGACCACTCGCTTGACATTTGACTTCACGAACAATAACATCCTCCTCAATAAAAAGATCTAATCTTCCGTTAATAAACCCAGAGAGAAAATCATCCAACATATTAACTTTAGGAGGCTCTTCTACCCCAGGAAATAACGCAACCCGATCAACAGTTGATAAGTCGATTCCAGAGCTGGCAGCACTTTCCCAAACTCTGAAGATCGCACTCTCATCATCGATCTGTTTGACAACAACATCAGGTGAATGGATCTTTGACAGACTAGAGATATTCCCGAAGTAATAACTTAAGACTTGACAGGCTTGTTCAAATTCCATAGCACCTAAAAGATTTGCATCAATCTCCCGCCGATTAATAATTCTGCTAATAATTCCAAAATCCTCCAAGATTTGCCCATAATGTTGGCCAGCATAGGAAAGTAAGGTTGAATTAAATGGATCAGAAAATTTGAGAGAGGTAAGGATATGCTGTAGGACAGAGATATGAATGAAATCGCCTATTGCAGGCCGCATCCATTTTTTATTCAGAAGGGAATTATACATATTTTTAGAAATTGTACCAATTGATAATTCAAAACGTAAGCGATCAGTTTCACTGAAAAATTCTTTAGATTCCATTTGGGAAAGATCATAATGATCAGAGGTTTCTCCCAGCTTGATGTCAAATTCACAGTGATGATCACCCAGCCCCCAACATTTAGTTTCCGTGACAGCAGCTTTTTCTCCCAAAGTCACCTCAATTAAACCGGCAATTTCTCCTGCAAAAAAACCACAGACATCTTGGCCAATATCGGAGTTTTCAACTGCATGAGCCGAACCGTTCACATGAAGTTTTACATGATAATCCGATATTTGATCAATAGTTAAATCAGAGGCCACATTTAAAGCCATAGGATTTGGTCCATACAGGATTTTGAACCCTTTTAACATCTCATGAAAACGGCTCTTCATCCGATGCTCATTCATAATATTTCGGTTATAACTGTGTAACCAGGATTGGGCAGCCCCGAATTTACCTGCTAATTCACCTGCACGGAACAAATATCCCTTAGCAATAGGATTAATAGCAATTAACGAAGTTACAATAGCCTGTAAGTGTCCGATATGAACATAATCACCAATTGAAGGCCGAATGACTGTTTCAAGTTCATCAACGTCCAATAAGCGACCAGAAACGGTGATGATTGAAAGTTTTCGCCATCTATCACGGTCTGCTTCACTTGCTTTGACACCAGCTTCTATCAATTTATTGAAGAGGTAGTTAAATAGATCATATCCTTCAGAAGAAAACATACCCGTGTCTTCCCCTCCAAAGGAGGAAAACATAGAAGCGGCCTGTGTAGCAGTCAAAATGACTTCATCATTGAAAAGAACATGGGGGACCTGATACACATGATATCGTTTACTAGCAATGTCAGCGTGATCATCTGTATCGATGATCTTCAGAGTGGCGCCCCCTTGGGAAGTGTCAACAATACGTTTGATATGTTTCTCAACGGGTTTACAAACTGCGCATTTTGGCCCTTTAAACAGTATAATGCTTATGGGTTCTGCCATGGACTTCTCTACTTCCGGCTTTGGTCTTTTTGAACGAAAAATATTATTCTTAGTAATACTATTATTTTTACTATAGTCTTGAATTATATATCTATCTCATCATCGTAATGTTCCCTAAGCACAATATTCCCTTTGCTGTAATATCACAATCCTTAATATTTTTGATGAGGGGTCGAAGACATACCTTTCTCCTCGTATTAATCCTGAGAAAGTAATTTTTTTCCTGAATTGAACAAAAATTTTTATTACATAGTCAAAGAGAAACAGTGGTGGTAGAGAAAGTTGAATATAATAGATTTCTTTGAACAACACTATAATTTGAAATCTCCCAAAGTCTTAGAAGCCTATCAAGGATACTTAGTGGCTGGAAAATTCCAAAAACAACCTAGATGTTTTTGGATAAATAAACAAAATATTGAAGGTTTAACCGAAATCGCTAAAATCGTAGCAATTGAGACAGCTTTTCAAGGAATATTATCACTGATTCCAGGCGGATCCTTTGCCTATCGGCTTATCAAAGATCAGATTGGATACCCCCCGAGATATAATATAATTTTTGAACCTGATTTATATGAAATCAAATATAACTATATTACCTTAGACAAAGAAGGGCAACCACAAAATATAGTAGATACAGTAACCCAACGAGTTGACGATGCTGCAAAATTCGCAGTTAAAGCTGGAGAAAAACTTCAAGACACGATTTTTCACATCCTCAAGAAGAAAAAAGATGCTGATGATTCCGAAGCAACACCGTCGGATGACCCTATTCTCGGATTCACCTATTTTCGTTTTATTGATAAAACAAGCCTGATTCGAAATCAAATCATTTCCAAACGTATTGATGCAACACAATCACGGTCAGGGAAACTGACGAAAAAAATGGTTTCTGAACTCGCTCCATCCATCGTCATCAGTTTCAAAACCACTGCGAACGAGGAGGCGGTGGATTTCCTGAAACATCTTCAAACACTAGGTTTCAAAGTCCATTTTTCGAATCGAGTGAAAGAATAATTAGACACTTAGTCTGCAATCTGGTAAATCACATCTAAATAAGTTCCATCACGATATTCTACCAGAGTGGTGATATCAGATGTAAATTCAGGGCTTATTGGGGAGGCAAGACTGTGAGATTCCTCTTTTAGCTCATCTATAGTTCTTAAATTGAGTTTTGTTTTACGTAATCGTTTTTCTATCCTTAAGCGCTTCGGTGTAGGATGAGGATTAAGAGCGATTCCGTTATCTGTAATGATTAAATCAATACTGTCTCCAGGCGTACTTACCGTAGTAACTGAATCGAGAATGGATGGTACTTTTCTAGCGATAGGAACGACAATCATGCTAACCTTTGCTCGAGCTGCATCTTGATGTCCTCCGATGCCCGAGTTTAGAAGTCCATTACTAAAAGTATTCACATTGATATTAAAATTTAGGTCAATTTCTGTGGCACCAAGAACAGTAAAATCCGTATTTAACGCGATACACGCTTTGTTGAATGGATTATAAGCGTGATCAATGGAAATTTCAACATGATTCTCATTTCTGTGTAAAGATTCAATCGCTCCAAGATCGAACGATTGAGCATCATAGATTGCGGTGAATAGTCCCTCTTCGAGCATCTTCACTGAATTAGTAGCAATCCCTCCGAATATATATCCCCCATGAATTTTCTTATCGGCCATTAGTTCTTTCAAATATTGGGAAGCGGCTAATGACATTCCTCCTGCTCCTGCTTGCCAATTAAATCCGTCATTCAGATATCCTGAATGTTCCATTACTTGAACTACCGTCTCTGCAATACCTAATCGTTGAGGAGAGGGTTTTCTACCTAAGCTTCCAGAGGCAATTTTTTCAGGATCACCGATTTTATCTACTTCTAGAACATAATCCACTCGACTTGAAGGGATACTGACATGTACCAAGGGTTCGTTAATAACGGTATCAGTTACCCCAACTACTATGTTTGCATATAAGGAATCTGTTTCTAATGGATATCCTAAACTTCCAAAAGCGTTTTTTCCAATCATTCCTGTCAAATTACCAATAAAATCACATGCTGATGCAGCAATAAACGTGACATCGACAGGTAAACTACCCTCCTGAACTGCACGAGTTCGTCCTCCATGTGAACGAAGTATTGTAGGAACTTTCACCTCTCCGCGTGAAATGGCATTTCCTAGTGGTCCATTCACACTTCCTTCAATACGTCCGATCACTCCAGATTGAATAAATTCAATTAAAGGAGTATGCACAGGAAATAATGCCGTTGTGGCTAGTGTTATATTGTTAATCCCGTAAGATGCGAGTGCTTCCACAATCGGTAGGACGACATTATCACCATTTCTCAAAGCGTGATGAAATGAAATAGACATCCCATTCCGAAGGGGTAAGACATCCAAAAGTGCTTCAACTGAGTCAAAGAATCGTTTAGTCTTTCGAGAGACATATGTTGGTTGGTAGGCGGTTCCTACCCGGTTACCAGCGATAGTACTATTATGAATTCCCTTATATGGTTTTAAAACTCGATTAAAAACTTTTTCAGGAAATTTTCTACCCAAGATATTGGTAATGTCTGTAGTCATTAGAGGAGCTCCTGTTAATGCATCATTACATATAGGAAACGGGAGTAAGTTTCTATGCAAAAAGTATTTGCTTAGCGTCAAAAAACACGAATAATTCAGAAGAACCTTATTCAATTTTTTAACCCAAAAAAATTCATAATAGCAAGGATTTACCGTCATCGGAAAATATTTGAAATGTACTTTTTCAGAAGAAATCGGTATGAAAATGACCTTCCACCTATTGATATGAATAGGTGCGCTGTTGAGAAGCGCGCTCTAATTTGATAAGATCTAATGTAGGATTGCATTTATGGTAAATTTCTTACCATTTTGTAGATAGAGTCTTAGATTTAAATCTGCAAATGTTACAGGAATCCTAGATTACGAATTAGAGTGGGTAGTACCATTCATTTTGGTCATTGAACTCTTCTTGAAGAATTCTCTTCAGTAGGGACATACTACTCATTTTTGATTCCACAAGTAATTATCCTTCCTAAGTGTCTCTTTCTGCTTTTATCTAATCAGATTAGATCTATTCGTCAAAATAAGAACAAAAAATAGATTGAAAAATCAGAATTAAGAGGAATGAAAATAATGAATTGGAATACTAAGTTTAAATGGTATAAATTTAGTGTCGTAAGAAAAATACGAAATTTAGAAGGCGATGAACTAGTTAAAGTATTAGAAGACACAATTCAAGATATTTACGACAAAAAATTGGATAAAAATGGCTTCTTCAAGCTTTACATAAATCAACTCAATCAGTTTATCTCAGATACCAAAGTAAAACCTAAGAAGGGAAGTACACGGCAATTTGACCCCTTTTTCATACCCCGATCGGGGGATGGACGGATAGTTCTATTTGGATTATCCAATGTTGGCAAGAGTACTTTAATGAACGCCATAACCAACACGGATGTAAAAACAGGTAGCTATCTTCATACTACACGAGAAGCACTTGCAGGAACTTTGGAATTTCAAGGAGTCAAAATTCAACTGATTGACTTACCTGGGTTTTTAGACTTCAAAGAAGATTGGAATATCAGTAAACAGATAGTTAGAGTGGCAAGAACTAGTGATTCTATCCTATTAGTCATTGATCTTTCAATGGATATCGAACGACAGTATAATTTCTTGATGGACCAATTAATCAAATCAAAATTACTAGAAACGGAAGAAGATTCGGAAATTTACAACCTTGGAATTATTGCTACTAAAGGTGATTTACCAACTTCAAAACAGAATTATAGCATCCTAGAATCTCAGACGAGAATACCCATATTACCAATTTCCAGCAACAATCCAGAGTCATTAGATAAGCTAAAAAAGTATATATATGACCTTCTAGATGTCATTCGAATTTATACAAAACCTCCTCGAAAAGAACCAGCAAAAATCCCATTTATAATCTCCAATGGATCAACAATTAACGAATTAGCCGAAAAAATTCATAATGATCTTGTGAGACATTTCCGTTACGCGAAAATCTGGGGATCTTCTGTTGAATTTCCTGGTCAACGAGTAGGACCCGATCATCAATTGAATGATGAAGATATTGTAGAAATTACAACAGCTAGATAGATACTACTCGATGTCATCATCATTTATTTCATTTAAAGTCATAAAAAAAAGGAGGTTTAATACCCCATAATTCTTGGGGCATATCTTCAGAAATGTTATAACGATCTTTTCACCCCACAAAAAATCAGTGAGAAAAACACATGTGGGAAACAAAAATTACGAAAGTCTCTCCAAATGAACTCCTATTTAGAGGATACCCCCTAGATGAACTCATCGGTTCCATTTCTTACGCAGCAGGAATTTATCTAGCATTAAAAGGAGAATTACCGACTAAACACGAAGAAAGGGTTATTAATGCCATTTTAGTAGCAACTATGGATCATGGAGTAACCGCTCCAAGTGCAGTGGCTGCTAGAACAGTAGCCTCCTGTGGTGTTCCAATTACGACTGCTATGGGTGCTGGAATACTTGCGGTTGGTGATCATCATGGTGGAGCTGGTGAAGAATGTATTAAATTTTTAAAAAAAACATTTGATTTACAGGAAAAAGATCAATCGCTTTCAGAATTAGCTATATATGTTGTTACCCAAGCAAAAACGAAAAAACAACGAATACCTGGTTTTGGACATCGCTTTCACACAAACGACCCCCGTACAAAGAAGCTCCTCCAAGTTGCATCAGATGAGGGAATTAGCGGAAAGTTCGTGGAATTGGCTAAACTGATTGCATCGGAATTATCTACACAATCAAATCGACCGCTACCACTCAATGTTGATGGAACAATCGGTGCATTACTCGCTGATATGGGATTCAAAGCTCAAACTGGTAAAGCGTTTTTTGCCATCGCACGTGTAACTGGGTTGACAGCTCATATCTTAGAGGAATTTTCTCAGCGTCCTGTTCGAACAATTATTCCTTCAGATGCGAAATATACTGGTGAGGAAAAAAGGCAGATACCTTGAGAAGATTACAAAATTTGTCTTTTAACTTCATCTTGATCTTTCAAATGTTCTTGTTTCCAATATGGATCCCGAATGAACAGGTATGCTCCATGAGAAGCTAAAGCTCCTTGAGCAGCTGCTACAGCTGCTAATTGGTAAGGGGTGACAATATCACCAGCAGCAAAAATACCCTCAACATTAGTGCGCATCAGATCATCAACAGTAATGAATTTACCAGAGAAATTTAGACCCAGATTCTCGAAGATTTCCGTATTAGGTTTTAATCCCACAGCGAGAATTACACAGTCCACTTCTAGCTCAAACTTCTCATTAGTATCAACATTTTCTAGAACTACTCCTTCTACTCTTTGTTTCCCAGTAATTTCTAAGATATTGGTCTTGAACAGGATTTCTGCAAGCTTATCATCGGTAACTTTTGCTAAGTTCATTTCTGATGCTCGGAACGCATCCCGTCTGTGAGCAAGATAAACCTTGTCAGCAACATTGGCTAAATCAATAACGGCATCAATAGCAGTATCTCCCCCACCCACTACAAGGACGCGCTTATCATAGAAGGCAGCAGGTTCAGTGACATAGGGGTAAACACCACGGTTTTTCTTTGAAAATTTAGCCTCGCCAGGAATACCTAGCTCGTTAGGTTTCATTCCTGTGGCAATAATAATGGATTTTGCTTGAAATTTCGACCCTTCAGCAGATTCAAGTGTTAAATCTTTATAAATTTTAGTAATACGCTCCTTTACTAGATGTACACCATGATCAGCTGCTTGTCTAACCCATTCCGAGACCAAATGATCTGCCCGAATACTCGGGGTTCCTGGATAATTATAAATCTTCTTTTGAGGATAAATTGTGGATAAAAGACCACCCCATGTGCCACCTTCAAATACAGCAGCACGTAATCCTTTACCAGAAGCGACAATTCCGGCTGATAACCCCGCAGGTCCTCCACCTACAATAATTACATCAAAATGCATTACTCGTTCCGACATTCATGAAATCCCCATATAAGAATGATCTATCTTTCCTTTTTTTCGATGTTATAAATTATTAGTGTTCTGTTTGTAGTAAAAAATCATTATTGCATCTTATGGACAGAAGTCTCAAGGAATTTTCCCTCTAATTAGACCTTGGTAGGGGTAAATGTGGAAAAAAATGAAGAAAGTATTCTCCTTAGCATCAGATAACAAAATAAACAACTTATTTTTCTAGTATTTGCTTCATAAAATCAGTGATACGCGCAATCATGGCAGCTGGATCTTTTAAATTCCCTTCTGCTAATTCTTGACTTTCAAGTAACTGAAAACTACACTCTTTGAGCAATGAAGATTCAGGTTTTTTTTCAAATAACTGTTTTAACCCGACGACTATTGGATGCGTCGTGTTCAATTCCATTATCTTCGCCTGAGGAACATAATCCTCGGTCATATACCGCAACATCCGTGTATAAGCAGCGGCACCTTGTCCAAGTAACCGACAAGGACTATCAGTCAATGAATCCGTAAATCGAACATCAATAACCCGATCACCCAAAATTTCTTTCATACCCACGAGGAAGGGATCCTTTTCCTCCTCTTCCTTTTCCTTTTCATCATCTTCTTCTTTCTCATCTGTTGAGTCGGCAGAAGGCTCGGGTTCAGCCTGATCAATTGCTTTAAACGCCTTTTCACTGAAAGTAGTCACATGCATCATTAGAAAAGTATCAATAGGTTCATCGAAGAGGATGATTTCTTGATCAAGTTGTTTAAAATGCTCTAGATGGGGACTTTGTTTGAGAGTTTGGAGATTTTCCCCTAAAAGGTATAAAATGTCCTCCTGTTCTTCTGGCATACCTTCAACGTATTTAGTAAGGGTAATAGGTTTCTCCTCAGATTTTGAGGTCTTAACTCTTATTAGTCCAAGCAGTTTTTCCCTTCGTTTCTGATCATTAGCAATCCCTTCTTTGATGAATACTGAAAATTGGTCATACCATACCAGATATTTATCCTCATCTTCCTCTGCTATCTTTCCTAGCTCACCAATGATCTTTTTGGTTATTGCTTTCGAGATTCGACGGATGGTTCGATCAACCTGGATAACCTCACGACTGACATTTAATGGAAGATCTTCGGAATCAACAACACCAAAAGCGAATCGGAGATATTCAGGAAGTAGATCTTTCGCTTTTTCTTGAATGAGGATTTTCTTACTATATAATTTCAAGCCGTAATCTTGGAATTGGACAGAGGTCATTGAACGATCTCGTCTACTGGGGATGAAAAGTAAGGCGTTAAACTGGATCGGCGCATCAACACTCATTCGTATCCTATGAAAAGGTTCTGTGAAATCCATACTTACTTGCCTGTAAAATTCATTATATTCCTCATCCTTAACCTCATCCTCTGACTGATGCCAAATTGGGGTTTGTCTATTGACAATCTCTTCTTCTTCTCCAATGCGAATAGGAAAACCAACAAAATCACTATATTTCTTAATGAGTGTTTCCAATTTGTATTTATTCAGAAATTCTTTTGCGTCTTCCTTCAATGTAAGAATAACCTCTGTTCCACGAGAGGGTTTATCAAAGTAAGCAACAGAAAATTTACCAGTGCCTTCAGATCGCCATTCTATCCCTTTCGAATCGGTCACAAATGATCGTGATCGTACAGTTACGTCAGTCGCCACAATAAAGCTAGAGTAAAAACCCACACCAAACTGTCCAATTAAATTAGCTACATCTGAAGAATCATCGAGTTCTTTGAGAAACTCAAGGGTTCCACTTTGAGCAATAGTCCCAAGGTTCCGAACTGATTCATCATAAGTCATACCAACACCCGAATCTGTAATTGTGATTGTATTCTCCTCTTCATCAAAGGATACATTGATGGCTAATTCTACATCGGGATCTAGAATACCTTCTTTTTGTTCAAGCTGCACAATGTGAAAACGATGCAATGCATCTACAGCATTCGAAATTAATTCACGTAAAAAGATCTCTCGGTTCTTGTAAAGACGATTGATCAAAATATCAAGAACTTTTTGAATTTCTGCCTGAAAATCGTATGTTTTGCTCTCTTCACTCATTTAGACACACTATCCTTTGAAAATAGTCCCTTAATGCGGGTTTTAAGGGTGTAGAACATATATCAGATTGAAAATTAATGCTTTATGGATTCTTCAAAGAATAATACAACTTAAAAGGAGTTGTTTTTGGTTTTTGTTTGTTTACATCCGTTAGCCTGCGATCAAAAATAACAATAAGAGTTGAACAAATATGAAATGGGAATGCATGATATGCGGTTATGTCTATGATGAAGACGCAGAGGGAGTTAAATTTGAAGACCTCCCTGATGACTGGGTATGTCCAGAGTGTGGCGCTCCTAAAGAAGATTTTGAACAAATCTAATCGTCACCCATTTTCTTTTTTTTCTCCTCCGCCTTGTGAGGTGTATTCTATGGTATGTATTGAAATCACTCCTAATATTTATTGGAATGGATTAAATGATCGAACGAGTGATCTTTTCGAGGGGATATGGCCGATCACCAAAGAAGGTGTCTCCTATAACTCCTATATCATCGCTGACGAAAAGGTTGCATTGATTGACTTAGTTAAAGGGATTAAAACAGATGATTTTCTAAGTCAGATTGAAGAGGTTGTGGATCCTGCAACCGTAAATTATGTGATTATTAATCACATGGAGCCCGATCATACGGGTATGATTAAGACGATGCAAAAAATAGCTCCACAGGTAACATTTGTGGGCTCAGAACGAACTAAGCAGATGTTGGAGAAATTCTATCATCTAAACACAAATTTTAAGGTTGTAAAAACAGGAGATACAATTGAACTTGGAACGCATATTCTAGAATTTTATGATATACCGTTTGTCCATTGGCCAGAGACCATTGCCACCTATGAACGAACTAGTAAAATTCTCTTCCCGTGTGATGCATTTGGAGGGTATGGCGCATTAGGCGGATCAATATTTGCAGATGAGTATGAGGACTTAGACTTCTATAAGGAGGAAGCATTACGGTACTATTCCAATATCATCGCAAAATTTAGTCGTTTCACTCTGAAGGCAATTAATTTGCTGAAAGGATTGGACATCAGAATCATTGCCCCTTCACACGGCCTTATCTGGCGAAATCCCAAAGAAATTATAGATCTTTATGAGCGATGGGCACGTTATGGAACTGAACCTGAATCTGCAGAAGAAGGCGTAACCTTCCTTTACGCGTCAATGTATGGGAATACGGAAAAACTTATGGGATCTGTAGCTCAAGGGTTATCTCAAGAAGGAATCCCCGTAAAAATTTTCGACGTAGCCCGAACACATGTCAGCTATATACTACCATACCTGTGGAAGTATCGAGGAGTTGTCATTGGTACACCAACGTATGAAGCAAAGTTGTTTCCGCCAATGGCTTATGTTTTGGACATTGCAACATCAAAACGTGTAATAAATAAGGAAGTCATCCGCTTCGGTAGTTACGGCTGGTCAGGTGGAGCTCAACGTGACCTTGAACCGCGGTTGGATAAGCTAAAATGGAATCTCCTCGAATTTTTCGAATGGCAAGGAGGTCCAACGCTAGAAGATTTCCAAAAAGGGGAAGATTTAGGTAAGCGGTTTGCCCAACATTTGAAAAATTTCAATTAGAAAGGGATGATTCGAACACAGAATCTTTCGTTAAATTCAGAAAAAGATTCTTACTTACCCTGTTTATCGTCTAGTTTATCTGAATATTAATTGTAAGAGTAGTGAATTAAAGTGAAATATCGTCAAATGGGCCGCACTGGGTTAAAAATAAGTGAAATTAGTCTAGGTGCCTGGTTAACCTACGGAGGAACTGTAGAAGAACTGGGTGCCCAAGCATGTATTACTAAAGCTGTTGAGCTCGGCATAAACTTCATAGATATCGCTGATGTTTATGCTCGTGGGAAAGCGGAAGAAGTTGTGGGAAAAGTCATTACCAAGGGGAATTACGATCGGAAAGATCTAGTTGTAAGTAGTAAAGTGTTCTGGCCAATGTCAGATGGAATCAATGACCGGGGACTCTCGCGAAAGCATATTATGGAAAGTATTGATCGCTCACTAGATCGAATAGGGACAGATTATCTTGATATCTATTTTGCACATCGGTTTGATTATCACACGAAGCTCGAAGAGACACTACGTGCCATGTCTGATCTGGTAGATCAAGGTTTGGTTCATTATTGGGGTACATCTGTCTGGCCAGCAGTCCAACTAGAACGTGCAGTTTGGATGGCTAAAGATCTCGGATTACATCCTCCCGTTGTTGAACAACCGCGTTACAACATGTTAGACCGATTTATTGAACGAGATGTCATGGACACCTGTGATCGGAATGGGATTGGGATAGTCTGCTGGTCACCTTTAGCCCAAGGGGTGTTAACTGGAAAATATAATGATCGAGTGCCTGAAAATAGTCGAGCTACAACTAGTAACTTCATTCAGCGTGATTTAACGGAAGAAAATTTATCCAAAGTCCGTCAGTTGAAAGATATAGCCACAAGCAAGGAAATCACTGTCGGTCAGCTTGCCCTTGCGTGGATTCTTCGTAGAAGTGAAATATCGTGTGCTATCACTGGAGCCACTTCTGAAGCCCATGTTCTTTCTAATGTTGCTGCTTCTGACATAACTCTAGATAACCAGGCTCTTGAAGAAATAGAAGGCATACTGAACAATAAACCAAAACAACATCCAGTCTATCTCCCACCATGGTAAAAAAAATGAAATATAGGACAATTTTTGCAATTTTTGGGTGAATTAGGGTGAGAAAAATATTTTTTTTACGTTGGACTAGAGGGGGTAATTATTGGGGGAGAATCTCTTCCAGTAACTGCATAAATTGTGATTTGAGATTGGGAACTGTTAAGCGGCAGACGAATTAACTTTCTCTGTGGATTTAACTGTTGGTCTGAGATTTTGGGTATATAGTACACCATTATAATTCAGGTATTCTAAGGTGAGTCGAAGGCGAGTCTCTTGATGGATTAAAGCTAGCCGCTCGTCGGAGTTCAGCTTTGTTGTTGGAGTCATTTAGTTCCTCGAGTTATTAACACTCTCAAACTAATTTTTATATTCCCATAACATTTCCAGAACATAACTAGTTCTGGGATCTCTCCTTCAAAGTCTCTATTAAAAAAAAGAGAAAAGGGAAAAATTGGCCGTCGCTAGTCTTCTTGACCCGACTCAAATTATCAAAAGGTGTTATTTCAGATTTGTGATGTTAATATGAAGATAAATTGCGATTTCAATATGCAGATGAACCAATAATCTTCAGTGAACCTTTCTGATCCTCCGTACTCGGTTCAGCACGAAGGTTCGTGAATACGGGTCCAGTATAATTTAGATACTCGATAGTTGACTGTAGTCGTTCTTGTGAAGGTCGTAGTAAGGGACGTGCCATATTAGAAATGTTGTTCTAGAGATATTAAAAGTAGTAGTACTCTCCACGTAATACGTTCTCATATTAGGAAGAATAACTTGCATTGGCTAGGAGAAAAGCTTAGCAAAAACCCACAAAACCTCTTTTCTTGCTAAAAACCAGGTGTTATACCAATGGAAATAGAGAAGAGGATGATACTTCGGGCGAAATTGGTGGAATTTCTTCAATTCTTCGTAAATAAAGAGGCCCTTGGTATTTTAGATAGGCGAGAACTTCATTTAG
>DXJL01000165.1 GCA_019057635.1 Candidatus Heimdallarchaeota archaeon
AAGAATAAGAATTATTTGCATCATGATATGTAACATTATATTCTAAGACTTTTGTCATAAATTGATAAAAGGATTCCTCTTGACTGTAATCCAGATTGGATGCATCATCAACAATGAATAAGATGTGGGGCTGTTGAAAAGGTTGAACAGAAAATAACGGAAGATTAGGCATATTTTCATAAGAATGATTTTCTGAATTACCAATCAATGGTGGAACCGTGTGAGTTATGACCGAATGATCACTGAAGGTATTCAAACCGTTCAAAGAGAGCGAAGAAAAAACAACAGCGGCACAAAGCATACATACTAACAAGGAGGCCCCTTGTTTTTGAATTCTAGACAAGGGCAATCAATTCAACTCTTTAAAATGAGATTCTAATCTATTCTACTTATCAAGAACTGTCAATTCTATTTGAAGGTTCCTCAATAATTTACTAAGAAAAGCATAACATTCCTCTAATTAAAAAACACAATGAGTTCAGAATTAATTATTGTAAAGCAATGGGAGACATTGTTCACTCTGTTATGGAGAAGACTCAATGATTTTCCCAAGATTCACTTAATCCTGATTTTAAGATATCGGTGCCTGAATGAATCGGCATTAATGTCATGCACTCAGTTACACATGCTGGCCAGGCATTGCGATTACAATCCCATTATATACGTAATATTTTGGAATAAAATTTCGAACACCCGTTCGAAAATGTAGATTATTATACCCAACGATTATTCATATCCACCTGATGCTGGATTTAATACACAACAAAGGTGAAGGAGTGCAGTTACGAATAATTTATACGGTTATTCTTTTATTCTTGAGTGTAATCACTCAAAGTGGTTTGCCAATCACAGGTAAAACTGAGGCACATATTGTTCCCACTCAAAGACAGATGGAGACCATAATTCAACCTTTCGATGTTGTCAAACCCTCTCATTATGGTCAGGATTCAAGGGCGTTTGAATCTTCTAAAAGAGTGCCGTTTTCAATTCGGTACACAAAAACCTTTGAAGTGGGCTATCAGCGTACCTTCTGGTCTTGGGACTTCACTGATTCAATATACTATCTAATAAACGCAACAATACTTGGTGTTGGGATGTATTGCTATGTTTTTTTGGAGAATAGCTGTATTTCGGAGCTTGGGGAATCAAATGCATATACACTTACAGAAACGATCTGCTCTGAATTTGACAATATAATCTATCCTAGAGTTACAGATTTAGCGGGCCATCCCAATGGAACTTTAGGGGATATCGATGGTGACCCTAGAATTGTTATTTTACTTTCTCGTAATTGGACATCTTACTATTCTCAGAGAAACGAACAAGTTTTGGATTACAGCAATGAATGCGAAATGATTTACATCTACTACCAACTATCTCAATGGCCATTTTATTTACATACTACCATTGCACATGAGTTCCATCATCTTATTTGGTTTAACAATGAGTTTGATGAGCCCCACTTTACTCTAGAGGGATTAGCAGAATATTCCACGTACCATTCAGGTTATCTAACATCGTATTCCAATTTAACCTCACGTGTGGCTGATTTTCTTCCACATCCAGAAGATTCACTCCTATATTTTAATGTATACAGCGAGGAGGGAATGCCCAGAGCTATCGATTATGGAAGTGCATATCTATTTACCTTCTACCTTGCAGAAAAATATGGTTTGGATACCCTTCGTAAATTAGTCAAAGAGCCAGCTGATGGTCCTAAAGGTATTGAGAATGTTCTTCAATCGTCTGGTTATAATGTCACATTCAATGAACTTTACTTAAATTGGATTACTGCAGTAACAATCGACGAACCTGAAGTAGCGAATAACCTTTACGGCTTTTCACAGTTAAATGCTCAAATATCTGGTTTTAGCGTCGTGAATGAATTTCCCATTCATAACAAAACCATATTACTTCGCTATTATGGTTTCCATGTTTTAAAACTAAAGGAACTACCTGATAAATTTACGCTCCAGATAAAAAAAGCCCCTCTTCAGGCTATAGGTGTCTCTCTTGTTATTCATGATTCCAACGGATGGCAATTCTACCAAAATCTTCACGATGAATCAAATGAGATCATTAATAACGATTTTTCCTGTGATTCAATAGATGAATCGTATTTCATTACTAGTTACATGTTGAACCAAACGCCAACTGATCCCGTTGATTTTGGTATTGGTCCATTGACAAACATTTCCATCTCCATAATCCAAACACGAATAACAACTACAACAAATCGTACTTCGGGTTATACTCTGTTTCCTATTCAACTGATCATTGGGATTCTTTGTGTCAAATTCAAAAAAAAAGATCATTAAGGAAATTCAAGCTACAAAGCTATCGAATAGCCACACATAGAGGTACTTTTTTCTTCTCATTCCTCGTAAAGGTGAACCTGAATACTTGTTATCCGAAATCTGCCGAGAATTCAGGAAGAAGGTAGAAGAGATCAAGAATTTCTAGCGAAGCAACCGTTCAATATGTTTAGACTCAATTCCTAGAATCTTCTTCAATAAAAAAGGAGTTTTTTTCACCTTTCGTGTTTCTCTTAATTCTAATGCGATTTTATACATTAAATCGTCTTTTGTAGCTTTAAAATATTGCATCAATGCATATAATATGGTTCGAGTTGACTTCTTCGTCTTGCTTTCATACTCTGAAATATACTTAACCAGAGATTCTGTCGTAAACGTTAGTTCCTCATTATATTGCTTTTGAATTGCGAGATAATCCTCAAAACGTTTGACAAATAGGACACATTTTTCAATGACGTTTGGTTGCCTTCCTGATTTCTTTAAAAACTCTCGGAACACCTCTTCATCCATAACAATACAATCCCAATTCATTCGCTAAGGTCTTCTTGAACACTGATACAAAACAATTTAAAATCGTTTTTGAAATGTTTTGTTCTCCAACGATGATAATTGATAGAAAGTGGAATGAAAATGAAAAACGAACCTCCTAAAAAGAAAAGAAAATCAAAAAATCAATCTGACGATTTTTACCGAAATATGTCTATTCCTCGCTTTACTGGTATCTCCACTTTCATGCGAACACCTTATATTACTGATCTATCAAACTTAGATATTGCAATCATTGGAGTACCTTATGATGGGGCAGTTGAAAATCGACCCGGTGCTCGTGATGGTCCGCGTGAGATCCGTAAGATGTCGAGTATGATGCGCTCTATTCACCATGCAACACGAATAAATCCTTACAAGAATTGTAGGATTGGAGATGTAGGAGATGTACCCATTACACATTATTTTAGTATCCAAGACGCTCATAACGATATCACTCGGTTCTACAATAAAGTTCATGCAGATGGGGTAATTCCAATGAGTGTTGGAGGGGACCATTCTATTTGCTTACCGATCTTTCGAGCAATTGCCAAAGATCAACCAATTGGGTTAATTCATATTGATGCGCATACTGACACCTGTGATGAGGAAATGGGATATAAATTCACACATGGTACACCATTCCGCCGTGCAGTTGAGGAAGGCCTTCTTGATCCTGGGAGAACAATTCAAATTGGCATTCGTGGAGCTCAGAATTCCGAAGAAGGTTGGAAATACTCTCATGAGTCGGGAATGCGTGTTGTTTTTATTGAAGAATTCATGGAACAGGGAGTGGAGGCTATAATTAATGAAACACGAAAGAAAGTGGGTAATAGCCCCACTTATATCTCTTTTGACATTGATAGCCTCGATCCAGCCTATGCTCCAGGAACAGGCACACCAGAAGTAGGAGGAATATCTACATTTGATGCTCAAATGTTATTAAGGGGATTACGAGGTTTAAATCTCGTTGGAGGAGATCTTGTTGAAGTTTCTCCTTCTTTTGATCCCTCAGGCAATACAGCACTTGTAGCTGCAACAATGATCTACGAGATATTGTGTCTCCTCTCAGAATCTTGTTCTACATAAGAGTAGTTTGGATAAGAAAGGAAAATTTCACGATTCTTATTGAGATTATGAATAGGAGTGGGTACTGGAACTGGTGTAGCGATTAGTGTCGCAATTGGTTCAGCTTTGGATACTAAAAATACGAACGTAGCCGAAAGTTAACATTATAGTTCAAATTTCATTAATTTGGGGAGTCTCTGGTAATATAAATTCTATTCATTAAAATTTTGTCTTTTAATTTTCTATTAAGCTGATTAAAAATTGCCTACCCGATTTTTTCCTTGAATTCTTTCTTCAAATCAAAAAATATAAAAATAGATTTGATTTTATGTTAATTAATGAAATATTCCTTTGATTTTATGTACAAGAAGATGAGAGAAAATGATACTTCTTTCGATGGATTGTTTTTTCCGTGTGTAAAAACAACAAAAATATTCTGCTTACCATCCTGTAAAGCCAGATTACCACTGAAAAATAATGTAGAATTTGTCTTTTCATCTAGTGAAGCAATAAAGTACGGTTATAACCCCTGCAAACGATGTCATCCATTAAATGCTCCATTTTATAACCCTGACTGGGTAGAAGATGTGAAAGCACATTTAAGCGAAAACTTTGACAGACGAGTTCCAGATACTGAATTAGCTAATTTAGTTAATCAAGATATTAGTACCATAAGGAGATATTTTAAGGATCAATATGGGATGTTGATCAAAGATTTCCATCGAACTATACGGCTTAATAAAGCAAAGGAATTGTTATCTAATGGAGGAAAAGTCACTGAAGTAGCCTCTTTGGTCGGTTATCAATCAGTTAAGGGCTTTAAACTAGCGTACAAAAAACAATATGGGGAAATTGAAAATGAAAAACCTTGAAAACATTGAAATGACGGATAAAGTAGTATTGAAACCTCCTCAACCTTCTTCTCGGGCCTATCAACTCAATAAAATGGCACCTTTAACATTTAAAGAGGTGAAAACATCCATAGGAATAATGATGTTTGGAAGTACTACACAAGGCCTGTGTCTGATGGATTTCAAATACCGAAAGAGTTTTCCCAGGATAATCAACCAAATAAAGAACTATTATGGAAAAAATATTTCGTATGGTACAACAGACATTATCGAACTCGCTGAAGAGCAATTGAAATCTTACTTAGAAGGAAAATTGACATCTTTCACAGTCCCATTAGATATCAAGGGATCTGAATTTCAATTAAAGGTATGGAAAGCACTGTTAGATATAAAATATGGGGAAACTGTTTCTTATATGGATATTACACAGAAGATTGGGCGCCCTGGAGCGGTTCGATCGGTAGGAAATGCAAATGGACAGAATGGAATTGCAATTATTGTTCCCTGTCACCGTGTCGTTGGGTCAGATGGTGCACTTATTGGGTATGGAGGTGGACTCCCAATAAAAAAGAAATTATTAAAACTAGAAAGTGGAGAAAAAGGCAAATTTATTAGTCAAGACTTAATGAATTTCTTATCTTGACAAACCACAAGGGATGTAGAAAGTTGTAACAAAGTGGGAGTTTGACCATTCGTACTATAGGGTCGTGAATGAATTTCGCAGGTTTTAGAATACTAGGAAATATCTTGGAACTTTTTTTATGTATTCTTGGTAACTATCCCCATATTGTTTCATACATGCCTTTTCCTGCGCAAGAATTTGGAAGTGATTAAAGACTCTGGAAATCACTAATAGAATGAAAATCATCCAAGAACCGACAGTAAATCCTATTCCAAACAGAATTACCGATAACATTGTTTCTTGGGGATTCCTTGAAACGCTATAAAGCCCTTTGGTCACAGGTTGATCCAAAGGAGTGGTAATAAAGTTTAATGTGGCAAGTCTAAGGCCAACCATTCCAAATAAAAACATAACAATACCCAAGAAGAATTCAATAAACTCAGACGTAATAGGAGTTAAGATCATTAATATCATTGTAGGAATTGCAACGAATTTACCGCTTAACGTCAAGAACCACTGTTTTCTATCAAAATTTGATCTATCAAGAAGTTTATCTCTCATTTGTTTTGAAACAAATGTCAAGTTATATAGTTGAAGGAGAAAAAAAGAGAATAGAAATATCCAACCATTAAACAGTGTTAGTTTTAACTCTGGTAAGAACTCCATTTATATCCCTTCACTACGAATTACTGTGTGAATATTTCACAAAGCGCTATAAATGTTTTCAGCTGTGAACATTAAGTATTATTCTCTTCGACCATTCTATCATCGCTTGAATAGATTAGCTTAATGCAAAATTTATGACAATCATTCAGATGAATTTGATAAGATTCATAAATCTAAAGGACTTATAAAAAAACTCACATAAAAAATAACTAGCTAGGAATGAAATCTGACTTGGGAATGCATGTTCTAGTTGTATTCGGATTGGTAGTTAACATAATTTCTCGTCTTATAGGGGTAATTGTATCTTTTGATATGTATTCCAAAACAAAGGAAAGTAGACATTTTCTACAACTCATGGGTTGGATTTTTCTATTAATTTCTGCATTTCCACCATTTGGTACAACTTTAACTCAAGATCTCTTAATTGTGAATCTCTTTCTTATCACAAATGTGGTATGCCTTAATATTGGCTTATATTTGCTAATTACAGGACTCTCCATGTACTTCACAATATATTCAAGAAATATTGTAGGAAGTGGTTTACTGATGATTATAATCGTACCAATATCCGTGTTCATTCTCCTTGACGTCTCAATAGCTGTCAATGTTTCTGTTTTCATTCAATTTCTTATAATAATGATTTTTCTTACTCTAGTATATTCCAATCGAAAAGAAATCAGAAATATTTTACAATACAGTTATGGATTGATTGTTCTCTTGATGATATTCTTGATAGGTTTTCTTATCGTTTACGTGTATGTTATTACACTTGTTCCTGATTATACTTACGGGTTATATATGAGTACTGATATTATAGCAATAATGGCGTACTATGCATCAGTTGCCATGGTAACTTTACTTGGATTAATGGTTTTCCTACATTTAGAGCAAGGAATCTATCTTAAAAAGAAAAATCTCTTAACAGATGATTATTCACATAAGATTGGTAATATATTACAGATCATTATGGGTGCAGGAACTACAATTAAAGCATCATCTGATTCAAGCGAGGTAAATACAACTGCTGATTTAATCTTGGAGAGATCTGAAGAAGCGGGAGAATTAATAAAAAAAATTAGGGAGATGTGAGGAAAAAAAGTCGAATAAGTCACCGAAATTACCTTTTTCAATAACGAGCTTCGAATTCCTCTGACATACGGTTCATAAGTTGTCATTATAACTAACCGTTTGAATTTTCTATCTGTTTTTTGGAATCCTGAAGTATAAGAGTACTTGTAGTGTTTCGACATGAAATAAGCATTATACAAATTATATGGATTCTTCTAGGAGTGACTCCACACAAAAAAAATGTACTTTCTAGGATCAGACTGATATTTGTGTTATGCGGAAAGTTCTGACAAATATTCTTAAGTTAAATTATAAAAATCTAGATTCAAAAAAGGGATTTAATCTTATATGGATTAGGAGTTATTCTTGTGAGAGTTTTAATTGCATATGGTACAAGATATGGAGCAACCGAGGAGGTGGCGGAACGAATGGCTGAATGGCTTAAAGCAGCTAATATTGAAGTAGATATTATTAATGTAAAAGCAAATCAATGGCCTGAACTAACTGAGTATACAGGCCTAATTATAGGATCAGGGATTAAAATCGGCCAATGGACAAAAGAAATTAAAAATTTCATTAAAAAGAAGAAAGATGCGATTAATAAATTTGATGGATCGAAAGTCTTCTTTGTTTGTTCTGGATATGCAGCTATTCCCGAAAGATATCAAGAGATAAAAGAAGAATATTGTTTAAAAGCATTGACGGATTTAGGTGTTACTGTGGATGATTACGAAGCATTTGGGGGAATAATGAATGTCTCTCCCAGCTCGAACGTTGGCTGGTTGAATAAACAGATTTTAAAAGTAGCTGGTAAGGAATCACCTAATTTCGATCCTAAAGGCATAAATGATTACAGAAATTGGACAAAAATAGAAGAATTTACTCAAACCTTCATTCAAAGTTTGAAGGATAAATCCTAGAGAGAATCTTAGTCTAATAAATCGATTGTTTGTACTCTTTTGCTTTTTTCCAAACCAGGTACATAAAACCTCTACAAACCTAGACCTTCAGTCCTGTTTTGGTCAGGCTTTCTGTTAAACATCTTTTTCCCTTAGCGGGGAATCAGACGCACCTTCACCTGGAGTCGAGGTGTGACTGCAGGACACTATCCTGCCTCCTGAGCCTTAGCGTCGAGGCCTGTCTTCTAATCACAAGGTAATCAGAACGGTCACTCGTTAATTACCCAGGGGAGCTGTGAACTCGTCTTTGTCCTCCGTTGACGGCGTGGTCCGTTGCCTTCCCATCCTTCCATTGGTGGGAGAGTCAACCGTTTCGAATGACACTAGGGATGACAATTGAGTAGGGGTCTCTTTCCTTTATAAGAACCCCACTTTTTTGGAAATCTCTCCATTGTTTCAAGTGAAAAAATGGCTAGATATTTCTAGATATCTCAGCAGCTGTTGACCCACCCGAGTTTCACCAGAATATCAGGGACAAAGTTTTGGTGGGAAACTAATACAGGCAATAGTTGAAACTGCTGATTGGGAAGGAATACCGATGTATTTAGAAACGGAAACACATTCAATTTCAAACATCATCCGAATAATAGAAAAGAAGAAATTAACTGTTATAGATTATTGCTAAACTTCCTTTATAGTCTTTGAAGTTAACGAAAAGGGTGAAATAACAAGTGGTTCGAGAAGTAGACGAAACTAAGTACATATCCATACAAGAAAACGATCTAGACCAAAAAATATTGGAAGAGGATCTTTTCTACAATATCACCAAGTCTATTTGTCCGAAATGTAAGAAAACTATTGATGCACAAATACTTGTACGCAAAAACAAAGTCCTAATGCGAAAACGCTGTTCACAACATGGATGGTCCGAAAGTCTTATTTCTTCTGATTTTGAGTATTATAGGGCAATTGAACGGTTTAATAAGCCAGGGATTAAAAAATTGGAATATCAAACAGAAGTAAAAGAAGGATGTCCAGCAGATTGCGGTATCTGCCCTGAACATAAACAACACACATGTTTGGCGTTAATTGAGATTACTAATCGATGTAATATGGCTTGTCCCATATGTTTCGCTAACGCTGGAGGGAAAGAAGGAGTTGATTTGCCCATAGACGTGATTGAAGGTATGATTGACAATTTAACAAGCTCAGAATCTAATCAAGTTGAAATTGTACAAATATCGGGAGGGGAGCCATCAATTCATCCCAATTTGTTGAAGATCATTACAAAATGTAAGGAAAGAGGTATTAAAACTGTCATGCTGAATACAAATGGGAGAAAATTTGCCTCAGATCTAGCTTTTGCACATGCAGTTAAAAACGCAGGTTTGAATGCTGTTTACCTTCAGTTCGACGGTTTTGAAAAAAATACCTATGATAAACTCCGTGGCAACCCAAATCTTCTAGAAGAAAAGTTACATGCAATAGAGAACCTTTCTTTAACTGGAATAGCTATCACTCTTATCATGACTGTAGTTAAAGGTATAAATGATCATGAGATTGGAGAAATATTACGTTTTGTACATGAGTCAAAGGGGATTATGGGTGTATCTTTCCAACCACTTTTTGCAGAAGGGAGATTGGACTTAAAATACGATCCTCTGGATCATTTAACTACAATAGATATTATAAAACTTATTGAAGAACAGACGGGCTTCTATACCAAAGAAGACTTTTTTTCCATCCCCTGTCCTGAACCACATTGTTCTGCTTGTTCTTTTTCGTATATAGATCCCGATACAAAGGAGTTTACTACAATTAGACGCCTGATTGAAGTTGAAGATTATTTAGACTATTTTACCAATTCTACACTTCCAACAAATGCAGAGCAAGTAATAAAAGATGCTCTAGAGGAGTTGTTTAGTATGGCCACGACACCAGGATCCATTAATTTGGTGGAAGGTTATTGTGCAGCATGTGGCATCGACTTGAACATTGGATCCATTCAGGAATCATTACAAAAATATGTTGAACATCTCAAAATGGTGATGATTAAGCCTTTCATGAGTTCATACGATCTTGACATAAAACGACTGATGAAATGCTGCATTCACCAAGTGCTACCTGATGGAAAAATAATGCCTTTCTGTGCCTATAACACAATTTACCGCGATCAATATGACCTCAAAGATTTCCTATAAACAAGAGAGATATAACCATGTCACTTAAGGACGATTTATTAGGAGGGAGCACTGACTTCAACATAGCCTGTTGCAATTTTTATGAGCAGGATATCCTCAAGTTACTCTTCGGTGATTCATTCCATCCTGGAGGGTTGGAGCTTACAAAGAAACTGGGAGAAGAACTTTGTCTCCAACCAAGTGATTTAGTACTAGACCTTGCTTCAGGGTTGGGTACATCAGCTTGTTTTCTTGCTGAAGAATTTGGATCAAAAATCATTGGACTAGATCTTAGTCGGAAAAATGTAAAAGAAGCGAATAACGCAGCTCAGAAAAGAGGATTAGATAATATAAAATTTAAGGTAGGGGATGCACAAACCCTTCCGTTTGAAGCTAATTATTTTGATGTAGTAATATCTGAATGCTCGTTTTGCATTTTTCCAAATAAAAATGTTGCTGCGAAAGAAATGTACAGAATTTTAAAGCCTGAAGGCAGACTAGGAGTATCAGATGTAGCAATAGAAAGAAAATTACCTATAAATGCTCAAGATTTACTCTTAAGAGTAGCCTGTATCGCTGATGCATTGTCAGTTCAAGGATACAAGGAGGTTTTTGAGAACGTAGGTTTTAAAATTACTTCTGTTTTAGATGAAAAGAAATTTGTCTTAAACACATTTGATGAGATCAAAAAGAAGATCTTCATAGCAGAACTTGCAACAGGCTTGAAAAAAATCGATATAGGAACATTGAACATTGAAGAAGCAAAATATTGGTTAAAAGAGGGCAAAAGGTTGATCAATGAAGGGTATGGAACCTACATAACAATGATAGGGAGGAAATCAAGTAGTTATTAAGTTTCGGACTGAGGGTTTATTCCAACTTTCCACCCTACATTATTAGGCTCTATATGGTAAAAATTCACATATTTTCCATAGCTGGTTTAGATTGGTAAGGTATTTACTTTCTCATCCAATTAAAACAATATTTCATTGAAACACTTTCATAAATGATAAAGCGGTTGGGTCAACTGTTTATCGATGCAAAAAAATTGTAGAAAAGGAAATTCATATAAAAGATTTTAAGGAAGAGTCTATAAGAATACACCTACAAGTTAAACATCCAGCTTATTATTGGTAAATCAAGGTGATAACAGGGGTGAACAAAGTGTTATCGAAAAAAAAGGTTTTAGAAATATTAGAAGCTGAAATCCCTTTTCTTACCAAAACCTACAATATCAAAAAAATTGGTATATTCGGATCATATGCACGGGAGGAACAGACTGAAGCAAGTGATATCGATCTCTTAATAGAAGTAAGAAAACCAATTAGTTTTTTTACTCTTTTCGATTTAGAAGATTACCTTACCAGTAAACTAGGCGTCAAAGTAGAAGTCGTCACCCCCAATGCCCTTAAAGAAATTATTGTTCCAACAATAATGAAGGATGTAATTTATGTCGAATAGAAGCCCAAAGCTGTTTATTGCAGATATTAAGGAAGCTATAAGTAAAATAGAGCAGTATATCAAGGATATGACATTCACTGAATTTGAAAAAGATGATAAGACAGTAGATGCTGTCGTTAGAAACTTGGAAATAATTGGAGAAGCTGTAAAAAATCTATCACAAGAGATAAAAGATCATTATCCAAACATAAACTGGAGAGGGGCGACAGCTATGCGCGATAGGCTCATTCATGGCTATTTTGGAGTGGATAAGTCTATTGTGTGGGAAACTATTACTTCCGATCTTCTAGAAATGAAAAAGGGGACAGATACTATGTGGGATGAAATGGAGTAAATCGTCGTCATAGGCTGGTTTAGATGGGAAAAGTATATCCATGATATATACCGTGAAATATACCCCGTACATCAGTAATTTAATTGGCACCGTTACTCTTCTAAGATTGAACGTATAATGGGGCAAATGACAAGAGGAACAGCCTATACAGAGAGTATATACTCGAGACTCAACTTCTAGTCTCTTGCATACAAATTTAAAATAGAATTCGTCTTAAAATCCTGTTCCAATTACCCTCGTTACGATGATGGTTAATGTGACAAATTAACCATTTTTTTTGCTGCTAAGAGGTACTCCTCTACTTGGGCTTGTGCAAGTCGTTTCTGTAGTGGCGCATTCTCTTTGATCAGATTCTCCCATACACTTAATTGGGCTTTCAAGTGGTTTTCTTCTCCAATTACTCTTTCGTGGAACAATTGAAGGTCGTTTTCTTCTGCGGTGATCTTTGCTTGAGCTAGGAACTGCATCGCTCTTGTAAGATGTCCCTCAATTAAAGCTAATTTTGCTTGGAGGATTGTCACATCAATAAGCAAGGGAAAAGAATGTTGTTCTTGGGCTAATGAAGCGAGATTGTTTAGAAGCTGCTTAACTTCCTGGAAAACTTCATTTTCATCAGTTATTTCATCTGGGGATGATTTTAGCTCAAAAAGGAGAAGTTCACAGAGGTTTAACATAGCAGTTTTTTTTGAATCAGCTAAATAATTCAGTAAGTTGAGTTTTACGTTTGGATCGTCAATTATTTCTTGAAACAATTGCTGAGCACGGGCTTTATCCTTAATCCTAATGCTAGTTTTCAGTATCAGGGCTTCCGAGAGTTTATACCATTGATTTAGGAATTGTTTGCTTTGACCTTCCTTTTCATAATACCGATTAAAGAGTTTAAAGTACTTCTTTGCTTCGCTAATGTCCTTGTTATCGAGCATTACCGCGATTAGCTCGTAATAGGCTAATCCTTCGGTTTCTTGACCAAATCGTAATTTTCTTTCTTCTAATAATTTCAAGCATCTCTTATAATAGTCCAAAGCAGTGTCATTGTCCCCTTTCGAGCGATAAACACGGCCAATATGAAGAAACGTTTGACAAAAATAGAAATCATCACTTATTTCCTCCAATAGAGGAAGAGCTTTTTGAAAGTGGGTAAGTGCAAGATCTAAGTCTCCTTTAAGGTGATAAAGGTTACCAGCATCTAGTAAATTCCAACTATGCACTATTTTCTGGCCAACTTCCTCAAATAGTGCCAGACTTCTATTATAATACTCTAAAGCTTTGTTTAAGCCTCCTTTTGAATATTGACATATATCTCCTAATAAGTGGAGGCATAAATGAATTCCATCCTTGTCGTCCAGTTTTTCACTGATATATAAGCTCTTTTGATAAGCAGCAAGGGAAGCAGCGGTTTCATCTTTCGATTTACAATAAAAGACTCCGATATTGAATAGCAGTCTAGCAACACGATTAGTCCCAGGGAGCTCGTCAGCTAAGTGCAGGCTTCTCTGGACATATATCGAAGCTGTTTCTGGTTCTCCTTTACTTTGATGAACACTAGCAAGATTCAGGAGATGTTCAGCAATTCCTTCCCTATCTTCAAGCTCTTCACTGAGGTTCAAACAATCCTGTAAAATTTCTAATTGACGATCATGATCGGCTCTAATTCCCAGAATAGTAGCCAAATCCACCAGTACTTCAACTATACTCTTTTTCTTACCTATCTTCTTATAAAGTACTACGCTTTCCTGAAAGCATTTTTCTGCACGGTCTAACTCTCCCAACGACCTGTTAATAAAACCCTTATTTCTTTGGAAAAAAGCTGCCCGTTCTGTTCTCTCCAGCGGTTCTATATTTGGGATATTCTTGAGAATTCGTTCTCCCTCCTCTAGCAGTTTAAGATACCCAGAAAGCTTCTTTACTGAATAGGTACTAAAAAATTGTTTAGCCCATCTTAAGGCTTCAATCTTCGTGATGATGGCGTCAACCAGTAATAGCTGGTTTCCCCACACCTGATTTCGAACCTCTGTTAATGTTCTATCTGCTAATTCTAGACCTTCTGTAGTTTTTCCTGTCTTTACTAGTACTTGACTCTTAAAGAACCTGCATACGAGGCGATCTTCTAAATTAATGTCACTAGTATTCTCCAAATTATCAATGATCACTAAAACTTCATTGAATTTGCTTTTTTAATCAACTGCTGGATTTTTAGCTTGTTCACCATTTGTATTAATCAACCATAATTTTTTGGCATAATAGACTACTCATTCTGTTTCAGAGCTCTTCATGAAGATGATTTTCCCTGGGAAGGAATAGAAATTTGAAAATAGGTCTTTTGTTGACTCGAGTGAACGGAAATGTACCAGCCGTGAGCTTCAATTATTTTCTTAACGATAGAAAGACCAAGACCCATACTTTTTGAAATCGTTGTGAATCCATAGTCAAAGATTTTCTCTTGGATTTTGAAAGGGATTGGAATACCATCATTAATCACCAGAATATGGATAAAATCATAATCTTCTAACAGCTTTAATTCGATTTTTTGGGGTTTTCCATGTAGTATAGCATTTTCAAAGATGTTCTTGAAGACTTGAAAGAGTTTTTCGACATCGCCTAAAACTTCTGGAAGCTGATCATGAATAAAAGAGACATTTTTAGGAAGCACAGTCTTAGCAACACTTTGAACAAGATCATTCAAGTTAACCATGTCATTCAACTCAACAACTAGCCCTGCATCAGCAAGTGTGAGTGAACGCGTCAGTAAAGATTTCATATACTCCACCTGTCTATTGATGATGGAAGCTTCATCATATTCAAGATCTAGAAGTTGAGTATACCCCTCAATTGTGAATAAACAGTTACTGATATCATGAGCAATGAAATGGGCAAATTCACTGAGTTCTTGTTTTTGACGTCGTAATGTTTTCTCAACATTCTTCAGCTTGGTTATGTCAATTACGGATACTATAATCTTTTCTAACGTTTTTTCATAACCAGGGATAACAGATAAACGTACAATAACATCAATTTTCTCTCCTGTAAATTTATAACCAGGAAATTCATTTTGGTAGACGGTGTTCCCATGAAAAAGAGCAATAAGTTCTTCTTTGAATAGATCCGTAGCTTCAGCATTAAAGAATGTGGAAAGTCCTTCAAAAAATTCTGCTTTGTCCTTAGCGTTGTACATCTTTATAGTTGTATTGTTAACATTAATTATTTTGACCATACTTGAAAATTTTTCAACTTCGTCAGGATTTGAATCCATGAACTGGCGTAAATCCTGTATTCCTTTTGATTTTAATTGATCGAAATAGTCTTTGACATCAGAAAAATCTTCTTCCCATAAACTAATGGGTGATTCATCAAAAATGATCCGATAACGTTCTTCACTTTCTCTCAGGGCTTTTTCCATACGTCTGTGACTTACTACCTGGAGAATATTATGCCGTAGCTCACCGAATAAAGTTTTCATATCACCTCGTTTTTCCATATAATAGTTTGCACCTAGGTTCAACGCCCTAATTGCCACTTCTTCTCTACCCCTTCCTGTTAAAATGATAACAGGAAGATTCTTATTTGACTCTCTCAACTTACTAAGTAACTCTAAGCCATTCAGTATAGGCATTTGATAATCTGTTACGATAACATCAATATTTCTCACATTCAGCTCTACAAAAACTTTCGTTGGATCAGATATTGGATAAAATTTTAGGCTTTCATCCCCTATGAGCTGCATATACTTCTGTGTCAATTGTAAAAAGCTAGGTTCATCATCAACATGAAGTACAGAGATCACTTCTTCCATCATTGATTCCTCTATAACAATATTTTGTAGTTATTTTTCTCTTATATTAATTCATATGATAAGAATTACACACTGATACGGGAATCTAGGTCAGTATAGGAATTTGATGGGAGTCGAAATGATTTTCCATTTACCAAGACGACTTTGCAGATAAATACTATCTATACTGTTTCAAGTTGGATCAGAATTGAAGTGTCGTAAAAGGCTGGTTTAGATAAGAAAAGTATATACTAGGGTATAGATCGTCATTAATTCATCTTTGAAGTGTAATCAATACAGGATGTTTCACATCTGGTTAATAAAATGAAGTTATTTTGAATTAGACGTATTTAGAACATATTTCAGTAATATAATGATTAATTGAAAAATAAACCAAACCTTTAAAATACGTGGGCACACTAGTGGGAATGGGAATAACGATGGGTATTGTTGAAATTGATAATCGTGGACGAATCACTATCCCGAAAGAAGAACGCGAACGCTTGGGGTTAACACCTGGAAAAAAGGTATTGATTAGAGAGAAAGATGGTTCTCTAATAATTAAGCGTTTAATATCTCCTGAAAGGTTTATCACAGAATTAAAGGGATGTATAACCATTGAAAATCACCAAATTGACCCTCTAAAACTAAAAGAAATGTGGGGAGTTAAATTCTAAATGTATATGGTTGATAGTAATATCTGGGTCTATTATTTCGATGAAAACCTTCCTGAACACTCCACAGTGGTGAAATATCTTGATCCTTTAATTAAACAAGGAAATATTGCCACAAGTGCAATAATCCTTATAGAAGTAATACATTATCTTTTTAAAAGGTTGGGACCCGTTGTTGGTTCAGAGAAAAGCCATGTTTTCCAATTAGGTCATTTTGAAACTCTTGAATTTACCTCCAAAGATTTAGATGAGTTTTTGGAAATGTTTCAAAAAGTTTCACATCATGGAATAGGAGGAAGAGATGTCACAATTCTCGTTTGTATGAAAAAAGCTGAAATTTCAAAATTAGTAACTCATGATCAAGATTTTAAGAAAATAAAAGACATAGAAGTCATTGATCCGATAGATTGACACCAGACTTATTACATATGAATAATCGTCGTCAAAGGCTGTTTTAGATGGGAAAAGTAATTACTAGGGCACATACCAGACCTCCATTCTCTAGAAGTCAGGCCATTATCAGCAGGATGAACATATTTATTCTATGTTTTCGAATTCCAAGAACTTAGCAATCATTAATGCATTTAAAAGAAATTAATAGTTTAACTAAGAGTGAGTAGTGAGAAATTTGAAAAAATTCTTGATTGGGACAGTAGGTATATCTCGACCGTTTTGGGCATTCTTTCTCACTTTTTTATATTTCCTTATTCCATTAATTCTCATTAATAGTTTCTTGTTCTTTTCCATCCTTCTTGGATTTTGTGTAATGTTCTCATTTTATTTGGGTCATTTTAGCCTAAATGCTATATACGATAAAGATGTAGATAGAAATAACCCTAGGAAAGATTTATTCAATTCATGGGTTGAGCAACTTGGGATTGGGAAAAAATGGATATGGTGTATGATATTCATTTTTTGGTCTTTCAGTTTTTTAGGCTCCATAATTCACTCTATGATATATAATAAAAGCCTGCAATTTTTGGTACCTATTGCGATTATTCTTGCTATTGTATATTCGGTACCTCCTTTACAGTTAAAAGGAAAAGCTCCATGGGATTTAGTGATAGACTTACTAAGCTTTGGTGTTCTTGGTCCTTTTTTCGCTATAGAGTGCATATTAATCATTCCCCCTTGGCAATTAGTTATCCCTATTATCCTATTTTCTATATCCACTATTGCAATTGTAGTATTGCCAACAGTGATGATGGATACAACAGTTGACAGAGAACATTGTTACAATACTTTTTCTGTCAAATATGGGCTTGAAAACACTATGAATGTCATCAAATTCTTTTTTATCGTTCAAGTTTCAGCTTTGGCTGGATTCGGAATTCTTGCTCTTCTCCGAGCAAACTTTCTATTATTAATTATCATTCTTCTTTTCCCCTTTGGGGAATTAAACATTTTAGGAGATTTATTTTTTTCAGACTTTGTTAGCGAGGAATCCGCAGAGGTAGTAGTCAAAAGATTAATGCGTAGCTCTTTAGTTTTTGGAATAGAAATAATAGCGGCTGTACACTTCTTAAATTGGCTTGGACTTGATTTCAACCAATTCTTCCAAGAAATATTATCACTTTTATAGCGATATTATCAAGACTGTGTTAAGAATTATGTCTTAATATTGAGGAAACACAAAGAAGATCCAGTTATGTCGTCAAAGGCTGGTTTAGATAGGAGAAGTATATGCTAGGGGTCAATCCTGTTGTCGGATAGATTGACAGATATGGACATTTATAGACAAATAGAACCAGATGAC
>DXJL01000166.1 GCA_019057635.1 Candidatus Heimdallarchaeota archaeon
GGCCTTTTGTGTTGATATTCAAAAACGAAGAAATTAATTTTTTTGTCCCTGAACTCGAAAAAATTCATGTCCAAGAAGAAGTACCACAAGCAAAAGAAGTAGGGAGCTATTTTGAATATCCCGATGAAATCCATCCCTTGACACATTTCTCCAAATTTGTTAAGAACAGACTTAAGATCACAAGTAAGATAGGTGCAGAGGCTCGAGGCGCTCGTGGTATATGGGGGTATCAAGGACCTTCATTTGAGGTGGTATTAAAGATGTCTCTTTCCGTATACTCAGAACTTATTACAGAAATGCGAATTCTTAAAGATCCTGATGAGATTGCTTGTATTCGTGAAAGTTCTCATTGGAGTGCAAAAGCCCATGAACTCCTTCAAAAATACACACATGAAGGAAAAAATGAAATTGATGTTTCATTTCAAGCTTCACATGATGCTTCTAAACTCATGCGTAAAGAATTAGGCTCTGAATATATTCCTATTGGTTATGGCTCTAGGCCATGTGGTGCAGGATATCGGGGGCAAATTGGGCCATACAGTGCCATTCCCCATGCAATGACTCGAAACGCTACTTTCCAAAGAGGTGATACGCTCGTTACAGGAGCAAGTGCTAATATTGCTGGCTATCTGTCTGAATTAGAGCGTACCATGTTTGTGGGTGAACCTACAGAGAAGCAAAAAGGATATTTTTCCATAATGCTGAAAGCTCAACAAGTTGCTTTCAATACTTTAAAGCCAGCAATTCCTGTATCAGAAGTAGATCAGGCCTGTCGTAAAGTCTTTAAAGAATGTGGAGTGATGAATCTTGTCCAGCATCATACGGGTCATGCCATTGGATTAGAAGGTCATGAACGACCTTTTCTAGATATGGGTATGAATAATATAATAATGAAACCAGGAATGGTATTTACAGTGGAACCTGGTATTTATGACCGATCTATAGGTGGATTCCGACATTCTGATACCGTCATCATTACTGATGAAGGGATGGAACGGATAACAAGGTATCCCCGAAACATTGAGAGCTTGATTGTGGATTGAAGGTGAGTTCGTGTCAGATAAACTACAAGAAGGAATCGAATTAATACACCAGGTTGAGAATGAGAAAGCAATTGAAATTTTCAAAAAAGTGGTAGATGTCGACCCTAAAAATCCTGAGGTATATCGCCATCTTGGTCTAGCTTATTTCAATATTGGGAAGTATTCAAAAGCCCTAGAAAGTTGGAATCGATGTTTAGATCTTGATCCCCAACATCATCAAACTTGGTGGAATCTTGGTCAACTTCATGAAGTTTTAAGTGATTTTGAAAAAGCGTCTTATGCTTACACGAAAGCAGCAACAGCTGCGCATGATGTGCTAGAGAAAGTCTCAAGATATGAAGAATGGGCAAAGAAAACAAAGAGAAAAATAGGAAAAACATAGTATTTAGGAATTACACTATGAACTCTTTGTCGTTAATCCTTAAAAGATGGAAAATAAGACTCAAACATAAGCGAGCTAAAAAAGAATGAGGGAACAAAAAATAAAGCAGCAAATCGTCGAAATCATTAAAGTGCTCCGAACATACGGCCATTGGATGCTTGAGGACCTCATAAAAGAAGATTTTCTCTGGCAACCTGAAAAAACAAATGCTCGTACAATTCAGAGTTTATTCCGGCATATCATTAATGCTGAAATTTTTTGGTTAAAACATTTGGAAGATGAGACTTATTCATATGAACCAAAATCTAGTGAGTTTCAAAAACTTTTACTTACTTTCGATGAGCTGGAAAAACACTTAATAACATGTATTCAGAATTCTAACGATTCAGATCTCGAATTTCATACACCTAAGTACGAAGGAGAGGAGCTGATGACACCAGGTACTTTGAGTTGGGTTATTTTAAGAACTTCTTTGCATGCTGTCCATCATTTTGGACAAATTGCCCACATTAGATATTCTATGGATAAACCTTCTAATAATGAAACTCGAAAAATTTCTTGGGGCGGTGTGATGGATATTATTGTCAAAGCTATGTTGCTTTAAAAAAATCGAAGAAAGAGATGTGTTTTATTTATAACATCCAATATATCTAGCAATTACTAAACGTTGAATCTCACTAGTCCCTTCACCGATTTCTAGCAATTTCTGGTCACGATAGAACCGTTCAACAGGATATTCTTTCATAAGCCCATAGCCACCATGAATTTGGACTGCGTGATTCACTATTCGATTAGCTACCTCCGAACAGTACAATTTTGACATAGCAGCATACTTTTTGTATTCAGCACGCCCTTGATCATATAACCAAGTTGCTTTATACAGTAAATTTCGTGCTGCTTCAATCTCTGTCGCCATATCGGCTAGCTTAAAAGCATTCGCTTGAAATGTTGCTATCTTTCGACCAAAAGCGGTGCGTTGTCGGGCATATTCTAGGGCAAGCTCATAAGCTCCCACTGCACAACCCAATCCCATTGCAGCAATGCTTAACCGTCCTTTGTCAAGTGTATCTAACATCTGATGGAATCCTTCTCCACGTTTGCCGAGCATTTGACTTTCGGGTATTTTACACTTCGTGAAAAATAGTTCTGATGTGATAGAAGCTCTCCACATCATTTTTCGATGCATTTCAGTTGCTTCAAATCCTTCAGTTCCTTGATCAACTAGGAAACACGTGTATTCCTTCTTTCCATCAGGACGTAACCCTGTTATGGTTTGTACAGTAACACCCAACGAGGCTGGAGACGAACCATTTGTAATGAAGTTCTTACTTCCGTTGATTACCCATGAATCTCCCTCTTTCACTGCTTTCGTCTTGGAAGCACCTGCATCAGACCCTGCTTCAGGTTCTGTAAGTCCAAACCCCCATAATTTTTCTCCAGTAGTCAATTGTGGTAAATATTTCTCTTTTTGTGCCTTTGATCCAAAATAATAAATCGGTCCGATTCCTAATGAGTTATGGGCTGCGATAGTAGCCGCTTGTGAACCATCAATTCGAGCTAGCTCTTCTACAGCGATGATATAGGATAGATAGGAAAGATCAGAACCTCCATACTCTTCTGGTAAATATACTCCAAGTAACCCTAAATCACCCATTTTCTTTGTTAACGAAGGAGAAAATTCTTCTCGTTCATCAAGATCACCAGCAATTGGAGCAATTTCCTTTTCAGCAAAATCTCGAACTGCTTCACGCATCATACTTGCTTCTTCAGGTAAATCGAATGAAAGTGTCATTTCTTTGTCACCTAGGATGATTTACTATTATTAGAAGAGAGTTACTTAAATACTTTGATGCGACCCATATGAGGGATTTACATTGAATTGGTTTTTATGGTCATAGATAAGAAAAATTACTGACTAAGAACTATTTTCTTTTCATTTCAAGTAATTGCTTGATAAACAATACATTGGTCAGAATTCTGGGTAAAAGTGATTGATATAGTTTAAATACTTGAGTAAAGTCTATCGAAGTGTATAAATATGGAGAAATAAGAAAAACCTAAAACAGATTTCAATATTCACTGACACAGAAAATTGTTATAAGACTGTTTTTAAAGAAAAGATCCCCCTTGTTTGATTTGTTTTTGAGGTTTATACATGACTTCTGAGAGTTCTAAATCACTAGTAATCATTTCAGTTGGTATAGAACACTCACCCTTATTACAGAATTTTCTGGACGCTGGATTGCAATTAACAATTTTGCCGAATACTACAGGTGATTTTTGTTTAGCTGATGAAAATGGTAATGAGAAGGAAAATGACGTTTGGTATCATCATGAAATCATCAAGTTAGCGAGTTCAATAGTACCTGATGATTTTGCCCAGAGTTCTCTTGCCAAAATCTTTACCAAACCAATTTCTCAAACGCGTTTGCCTCTCACTGATGCGGAGAGATTCTTAATTCAGTGGGTATCTGAACAACATAAAGCTAAACAAGATTTTACTGATTTTTTTGTTGCTCTAAATGAGTACTCGAATAAAAAAATCTCCGTTCATCCTTTAAAGCTCCCTGAGCATGTACTTGCGTTACAAGGGGAGGATTTTGATATTCCATTAAGATATTTCCAGATAACTGGTTTTATTGATAGAAAAGCGGAAAATAAGCCAGATTTAGATGAACTGAGTAATCTTCTAAACGAGACAAAAGAGAATAAAAGTAATAAGAAGGCTAAACCTAAAATAGCAATTAAAGGACTCAATATTAAGCGAGATATATTAGGAGAGCAAGCAAAGAAAGCGCTTACTGAAGCAGATGCTATTCTGATACTGGCTAGTGACCCGTGCTCTCTGGGAATCCTACTATTACATAAAGAATTTACTCGTGTCGTTCGTGAATCCAAAGCCCCGTCAACTCTTGTTTGTCCTATTAAGTTCTCATTTCGCGAACAATTTATTCTAGAATTACTTTCCATCAAACCTAGCTTAATAGGTATAGCAGAGCTATGCTCAGGCATTATTGATCATTTAGTGGTGGGGCCTGATGATGCTAGTGAAGTTAAAACTTTGAGGACTCAAGGATTTAATGTACTAATGGAAGATTTAACAAAAATAAAAAATGCCCAAGGTTTATCCACCATTTTAAAAGGTTTAGGAATGTCTCTTAATGATATTTCAGTTGAAAGTGAAGACCAAGGTAAAAAACGTAGTTTAGAAGAATTAGTTACCAAATTAACCTATTCAACAACAGATAACTCGACTTCTGATATTGCTGACATAGTAGAAGAAGCTGAAACTACTGTAGAACTACCTGGCAACCAGGTCACTCGACAAAAGAAATCTAAACCAGTCATTAAATTACAAGATATAGAGACACGTAATTATGATTTTGAAGATCCTGAGTTGGTTTTAACCCAAGAAATGATTGAAACATTGATGGAGGAATTAACTGAAGATTTTACTCCACCTGATGACAAAGTGTCTACAACAACAGTCGAAAAAATCGAAGAAAAAAAAACAGAAGAAAGTCAAGAGGCATTTACTGAAACCATTGAGAATTTTCTTAGTTTTGAAGAGTCATCCAATCGAACAGAGATGATTCAAACAATTGGTGAGAGAATTACTAAGAATGCAGATATGGCTGGATATGCCGCAAAAAAATTGACAAGTACCTTAATTTCTTCAAAGACGCCTCCCCAGTTTTTCGAAGAATATATTTCACTAATTAAGACAAGACCTCTTTTATTTATCAAGGAATTGGTAGATTGGTTAGTAGCGGATATAGAAACTCCTGATTATGTCACATTTTCCCAAAAATCGTTGATTATTGTCAAAATCGGTAGAATTGAAACCCCCTTTGTAGAGCAAATTCTCGAACAGCTAGTTAAATTTCGTATGACCCAAAAGATAAGTCCAAAAGAGAAAGAACATCTTAGAACTATTATCGGGATGATTACTGCTCGTGATGTGACTTTACAACGCAAAGCAATTCGTGAGTACCTCTCTCATTATGAAATCGCGAAAAAACCTGATGATGTATGGCTAGGCCTACTGAAATATGATGCTGCATTAGTAGCACTAGAAATAATTGAACACGAGTCGAAAAGGGGAGTAAAAATTGTTCAAGATGCACTCACACGCGATTTAGGAAGTTTTGGGCATATTGTATACGAAGTGTTTGCAGCCTACCAGAAAGGTGATATCCAAAGTGTTTTATCCGCCGCTGGTCCTTTATCAGATGGATTAGTTCGCAAACAGAAACGAGTAGAACTCGCAGAAAAAATTACAAAGTTTGGGAGTGTACCAATCGAAATTCTGGCAAACAATGTACAAATTGACCCCAAGGAGCTTGAGTCTCTTGTTTATGAGATGATTAATGAAAACGAGATTAATGCGAAAATTGGAGTTGTTGAGGGACGTCTGTGTATTATTCAATTAGGGGAGAAGGAGAATAATGATCAAACAAATAATAGCTAAATATTTTTCTTGCTCAAGATTTCTTTTTGTTGCTTAAAAGACCCCAGCACTAATTAATATAGCAATTAGCAATAGAGTAACAATTACAATCCAGAGGACGTTCAGACGTCGAACTTTAGCTGATTGACGTTTGGACAATCCCCGACTCTTCACTCCAAAGATCCAAAAAACGCTTGTACACGAAAGAATAATAGCTAATATGTTTAAAAGAAGTAAATTTGTAGCTTTTAAGGCCAGATCGAATTGACCAATAGCGCCTAGAATTCCTATGGTTGCAGCAGGTGGACACAAAGAAGCGGCAATAGCTACACCAACAATGGATACATCTAATCCACGTGCAACAATTATCCCTGCAGCTAAACCTCCCAGTAATGCTAATGAAATAGTCGGAATTGTGAGAGCTGTTCGGTTTAATACTTCAGAATAAATCTGATTCCCTCCTAAATCAGTAGCATGTATATCTATCACATCAACTTCATTGAAAATGTATCCTATCAAAGCCCCTAAACTAATTGTGGTAAAAATTCCAGTGAACTCGGAAAAAATTCCTTTTCTTACAAAAGACGTTGTTTCTAAACTTAGTAATCCAAGTGACGTTAATACTATTGGTCCTAGAAGCGGTGCAACTATCATACTAGCAATTATAACTACTACATCATTATTTAATAATCCAAAAGTCGCTAAAGCTGCGGCTAGTCCATTCATTAAGAGATAAGTGTACGAAAGGCCAGAAATTTTCCCCACATTTGCCAAGATCTCTTCTCGGTTTACTCCCGCGCTCTCAGGGAGACTATTTTCACCTTTTTTACTCGAAATTAACAAAGACAAAGGTCTGACTACGATGTCACCATATGCGACCCCAACCCCCCTGGCTTTCAATTCTTCGATTAATACATTTGTCTGGTAATCTTCGATTCGAAGCTCATACCTAATTGTTTCACCAAAGTCGTAGGTCGTAGCCAAGATTGAGAATTCTTTTAAGAATTCGTCCATCAAGGTTTTTCGATCAGTAGGTAAAGTAACCTGAATTTCCTTCACTTTCGGGCCTCGAAGTTGATTATCTCTTTGAGAATAAAAAAACTGAGTGAACCATAGAAATGAGCTTTATTAAACCCCAGATCCTTTCCCATAAGTGAGAAAATAATCCTTTTAATCTTTTGAAATCTTTATCGGATCTATGTCCAGAATTTATACTTGTGATTGTACATAATTAAGATTGATAGTGACAGTTGGAACTTAGAACGATGTTACAAAGAGACAGAAGTCAGCTAGAGCGATTGGCAATTCGAATAGCTAATTTTACCTCAAAGTCACGAGTTAATACCGCTTGGTACTCTTTTGTTGTTTTTTTCTTCTTCCTTTTAGTTCTTTTACCCACTATATTTGTTCTTGGATATGTTATCCTTGAATTTACCGCTATTCAAAATTCAGTATTCTCTAATCAGGAAATTCAGGCCCAGATATTATCAGCCTTATTTTATTCAATTTCCGTTTCAATAATTGTTTCTATATTTGATTTGATTTTTGGTCTTCCAATTGCTTGGACGCTGGTCCGTAAAGAATTTCGATTCAAATCGTTGTTGAATAGTTTTATTGAGTTACCATTAGCAGTTCCTACTGCTGGTTTAGGATTTTCCGTTGCATTATTTTGGGGAGTCACGCCAAGCGTAGAATCGCCAATATTCGCTGTTCAATTCATCAAAAATGCTCTGCCCATGCTCATCTTATTTCACTTCACCACAACTTTCCCTTACGTTGTAAGATCATTAACTGCAATTTTAGAAGAAATTGATGTTACATTAGAAGTAGCTGCACGTACCTGTGGAGCTAGTAAGTTTACAGCTGCTCGTACTGTTACATTGCCTATGTTCAGGTCTGGTGTTGCTACAGCAATGGTTCTGAGTCTAGCTAAGAGTCTGTCAGATACAGGAGGTGTGGTTACTCTATTAGCGACAATCCAGAGCGTAACCCAGACAGGAACAACCTTGATTAGTACATGGAAACATTCTTATCAAGATCAGACCCCTCTTGAAGGGATTCCTTATGATTCGTTACTCCCGAGTATGGCATTCCTTGCAGCAATCATGATTGGAATAGCAATTACTTTAGTGTTTGTGGCAAAAATTATAGCGAAAAAAGCACAACTACCATTCCGAAAGGTGTATCCCTCGTTTGAATGGGCGGTTAGTGAAGGGAAAGCTCCACAGATGCGGCAAATTATCGCTTTTGGGTTTTTAATACTCTTTGTGATTATACCGTCCTTTTTCTTAGTAGTTTATTTAATTCAAGGAGCCTCATTGGCAGCACTAGCTTCAGCTAATTGGGCATTATTCGGACAAAGCATTTTCATGACCGTTTTGGTTGCTAGTGTTGCTACAGTTGTTAATGTGTTTCTAGGAGTACCAATGGCCATTTTAATAGCAAGAAAGTCCCACACATTTTCTCGAATTCTTGATGCACTGGTTGATATTCCTTATGTTGTGCCTAGTTCTGCACTTGGGTTTTCGGTAGGATTATTTTGGGCATTTCAACCTGTAATACCTGTAAATGAACTATTTTTTGTTATCATGGCACATATTAGTATGACTTTCCCTTTTATCGTTAGAAATACAGTAGGAGGGTTGGAGGAGTTGGATACTGCATATGAAGATGTTGCTCGAACATTGGGAGCGAAGCCTATGCAAACATTTCGGGAAATCACTTTTCCAGTCATTAAATTCTCAATAATCGCTGGTGCGATAATGTCGTTTACTCGAAGTGTAGGGGAAACTGGGGCTACGTTAGCTGTTTCTCCCACCTCAACAACTGCTCCTGTATTTATTGTTAATTTAATTAAAGTAGACCAAAATTACTTCCTTGCAGCCTTGACCACTATAATATTGATATTAATATCCTCGATGCTAATCTTCACATTACGAGCTAGCATCTCCCGAGCAAAGCGTAAATAGGATGAATGAAAAATGGAAAAGACACACATAACCATCTCCGATTTATCGAAACGCTTTGGTAAAAAAGAAGTGCTCAAGGGAATTGATCTAACAATTGAGAAGGGAGAATATATCGTAATATTGGGACCTACAGGAGCTGGAAAAACAACCCTTTTGAAAATCATTGCCGGACTCATACCACCTACGAAAGGACAAATAATGGTTGATAATCAGGGTACTCGCCAAGATATTACTAGTTTGCCTCCTGAATCCAGAAATTTAGCCTATCTACCCCAAACATCTGATTACTCTTTATTTGCTTATAAAAACGTCTGGAATAATGCAATCTTTTCTCTGAAAATGAAAGGTGAAAAATCACTTCCAGAAATTAATGCAATTGGAAACGAGGTCTTAGATCTAGTTAACTTACGTCATAGATACGATGCTTTGCCGTATGAACTGAGTGGCGGTATGAAGCAGAGAGTGGCACTCGCACGAGCAATTGCAACCGATGCAAGCATTTTTCTTCTGGATGAACCTCTTAGGGCATTAGATGCACGATTAAGGATAATATTACGTACCGAAATTAAGAAACTAGTAACTGATTTGGATAAAACTACCTTTCATGTCACACATGATCAGGAGGAGGCATTAGCGGTGGCTGATCGTATTTTAATTCTGAATGAGGGCCGTATCATTCAAATTGGAACCCCCCAAGAAATATATCAGCGGCCTAACACTATATTTTCCGCATACTTTTTTGGAGTCACCAATTTAATACCTGTGAGTTTGAAAGAAGTACAAGGAGAGAAGGTTTTATTTTCCGTTGGAAAACACACCATTACAGGTTTAACGACATATCGTGGAACATCAGAAACACCTGACGTTTCAAAAGATGAGTACGTGCTAGCAATAAAAGCTGATGGTATTACGGTCGCACCTGTAACTGAAACAAGAGAAGATGGGCCTAATGAGTTCATAGGGACAATTAAGGACATGTACTTCTTGGGAAAGTGGGTTCATTTAGTCATTACCATTGAGTCATTCCCCAAACAAATTATAATTGCTGTACCCTCAACGGAAATGAAAAATTATGAGCTAGAAAATGATGTAACAATAAAGCTTGATATTGAAGATATAATACATTATAATGAGCCTTGGGATAAAATTAAACACCTGGAGGATACTTGATGCCAAACGTCGAAATCACAATGCTGGGAAAGAAATTTGGCAGGGTAGTAGCACTAACAGGCGTCGACCTAGAAATCAAAGATGGTGAATACCTCGCAATTTTAGGTCCTTCAGGGTGTGGAAAGACTACCCTAATTAATTGTCTTACGGGAATTGTGGATATCACTGAAGGGAAAATTAAAATTGATGGGAAAAATGTGGAAGGAATCCCGATAGAAAAACGAGATTTCGCCATGGTATTTCAAAATATTGCGCTATTCCCCCATATGACTGTGGCTGAAAATATTACCTATGCACCATTTGTTAACGACATTTCCCCATCAGAACTCAAAAAAGTAGAATCAGAAATGCTGAAACTGGTGGATTTACTAGAACAAAAAGATCTTTATCCACGTGCTCTGAGTGGGGGTGCTCAACAAAAGACAGCAGTGGCAAGAGCCCTTGCAACGCGTGAAAAACTCCTAATCCTTGATGAACCAATTAGTGCGTTGGATTATAAGGTTCGTGTAACATTAAGATATGCCATTCGTAAATTGGTTAAAGAATTAGGGTTAACTGCTATCCATATTACCCACGACCAGGAAGAAGCTTGTTCAGTGGCTGATCGAATAGTTATTCTTCGTGCTGGTGAAATTGTTGAGATAGGCACTCCCCAAGAGCTATATAGTTCTCCTCAAACGCTCTTCACGATGAATTTCCTTGGAGAGAGCAATTTTTTGGAAGGAGTCATAACTGAGATAACCTCTGATGACAGGATTCATATTAGCTTTCGAAATAATCAATCCGTTGGCTTACTGAACGATAATGTTGATTTTGAGGAAGGAGAAAGCGTAGTGGTTGCTTTTCGTCCTGAAAATGCTGTTATAAGTAAAAAATCGACAGAAAATTCTTTAATCGGAGATATCACGGGTAAACAATTTATCGGGGGTTATTTTAGATATACAATTATACTTCGAACTGATGATGAAATACTACTCGACTCTCAGCTCGATTTGGGATCACAAGGGAATGTTTTTATTCAGCTAAACCCTAAAGAGGCACGGATCTTTCGTGCACCTATTTATGGACTTAAGAAGGTGTTAACTCTTGAATGAAGGTCAAAATAGTTTACTACATTGGTTTAAAGAACGAAGAAATCAACTAATATTAAAAACCCTAGATCAACATGCGGGTAAATTGGGTGATACTTGCACCGCAAGTCTTGAATTGCTTGATCTTTTAAGAACTCCCGATCAATCTAAAGCAGAAAAGTTATATAATCGTGTAAGTATGCAGGAAAGATCAGCAGATCATTTTCAAGATGATCTAGCAACCGAAATTGCACGAGGATTGTTTCCACCTGAAATACGTGAAAAATTGTTTCGTTTAACCAGAGTAGCAGATTCTGTAGCTAACTGGATAAAAAGTGGAAGTAAGAATTTAGTTCTCCTTGTAAAATTAGATGTAGATACGTCAGAATTTGATATGATACTTGATTATATGACTGAACTAGTTAAGCTTACTCATGAAAGTGTCATTATTTATAGAAAAATGGTGAATGCGTTAGGAACCGACGATCAGCTAATTTTAAATACCCGGCAAATAATTGAGGATAGAGAAAGGGAAGCGGATAATGTTCACTTTGCGGTACGGGAGGAAATTCTAGCTATAAATGACAAGCAGGGATTCTCAGTACACTTCTTACTGATAGAATCAGCAAGATGTCTTGAAAATGCCTCGGATTCAGTAACGAATGCTGCAGCCATCCTGTATTCAATTGTGATGCTAGGCATTCCAACATAAGAAAAAATTAAAGAAATAAAAAAAGAAAAAGTATCTATGGGAGTTTATCATAGATCTTTTCTTCTTTTATAAGCACTTCAATATTTTCGATACCATCGAATTTACCTAATTCTGATACGAAATAATCTAGATCATGCTTTGATTTGCTTAGGACTTCAAGGATAAAATTACTTTCACCATTTGCACGGTAGAGGGCAAGTAGATCACAATTTACTCCTTGACAAATAAAGGGGAGATTATCCATTTGAGCATAGGTTTCATAACTAGGTTCCATTTGAAATCGAATTATTGCTTGTTTCTCGTAACCAAGGTTCACTGGATCGGTCACAACTCGAAAACCTTGAATAACCCCTTTCTCTCGTAGTCGTCGGACTCTATTTCTAACTGTACCCTCTGTACGCCTAATCGATTTTGCAATCGTAGTAAATTTAGTTCTCCCATCTCGGTTTAATATTTCTAAGATTTCTCTATCAATTTCATCATAAATCATGTGTTTCATCTCAATTCACAATTGTTAATACTTATGTAACTATTGTGATTTTTTAATTTAAAAAGGTTTAGGAGAAACGTAGAAATTCGAGAATAGCAATCTTACGAATGTCGAAAGACCAACGAATATCGAAATGAGGAAGAGGAAGAATAATACAATCATGAGACATTTTTGCCAAAAATCGATTCTACAAGCCTAGGAGGAGATAAAAATAAATTTAGTTATATACTGAAACTATTGAAAGGTGTTAATTGAGTTCTTCACTTGAATAGGAGATTTTTCATCTATTCCTATCAGAGAATTTCCTAAGAATTAGAGGAAACCCGAGGATTAGCCCAAAAATGAAGAAAATCCAGTCAAGAGACATTTCTTGTAAGGGAGTAGTAATCTCTTCTAAAATTTTATGTAGAACATGGATTATGATATTAAACGGGTCTACTTACAAGATTGTTAATAAGAAAAAGGGAAGAGATGAGAATAATTTACTCAGGGATATTTCTATGGAAATGTATCCTTATTTGCAGTTGAAACAGCAAAATTCTGGCCAAAAATTCTCTCCGTTGCATCTTCAAAAGAGGAATGACGTCTAGCTTTGAGATATTGATTCGTTCTCCTAGCAACTGATTTCCTTTGCAATGGTTCTAAGTCTCCACTCCGTGCTTGCCAATCATCAATATGAGCACCTGGCGGAGCTTGGGCTACAAGACCAACAGTCATATTTTGGTTGCCATCCATATTAATAATATATTTCTCATGAACATCTGTAGTGAAGAAAATTTCTTCGATCAGAAAATCTTGAACATCAAATGCATTTTGGAATAGATTGATTAAGAGAGGAATAAGATTGGTGAGAAAGGTCATTAAAGGAGAAGCAAGATTGATGGAGGGTTTCGAAAGAAAAGTTGTCACATTCGTTTGTAAATCAGTTTCGAAAATTCCTTCAATACTATAATTCCCCTCCCGCTGAATATCAAAGGTATCAACAATCTGAATATTGCTTACGGCTTCAATAACTAATGCCTGAGGCATGAATGAGGCATCATTTGTGAAAAAGCTCTTTTTCAACAACCCTCGTTGGGGTTTCTCTTGAGCAGATGATTTGGGAAGGGGATGTTCAGATGTTTTTTGTTTCTGATGGTCTGACTGGCGTATTTTGCCAAATAATCTACCGAATAAGCCCTTCTTTTTAACTGGAGTGGTACTTTCAACCTGTTGTTTTGGTGGTGCAGGACGTGGCTTAGATTTTTGTTCTCCTGATAAAGATTTTTTCCAACTACCCGCTTTTTTTTCTTCTAGACCACGTAAATGAAGAATTTGAGAAACGCTTGTCGAATTTATGTCTTCAGCAGGAGTTTTCATAATTATCAATGGTTTTGCGGATGAATTTGTATCTCGAACTAGCATAAGGTGCTCTAGGGTATTGAGAATGCGTCCTCGAAGCATAATAAGTTCACTATTGAGCACTTGCTTATTTAAGAAGGATGTAATTCGCTGAAATGGATCCTGAAGCTTATTAACCTTTGTTGATTCATCCACGTTCCATGAGGAGATTAAAGAGGATTGTTGTGCATTAAATAGCAACAGAGCTTGGGTTTCATTCATATTAGCGATTGTGACACTCGGATTTTGCGATACGAGATGAAGCGCTTCATGGTTTTTTAGCAATTTCCAAATTGGGGTGATTAAATCAGAATATTGCGAATTATCATATTGAAGTTTGAGTGATTGAATCTCTTCATGAGGATATGTTCGTTTAAGTGCAGCGGACAGAAGAGCTAATTCCCAACCACAAGGACCTTTCGAGAGATAATTTCCAATTTTCTTCAGATAAGGTGTAATAAAATAATCTTTCAATCGAATTAGTGACACATCTCGGGGCATACCTCTGTCACCCATGAATAAATCTTGAGATCTCATTTTAATTGCCGTTTTATATGCAACATAGAAAACATGCATGAGTTTGTCGGGGGAATTATTGCGAGAGCGGCCCGAAATAAAAGCTTTGAATACAGAGCTATAACGATCTTCATCCGATGCTTCTGAAGGCACCTCCGACGCGGTCGTTATAAAATCTGCCACAAATAAGGCTCTAGTAGCTTCTTCTTCGGTTAATCCTGCATCGGATGCTATAGTGAGAAGCTCCGGAGCAGCACTTGCATATCGACTTAAACGAACAGGAATATCATATTCCCGTCCTAATTCAATAATTAATGAATCAAAAAATGAAAGATTCGGTGGGATTAACACATGATCACCAAGTTTCAGTACTCAAGGGAACTAGGATTTTCTAAACTAAAACCTTTTGCTAATGAATAAACCTTATTTTTATAAAAAGGATGGCATTCTTGCTAAGAGACTTACTTAAAACTCGTTTTCTGTTGATTTGATAAATACAGGAACGTCAGTGTCAATGCTCCACCAATTACTCCACCATAGAACCCAACATCGGGCCACCACGCATTATCTTCGATTATATTAATCAAGGCAAATATTATAAAGACACCTAGTTGAATTCCGATTGCACCAATTGCGGCAAAAATTCCAAACCTAGAAAAAGAATCTTCTAAATTGTCCATTAGTCCGAGGTAAGAGACATAAGCACAAAATATGAGCAATGCTACCGCCACGAGTAAAATAGGCGCGACTAACAGATTATCAAAACTAATATCTAGCCATCCAGTCTCTTCATAACCCGCATAGTAACTCCCCCAATACCATCCTGCAAAATCCCCAAATAATAATAATGCTGCTCCAATTACACTGGTAATTAAGGAACCTACATACAGATAATTTTGATGCATTGTTTCAGCCAAGTTTTTTCACCAATTACGTATTCTAAAGGATGTATTTCAAAGTGATTTATCAATTTTTTACTCCATCATTCAGAATAAGTAAGTTCGGGCCAAAAAATAGGGGAATGATTTTGATGACAGATGTTTTTTTAAGACCAATAAAGAGCTGTAATCTCAACTGAAAGTCTGACATAAAGGTGAAAACTGTGAGTAGACGAGTTTATATAAAAGGAAAAAAGACGTATGCAAAAGGTCAAGCACCAGATCTGAGCAAATCGAACCGTTATCAAAATATTATCTCCTTAATGAGTATTCGGGTAGAGGATGTTCATGAAAGAAATCCAATGGATCGTACTGGTGAGTTTTACTTTGAAATCGGTGGAAAGGGTCTTCTTAAGCATGATTATCGCGTACCGTTCCATGGGGAAATTAAAATTAAAGAAAACTTAACCTATACTACAAGACAAGATTTTACACTCTGGCTTTCATTTGATGAAGCAGAGAAGGCAAAAACCCTAAGTATTCCCATTAAATTTCGTGAGAGGGATCCTACCAAGGATGACACAATCATAAAAACTGAAATTCCCATAACTTTTGGCTCTGGATCAAAGTATGAAGTGATTAAAGGACCAGGAATTTCTATTAAACTGAAAATCTCCAGCCATAAGACTCGATTCTGAATAGGTGTTCTTTACGTGTCTAAAAAGGATTCTAAATCTAAGAAAGGCTTTATGGATCGAATTAAAGACTCAAGTAAAGATTTTGTTAATGGAGTTAAGCAAGAATTCGATGAAGCGGGGAAATTACCACCTTCCAAAGAGAGGACAACTTCCTACGTTGGAAGAAAAAGAGAAGAATTTCAGGACGCTGTCAATAGACGTGTAAGTGATACCAGTTCCCCTGAAGAAGTTTATTATTCTACAACCGCCTGGTTTTGGGCAATGTTCTTCGTTATAATTATTTGCCTCTCCCTTTTCTTCTCAGGATTTATGTATCCTCGACTATTCTTGGTGGGATTGCTCGCGTTACTGGCAATGCCTTTTTTAGTAATTTGGTGTTTAATCCATATGATTCCAACGATTCGGATATTTGGAATTACGGTGTTTAATCGAAATCAACTTTCCTTACGAAGACAATTAACTGTTGGAAAAGAAATAGCACGATTTTTTACACGAGAGTTTTTGGAAGAGTCTCCAATCTTCGCTTTCTTCTTGTTCATGTTTTTGCTAATCTTTATATTGTCATTACTCTTTGCATTTGTTCCTTAAATAACTCTTAAGAGCCAATATGGAGTAGGTCACAATATTTTAAGGTGACTAGCAATTCATAGGTACACTTTCCTGTCCATTCCCGTTCTACCTGTTTCCATATTTCATCTTCTCCCCATTTCCACAAAGGATGTGAACCCCCATCATCTCCCAATCGTTTTACTTCATTTTCGATTAATTGTTTCATCTTTTTGGGATGTTTCTGGTAGAGATAGGAAGTTTTTTCAGTAATTAACCTCTGTATCTTGATTTCTTCGAATTTTTGTTCATCCAAGAGCTCTAAGTTCTCAAAGGTTGTATCTAGCATAGTTATAATGTCTTCTGATAATTCCTGAGAAACATGGTGTATTAGACGCTTGAAACAAAGAAATTTGTAGTAGATAAATTCTGTGAGTTTGGGTACAAATTTGAGATATTTTTGCAAATCTCCCACTATTTCATCATACAACGATTGCGAAATGAACTGTTGATACCGTAGGAGATAGCCTATCACCTCTACGCTCGGATTCGGCCATTCTTCAATCCTTGGGGGTTCAAGTTTTTTTCCAGACCACCAAGGGGCGTGTAATGAGTGGTTTGATTCAAAAGGAGTTAGATTCCAGAAGTAGTTTAGAGGGGAACCTTTTGGAAATTCTTGGATTTCTCTTATAAGATATAGAATTGCCTGTTTAATCATATCATTCGGTTCTGAAAGTTTTAGTTCATGTACATATTGCATAGCTACGGTTGTTGCTAAAACAGAGGATTTATCTGTCCGAAAATCTGATTCCAAGGCCTGTCCAAAACCTCCGTCCTCATTTTGATAGGTCTTTAAGATATCAAGGACTGTTCGGGGTGATTTATCCATAAATTCGAATTCAAAAAGGGCTCGATCCAACGGTCGGGCATGGGTCATGATATAGTGTCTGGCTTTTGTAAATTTCTCATTGGAAAGCATTATAGTCACAAAATAGTAGAATTTAAACTGTTTGTAAGTTTTTATCGAGTAAGAACTCTACCGTGACACTTTTTCAAGAACTTAAGAAAATTTGGGTTGGGAATTTTGATCAAGTGATGATTTACCATCAGGAAAAAGAATAATAATTGACTCAAGTCGAAAGGCAAACTATAAGGAAACTCTGTAATATACTGAAAACTAATGAATGAATTCATTTAGGATGTGGAAATAATCGAAGATGTGTTAGAATATGCAGTGAATGAGGGTGAAAAAGCAGGTGCCGATTTTGTTGAAGCTCGATTCGAGGATCTGAAGTTACAGACTTTAATCCGCGAAAAGGAAACCATGAAGGACGTTTTAAGCTCCCGTCGACGAGGAATCGGGATAACAACATATTATAAGGGAGTACAAGGCTTTTCCTATACAGCCGCACTTTCACAACCTGATGTGAAGGAGACTGTACTTAGAGCAGTGAAAATTGCCAAGGTATCTGAACCAACGGCGAGACTTCGATTACCCTTCGAAAAAGATGGAAAACTACCGGATTTACGGACTCCTCTTGAATTCAAAGTCAATAAACATCCGATAAAGTACGACTTAGCTTACAAAAAAGACTTAGTGGATAGAGCATCGAGTACCGTGCTATCATTTGATACTCCCAAAGCCAACTCAATCATCGGCCGCTATGGTGAATTAAGTGGAATTAAAATGCTCTATACCTCAGAAAATCGGTTGGTTAGCTACAAACCGATAATTACTGATCTTAGAATGACTGTTATTGTCAAAGATCCGAAAACAGGAGAATTACTTAGAGCAGGAGATGGGCATGGTGGGGCTTACGGACTAGATAGGTGGGAACAGAAAGGAAGAACACCTGAAGAAATAGGAACAAATGCATATAATTGGGCTGTAGAGAAATGTGATGCGAAAAAACCTCCTGCAGGAAAACATCGTGTGCTTACTGATCCGGAACTAACAGCTGTACTTGCACACGAATCTTTTGGCCACTTAACGGAAGCAGATGGGGTAGTAGAAAAATCGAGTCCACTAACAGGCAAGATTGGTCAAAAAATTGCAAATAATAATATCAATGTTATCGATATTGGAGTAAATCCAGGCGATGGTGGTCTTTGGTTACCGTATGATGACCAAGGAGTTCCTACAGCAGATACAAGTCTCGTTGAAGAAGGTGTGCTTAAATCATACCTGCATAACAGAGGAACAGAGCATGCATTACCAGATTCGGGTGGCCTTAGTGGAAACGCTCGCGCATTAACCTATCGATTTTCTCCCATTCCCCGAATGAAAAATACAATTTTCCTTCCTGGTGAAGTGAAAACTGAGGAAGAAATGTTAGAGCTACTTGGAACAGGTATTTATTCGATTGATACCTCTGGCGGCTCTGTATCAATGTCCAACTTTCAATTTTTTGCACTTCGAGGCTACTGGGTTGAAAACGGTGAGAAAAAATATCCGCTTCGTGATCACCTCTTAACTGGAAATATCTTGCAGTGTCTCTTACAGGTCGAAGCGTTGAGTCAAGAGACAGTTTTATTGTCAGGATATTTCGGAGGTTGTGGTAAAGGAGGACAAAATGGTTTGTCTGTTGGAATGGGTGCTCCTCACATGCTTTTTTCAGAAATTCAAGTCGGAGGAGAGACTTGAACCTCGGATGTGATTATATGGGAAAAGTCGAATTTGAAAATATTAAAGGGTATCTACAGGGGCTCGCTGATGATTCAATAAAATACGGAGTAGCGAAATACCCAGGAATGGAAATAGAATCCTACCTTACATATGGGTATGAAAGTGAAATCAGCATCGAAGGTGGACTCCCTAAGGCTGTTGATGGATTTGGTGGAGGAATCGGAGTTCGAGTTGCGGATAAAAAATGCGTTGGTTTTGCTTCTTTTTCGGGATTGACAAAAGAAGGGCTATCGGCTACAGTAGATGATGCTGTGGCGACAATGAGGGCGATAAATGCCGCCGATGAGAAATTTCAAGGATTTGCTGATCCTATAAAACGTCATTCTACTGATGGAGATTTTTACAAGCCCATACTTGATTTAACCTCTGTTGAACTTATTCAAATGGTAAATCAGATTACAACTGAAGCACGAGAAGTCGATAAACGTGTAGCAACCATTGTGGGAAACACAGGACTAGCCTATGGTGGTTTTGCAGTAGCTAATAGTCGTGGAATCAATAATGCAAGTACTTCTGTAGCGTCATTCATTGTAATTCAATGTATTGCCCAGGAACCTGGTTCTGATAAGCGAAAAATTGGGTTTGAATTTGATGTGAGTCGATCACGTGCACTAAAGTGGGATGGTTTAGCTGAAAAAGCAGCGACTCACGCAGTAAATCTCTTGGAGACAAAGAAGCTAGACAAATCAACACAATTACCAACGGTTTGGGAACCTCGAATTAGTTCGACATACATTCTCAGTAGTCTTTCGCCTGCATTAAATGGACGGATGGTAGTAGAAGGACGTTCACGTTTTGCCGATCGAATTGGTGAGGACATCACACTTAAAGAATTCTCATTATATGACGATGGCCAAATTCCCGAAGGACTTGGTACGTCAGCGTTTGATGCGGAAGGAATTCCAACGCAAAGAACATCCTTGATTGAAAAAGACGTTTTGAAAAACTTCCTGTTTGATTCTTATTACTCGCGAGTATTTGGAACAGAAAGCACAGCAAATGCTTCACGTGGAGGACAGGGCTTTACTTCAACTCCCCAGATAGGAGTGACGACATTAATTGTACCAGAAGGATCTACGGATGTTGATTCAGCAATAAGTGAGATTTCTGAAGGTATTTTTATGCAAGATTATGTGATGGGACTAGGCCACTCTGATCCAATTAGTGGTGATTTTTCAGCCGTTGCTCCCCAATCTCTCTATATCAAAGATGGTGAAATCTCGGGGTCACTTGATCCTGTTACAATTGGAGGAAATTTCTATATAGGACTGAATGAGATTCGTCATCTGTGTACAGATGCAATACTGACTCCGTGGAATATTAAAATACCTACTGTAGTCATTGATGGGTTTACCGTATCAGGGTAAACCATCTTCTTCTTTTTCTTTTTGATTGTAATGTAATTAATTCTCATCCTCCCCATGATCTCCAAATCCTGTTCCCTGAGTGCGATAATCAGGACGTGGAGGACTGAAGACATCTAGAATTACCGCGGGCTGATCAATTGTTCGTACACTATGCCATACATTACTCGGGGTATGCCAGAAATCGCCTACTTGCATTTCTACCTCCTTTTGATCCTGATTTCGGATACATTTTCCTTCTAAAAGAATTCCCCATTGTTCCTCAGGATGTTGATGCACCTCCCCCTTGGTATGTGGGGCCAGATGGACAAACGAAAGCATAGATTGATTACCAACAAAGATTCGGGTCATAATACCTTCGCTCAAATGTCGCACGATAGCTTTGTCATCCTTTTTTCGGTTGAATACCCATTTTATTTGATTTTTGTTCATAGTTTTAACTTCTGATCGAAAGAACTATATACGATTATCGGAAGGAGGAAGACCTATGCGTTTTTTATGCAAAAAATCATAGGTATAATCTGATCCTGTAACATTTAGAGGGATAAAAATCTAATGAGTTGCAGTAATCACAGGTTTTTCTTCAAGTTTCAATTCTTGGAGAGATCCTTGGTGAGCATAGTACGTAAAATATAGTTTTCTATACGGCCCCTTCCTAGCTATCAATTCTGTGTGAGTTCCTTGATCCACAATCTTTCCCTCATCAAGTACGAGTATTCTGTCAGCATTTAAGATAGTACTTAATCTATGAGCGATAACAATTGTAGTACGATTTGAGAAGACAGTTTTTAGTGCTTTTTGAATCATATACTCCGTATACGCATCTACAGAAGCAGTCGCTTCATCAAGTAAAAGAATTCGTGGATCTTTTAAGAGGATGCGAGCTAAAGAGAGCAGTTGTCTTTGACCCTGAGATAAACCACGTCCTCGTTCACGAATAGGAGTATCCAGTCCTTTTGGTAATAATTTAATGAATGAATCGGCATTCACGGCATGTAATGCCCACTGAAGTTGATCTTCTGAAGCAGTTGGTGAACCTAGCATGATATTTTCTCGGATTGTCCCTGAAAAAAGGAAGGGTTCTTGGAGGACAAAACCAATTTGATCTCGTACACTATCTGCTTCTAAATTTTTAAGACACCATTTTCCATTTAACACAATTTCTCCATCGGTATATTCATAAAACCGTGCAAGAAGAGAAGCAATGGTTGTTTTCCCTGCTCCTGTGGGACCAACAATAGCTAGTGTTTGACCAGCAGGAATTTGTAGATCGAAATTTGTCAAAATAGGTTCTCCCTTTTTATACTCAAAATTAACATTTTGAAAGTCGATTTCTCCTGTAAGAGGAGGGCAAGGTAATTGATCTTGTGAATACATACTAAGGGGAACATCCATTAGTGAAAATATTCTTTCTCCAGCAGCAAATCCTCCTTGTAATGTTGCATAAAAGGTTGATAAAGCAATGAGAGGTTGAAACAATCTCCTTAAATACGTGATAAAGAGATAAAGTAAACTTGCTGTTAATGCACCCGACAGAATGGAATTACCTCCCGCAAGAAGAAGAATAAAAAGGCCAATTGCCGCAATCAAGTCAAATAATGGGCCAACGACTCGAAAAAGTGTTGCTTGACGAATATTTATTCTAACCTTTTCTTTTTGAAGTTTTCCAAAATTATCGAGTACTGATTTTTCTTGACCAAATGATTTTGTGATTTGGATGCCAGATATCTGTTCCTCTACAAATGAATTAAGCGTTGCCTCTGCACGTCTTTGTAGTAGTGAGGCTTTTCGAAAGACAGAGCGAAACGCATAGATGGTTCCAAACAAGATCGGAAATATAATTAACGAAATCAGGGTTAATTGCCACTGCAACAGAAGCATGGTACCTAAAATTAGCGTGGCACGTAGAATAACTGATCCTAGATCCATCATGGAGGTCAAGACTCCTCCCAGCTGAAAAGTATCACCAGATATTCTAGACATGATTTTTCCTGTTTTATTTTGATCAAAAAATGCTATTTCATGCTTATTGACTCTAGAAAAAATATCTCGTCTTAAATCATAAGTTACATGGGATTGTAACTTCTGACTATTGACAGTGGATATATATGTTAGTATCCACTCAAGAGTGAGAAGAACCAAATACCCGACTGTAGCTAAAATAATAATCGTTAAATTTCTATCCTCTGGCGATTTAAAGAGTTGATCTAGCCCCACTGCTAATCCTAATGGTACAATAATTGAAACCAGTGCACTTAATAGAGAAAAAATGAGAACTAAAGTCAAATATCGTCGGTGATTTCCTAAGTATGGTAATACACGACGAATAATTTGCCGTTCGGAATATTGCTTATCCCATTTTGCTGCATTCAGCGCCCCATACAAATGCCAGGCCATTTAGATAGCCTCCTCTGAACTAAGTATTTCTTCAGGAATTGGAGGTAAATTCTCAAATTGTCGAAACATGTCTGCATAGTCTGCATTACGGGTATATAACGCATCATGTGTGCCTATATCTTGAATTTGTCCGCCATTCATCAGAACTACAACGTCAGCTTTTCTTAGTACAGATAATCGGTGGGTAACAATTATGGTCGTTCGGGATTCAAGTAAATTCCCGATCGCACTTTGAATTTTTGCCTCAGTATACGCATCAATGGCGGATGTTGAATCATCCATGATTAGAATGGGGGGATTGATAATGAATGCACGAGCAATGGCCAATCGTTGTCGTTGTCCCCCTGATAATGTAATTCCTCGTTCTCCGATGACCGTGTCGTATCCCTTGGGTAATTTCGATACAAAACTGTGAATTTGGGCAGACTTAGCCACCTGAATCATAGTTTCGGTTAAGTTTGCTTCATCATCATTACTTCCAAAAAGAATATTTTCCTTTATACTAGCAGAAAAGAGGAAAATTTCTTGTTCAATCACTCCAATTTGCTTTCTTAGTTCCTCAATTGGGTAATCCTTAATATTTACCTCGTCAATGTATATTTTGCCACTACTGGGGTCATACAATCTATGAATTAATTTTTGGAGAGTCGTTTTCCCACATCCAGTATGGCCGATAATTGCAACCGTTTGGCCAGGGGCAATTGTAAGATTAATATTTTGTAGTACATCCGGCCCTTCTGGATTATAACGAAATGATACATCTTTAAACTGAATTTTTCCACGTATTTGCTCAACTGGATGATCCCCCTCTTCAAGTAGTTGTTGCTCAGCAATGACTGAATAAACTCTCTTCCCACCAGCAAATCCCATTGATCCGAGGAAAATAGTGAACCGGATGAACTGATTAGGTGTCTGAAGCAAAAGAACAAGACTGTTAAAGGCAATAACTGTTCCTGCGCTCATATCCCCTAGATAAACAAAATAACTACCCAAGACAAATAGAACACCCATGGCAAAATATATGATAAGAGTGGGAAAATAACGTGCTGATATTATTCCCCTCTCTATGAGAATTTCACGAACCTCTTTCAGATCTGAATCATATTTATCAAACTCACTCTGCCGATTGGATAGAGTCCGAAGTGCGCGGATCCCTGCAAGATTTTCTTGCAGAGTGGCCTGCCATTGGGCAAATAATGCTTGACGTCGAATGGATACAGGACCAAGATTTTTACCGTAAATAACAATTGTCAAGGCAATGAATGGCACGAAGAGTAGAAACACAAAGAATAAGAATGGATCTAATGAATACATAGCAATCAAGCTGCCTACAGTCGTGGCAATAGCAAGTCCAAACATAAGAATTGAAAGGAGCATCCAGGAAAGTTGTCGAGAGTCGCTAGTTGCCATGGCTAGAAGTTCTCCAGTTCGGGCACTATCATGAAATGACATAGATTTTGAGTGCATAGATTCGAAAAATTCATTCTGGACGTCTTTAACAACTTCTTCAGAAAACCACGCATTTACCCATGATCCGAATGACGATGCCAAGAAATTGAGAACATAGAGTAAGAGAAAAATTGCACTAGTTGCAAATATCGTATCGAAATTGCTATTGATTGCTTCATCAAAGAAGAATTGTAAAATAAAGGGAATAATAATGGAAAAAGCTGTTCCAAGAAACATTAACAGAAATCCGAAAAAGAACAAATATTTATGTTTTAGGAGATGGCCAAGGATCCAAGTAATGAAATTTCTATAATATCTGGAATGCAGATAAGTACTGGTTTTATACGTAGATTGACTCATGTTTCGACGTCCTGTTCTATAAAATACTGGTACTAAAGAATTATGTTTAAAAATATCAACATTCGGAGGTCTGTCCTCCCAAACGAGTGACAAGTAGTGAATTTAAAAGAGACTTAACAATTATTATGTTCTCAGTATCGCAATTGTATTATCTATATTGGGGACAGAATTTCTTCCTTTTATTCTTGGTATAATTGTTTCAGTTCAGAATCAGATATTTGTTCAAGAGAATCTCGAAAAAACTTTTTCTCTCCCCATTATGTAATTGACGATTTTACTAATTTATAAAAATGTTAGTTCTATCCCTAAATTTATTTATTGATTGGCTGGTTGACATATACATTACTGATTTTTGGAGAAGTTATAATGGAAATTTCTAAGCTTATTGAAATGGTGGAAATAGAAAGGTTATATACCCACGTACGGGTTCTTGAAGGAATAAAACATCCACTAGATAGCTATATTGCACTGATTCAGGGAGCAGAATATATAGAAAACTCTTTCCGTGATTTTGGGCTTGATGTGAAAAAGCATTGGACCATTGGGCGTGGCTATATGCTTTATTGGGTAAAACTCGTGCCAATTCCCCTTATCGTCGGCATAGCTCCGCTGCCTTTTAACAATCCCA
>DXJL01000167.1 GCA_019057635.1 Candidatus Heimdallarchaeota archaeon
AGGGGAAGGTATAATAATTGTTTGTCGACATTGTGAAAATATCATAATCTTAATGTGGAAAATCTCATTCTATCCATAATACTTATATTCTCTATAGTGATTATAGTAACTATGTCAACAACTATGCAGATAGATAAAACCATCAAAGAAGAGTTACTGGTAATAAAAGCCCAATTAGAACAACAATCAGGGAGCAAACACACACTTAATGATGCCATCCGATGGCTTATTGGTAGGGAGCAATCACTTCCCTTTAAAGAAAGAATTAAGGTCTCAAAAGCCTGCTTCGGTTCAATCAGAGATCTAAATATCACCTTAGATGATCTATCACAATTACGGCAGGATAGGAGCTCCCGACTTGCGGACTTTTAACAAAACTGTCAGTACATCTTTAGTGATTGATACTGGTTTGATGTTAGAGTACTTATCAGGTTCAAAAGCTGGTGGAATTATTAATGAGATGATTTTCACAAACGATTATATTGCTTCAGTCCAAACATCTCCTTTAACACTCGTGGAAGTTTATTATCTGGTTCGAAGTAAGAGTAACACAGAGAGAGCCGAAGAAGAAGTGAATAAGATTAAAAAATTGGTGTCCATTCAACCCATTGACAATTATCTTGAATTATTAGGTGAAATAAAAGCCGTAACCGCCTTTTCTTTAACAGATGCTGCTAATGTTGCTCTTGCTGAGTACAAGAGTATTTCCTGTGTTTTTAAGCATGAGCAGGAAATTGACAAGAAATTAACTTTAAGTAAATCGACACCATTTACTTCAAGAATCGTCTTCATTGATGATTTCCCATATTTTCAAAAACATAAGTCTTAGATTTATCTCAATCCAGAAGTAATGTTCTTCAGAAAGGGGTTCTTCGGATATACCTAGGCATATACTTTTCCTATCTAATGGTGCGAGGGACGACGTTCAAACTTTAAGCGTTTGACGATGTTTTGAAATGTCGGATAACCAATGAACAGTTCCGAAAAAAAACTGATATTGGATTAATTTATTATTGAAAATTTAATAACAATTAAATTAGGTATAAATTTTCCAGAAGAGTTCAAATAACTGCGGGTTGAGTTACCAATGAAATCTTTATTAGTTTTATTTTCATACCATCACAAGAACACTGAGAAAATTGCTAAGGTCTTTGTAAAAGTTCTTGATGCAAAGATAAAAGCACCAAAACAAATAAATCCTGATGAGCTTCAAGATTATAATCTAGTAGGCTTCGGTTCAGGAATTTATAGCGATAAACACCATAAATCTCTGCTTAACCTTGCTGATAAAATACCACAAGTCACTAACAGGAATGCATTCATTTTCTCCACTAGTGCAATGATGGGAGAAGATAAAGTCGCTAAAGATCACTCGATGCTTAGGGAAAAACTACGATCCAAAGGTTACAGGATTGTAGATGAATTTGCCTGTAAAGGTTTTAACACTAATAGTTTCCTGAAGTATTTTGGAGGAATGAATAAAGGCAGACCTAATGCAGAAGACCTCATACATGCGGAAGAGTTTGCTCGGAGCCTAAAGCAGAACCTAGAAACGAAAATGTGAACAAAACAAGGAAGATTAATTATAAGAGCAATTATATAACAGATGTGCAATAACCAACGATTCAGGTAAATAAAAATATTTAATTTGAAGAGTGAAGTTGTAGTCAATTATTTTTCCAAGACAAATAGCTTAATAATCTTTTATTCTCTGAAAAGAAACATGCAGTTAAAAAAAATAATCATTTCGGAGCCTAAAAGACCAAATATCCCAGATTATGGTATCTCTGAAAAAAGATCAGGGCTAGTCTCATGGGATGATGTCAATAGATGGATGGAAATATCGCATAATTACTGGATTAATACACTTCGAGGTAATTTCCCCCATTCTCGACCTGTCTGGGGAATTTGGTATAAAAATCTATTCTACTTCGGAGGTGGTCCTGAAACCAGAAATACAAAGAATCTTCGTAAAAATAATAATATCTCAGTTCATACAGAGAGTGGTGAGAAAGTGGTAATTATAGAGGGTTATGCCGAGCAATTTTCAGATGAGGATTTGCATCAAGTACTGGGTGAGTTGTATGAGAAGAGATACAAGATGTTTCATCCACCACCTTTCTGGAGAGTAATTCCAAAGAAAGTCTTTGCCTGGCAAATGAGTGACTTTGCTAATACTCCCACTAAATTCATCTGTAAGGTAGAATAATTTGACTACTTTTTAGAATCCAAGCTCTTCAGGTGTATACCCTAGTTTATTCTTTTCTAATCTAAATGTGTTATCGACGCCATTTTTCTGGGATTATTCTTAATCTAGGCTATCTTTTATTTCTAAAATTACTCGTTCTAAAGAAGGCAATTCATTCTCAACTATATCCCAGACAACAGGCAAGCTCACACTTGCATATTGATGTACTAGGATATCCCGAAAACCTGCTATTTCTCTCCACCGAAATGGATGCTCATCTTTAATTATTTCAGGGATATTTTTTACTGCTTCGCCAATTATTTGAAGTCTTCTGATCACTGCATCTTGTGTTTTCTTATCTTGAAAGAATTGGTCCTTAGAATGCCCTTCAACATAGCTATGAATATCTTTAATACTCTCAATGATGTCATATAGAAATATAAATGGTGTTTTAGGCATAAACGACCTCTCTAAGTATTTCCTCTTTGAGTAAAGGTTTTATCGTAGATTTTATTACTAGGTCAATTCTTTTCTTCAGAGCGTCTTCCAGATAGTACTTCAAACCAATATAATTCCTAAAGGTTTCCTCCCCCTCTGTAAATTCTACTAGAATATCAATGTCACTTTTCAGAGTTTCTTTCCCTTTTATATATGATCCAAAAATCCCTATAGACTTAATATAATACTTTCTAACTAGTTCTTCTTTTTTTTCCTTCATAAAATCATGGAGATTAATATCTCTGTTTGTAGATGGCATTTTGATCCTATACTTAAATGGATATCATGTTAATTCATAAGCTTTCCCCTTTTTAATTAATTCCTTAGTCTTCATCAGAGAGATCTCCCATGTATTTGTTGCCTGCTTCGAACAATGCTTCACAAACCTCTAGGAATTCAAACGCAATTTTTAATCGTTGATCAGGAGGGATTGTTCTTGCAACCTCTCCTTCCAGTCTTAAATCCCTCAAACGATCTTCGCTGAATGAAATAATTGGAGTATGGAAAAACAGATTGGGGAAGAGATCTCGATTAGAAAAGAGGAGCTGAAGTGTAAGTCAAAGCGGTCGCTTGATTTCATCTGGAAAGCCTTTGTATTCGATAACACCCAGTTGTCTGAAATAATCCAATGGGTTCCAGACCGACCATCCTTCTACTATCTTCCCGTCGACTATGCGATAGCGGGGAACCGCTTCCATAACAAATTTCTTCCCAGTCGGGGCTATTCCACGATATTCACCTGTGTGTGTCCCCGTGATTTTTACCCGAATCCAAACACTATCCTCATCAGCGATGATATCCTCAATCGTTCGATGGACATCAGGGACGCCTCGGTATTGCATACTCAATATTAGTTTTAGATCTCCCCGATTTCGAACCTGCAGTTGCGGGTTCACATATTCCGGTACTACCAAATCATCTAGTAGCCTTAGGTCTTGCTTGTTAACAGCTTCCATCATCTTGCGACCAATATTCAAATTCTCTTCTATTTCGATAGAACTGCTGACTTTTTTACTTTCAATCATAATCATCGATTTTAGAATTATTAACAATAGTTAATATGTGTTATGATAAGTAATTTCGAACCCTTTTCAGTTACTAATGCAATTGGATTTGAAAAGAAATAGTAGTTTTAATCCCTAGAAAACAAGAAAAAATCTCATTTATTGATGAAATCTCAATCCAAGATTAATGTTCTTCGGAAAGGGGTTCTTTATATATATCTAGGTATATAATTCTCTAGTCTAATTGTGCGTTTGGCGATGTCAACTCTTGAGAATATAAGGGATCAATAATTCCATACTAGTCCCTCAATATTCTTGCTTTTTCGATGTGAGGATAACAATTGAGATGGCTAATAACAGCGTACTTCCCCCTAAAAGGTACCAAATAGTTATAGGTTCACCTAGTATTAGTGCTCCAAAGATTATTGGTGCTATAGGTTCTCCGAGTAATAAAATAGATGTTAAATAAGATTCAATCCTAAATCTATTTGAAACCATAATTAATCCATATGAAATTAAAGATCCAAATACCATTAAAATAAATCCTAGAACAAGTACTGGTAGAGATAACAGTGAGGTGAGAGAAAAAGCCACGATTTCCTGTGGTAATGGCATAAGTGCCAATACAAAGAGGATTGGGAGACCTACTAAAAAACTCCAACAAAGAACCCAAGCAATTGAGATTATACTTGAGGTTTGTACTCGATATTTCATGCTCCACTTACCAATAAGCAAATAAATTGCAAATTGGATACCAATAGAGATTGCTAATAAATCACCTATTATTGATGAAAGAAAAAAAGTCTTTCCCCAAGGTTGCGTTAGTATAACTAATCCTGATAGAGCGATAAGTAATGCTAATATTTTTTGAGCATTAATTTGCTCCCTGACGAATATTCTCGCCAAAAGAAGCGTAATGATAGGATGAATTTGAGCTAATAGCGCAACTTCACCAATAGGAGTTCCTAGTGCAATAGATGAAAGATACGCAAGTAACGTTGTAAATAGAAGAAAACCTTGAAGAAGATAGGTTTTCTG
>DXJL01000168.1 GCA_019057635.1 Candidatus Heimdallarchaeota archaeon
GGAAACGACAAACTGGATTTGCTGAAAATAAGGGATTCGTTCTGAAGAATAAAGCCTTTTTCTATTCAGTGGATACCAAACAAATCAAAGAAGCTTCAAACCACGAATTTATTGTCAGAAATGGTACAATGGATGATGTAGCTATCCTTATAGACCTTTGTAAGACCGATCCAAATATTAGAGAAGCTTTTCCAAATGATGAGGAATGGAAATCATATTTTGGAGACCGTGTCATTCCTGATAATCACGTAATTATGCTATTTAGAGAGAACCTCCTCGTAGCCGCAGGAGCACCTCTGAGAGGATACTATGATCATGGCATTCTTGTACGATTTACCGCCATTCGTCCTGGATTTGAAGATGCATGGAAAATTCTTCTGCGAGAAATTGCTTTCCATTGTAATACCCAGCAATGGAATGAACCTCTATTATTTAACTCCGTCACCAATAAAGAGTTGGTGAAAAAAGTAGCTGAAGATCTTGGAGCATTCCGTAGAGATACTCAAGTCTTATATGTCTTGCAATCAGATAAGTAATGAGTCAGCTATGACTTAACTTGTCAGACAACGTAGGAAAACAGCATTCTGGACAGGATGATCCAGATTTGACCATATCGGATTTCTAAAGTCCAGATTGTACGAGAAAAGGTGGGAACATATCTATAGGAGATACAATTAACAGTTTTTGATAGTCCATCTGTCGATAAATTTTGTACAGCTGATTTTTTAGAGAGTTTTCAATCGTCAGATTATCAATTATGCCAGAAAACTCGTTCATTGATAATCCTGGAATCATCATTATAATTCCGAACAGCGTACGAGCGGGTGATGAGAGGACTGAGTATTTATCTAAAATGATTGTGAACCGTAATCCATACTCCTCTCCCCAGAGGCCCAATATCCGAAAATGTTCAAAAATTAATGGATCATTAGAGGATAATTCATCGTCAATCCACATTATGAAGTAGGGGAGCTTCGAAGTTTCTTTGTTCGAAAGGAAAGTTCTAATTTGCATATTCAGCATTTTCCAATACTGAATTCTTAAGTTCTGGGATACATTTCTAACAGATATAATGACTCTTTTATGCTTCTTGTACAGCTCTAGTAGAGTATCACTCTCAATATTATTGTCTAATATATTTCTTGCTCTTACACGGTACAAAAAACCACCATCTTCACGAATTGAGTGAATGAAATCACTTCTAAGGTGGTCTTGACAAAGGTATAATCCATACTCAAATTGATCTTTCACAGCATTCTCAAACAACGTTGGGAGGGTCTGAAGATGGTAATGATCTCCAATAATAACTACACTACTCTGTGGATAAGCAAATTTAATCTTATCAGATATCTTAGAGAGAGAAACTGACCTTGTAATTGAAGACAATTCCGATAATATATTATTCTGATCGTCCATTACAAATTCCAATTTATCAAAGTCTACCAATAACCTCAATGAGGATATTAAATTCTGAAGAAAATGTGTTTGTAGAGTAATTACATTTCTTACTAGTAAAATTGCATGGATTAAATATAGGCTTATCTCGAGAATTTCTCCCGAGATTAAGAACTTTCTTATTCTGAAGTCCTCAAAAATCAATGTTCGGACATTGAAATGTATTTTAAATCTTAATTGTCCAATAAATCTTACTTGAGTAATCAAAAACTTGAAGAGTAAGAATTCCTTCAGTTATTTGAGCAGAAGATAATTCCAGTAAATCGAACATGGTAGTATTCATCAATCCAATTTTCCAGAGTGGAATATTTACTACTTCTGAAGTCCTACCATTGTTCAGAATTGTAAGTATCACCTCATTTCGATATTGTCTGGTAAGCATAGGATGTTCTTGTGGAGGTGAATAGTCCGAAACGAACCTTTCTCTAGTGCTTTAGAAGTCTTTCTAATCCGAATCAATCGCTTATATATATTCAGTAAAGGTTGGGTCCACTTAGTTTTATCCCAGATCATATATCTTCTACAATCAGGATCACGGCCTCCTTCTAACCCAATTTCATCTCCATAATAAATAGAAGGAACACCTATGTAGGTAAAAAGGAATACTAAACCTATTCTAATTTCAGTTAAATCATTGTTACATAATGTGGTAAATCGGGGTATATCATGACTTGTAAGCAGGTTAAACTGCAAAAGTTGTAATTGAGAAGGCAGTAAAGAACGGAATTCAGACAATTGTCCGATTCACCAAAGTTTGCGTTCTAAATACTTTGGTTGCCAGAAACTAGAAGTCAGTTGTCCCCAAAATCTAATTGCTGATCCGGAGTTCGGGAAAATTGCAGGAAAAATAGTTGCTAATTCTTTTCCATATTCAGTAACAGATTTCTGATGATTTCTCTCTTGAGAAATTTCTTTTGCTAATCGATCTGATATCATTTCGAATTCTTCCCGATCTAGGTTTGAAATCGAATCTAAGTCTGATAAATAGTGATCCATACTTCGAAGTACAGCTTTGAGAGCTATTGCTTTAGGAAGTTTACTAAAGTCAGTTCTAAACAGCTTAATAAAAGTCAATCGATCTATATCTTTATCAGATTGGCTATACTTCTTAACCCTCAAAATAATTCGATACCAATAAGTACTATCCTGGTTATTGTAAAAATCCATCCATTTTTTATATTCAAACTCCTTTTTTCCCCTATAATAAGCGTCTAATTCGACTGGCAGCTTTTTAATGGCTAACATCTGTCCTTTTAATCCATTTGTTTCCAGGATTTGTTCTATTTCAGAAAAGAGGGAGGGCTTCTGCTCATCCCCAAGTAAAATTAGAATTAGCTGGAATGTTCCATCGGGGTCGAGAATGTCTGGGATAGCTGGAAATACTTTTCTAACGACTTCAAATCCATCCACTCCGCCATCATTGTGTACTGTATCTTTATAGCGAGTATTATCAGGAGTAGGGAGGATTGGTAAATGACCAGTTATCAGATCAAACTTTTCTGAGAAATCATATAAATCTGTAGTAATATCTCCTTCTTTAAAGGTCATCCATTGAGAACAATTATTCCATTCCGCAGTTAATGTTGCTGCAGTCACAGCATTCGGATTTAAATCAATTCCTAACATAGAATAATTGGGTCCCTGCCAAGGTAACCCAAATAACTGAAAACCTGATCCTGAAGCGAGATCAAGAATTTTTTTGGGATGTTTTATTACTTGGATATATTTATGAAAGGTTAAAGACTCTGCTCCGAGATAAACTTGTGGTTCAGTGAATCTTCGGAAAGGAATCAGTATCAAGAAATGATTGAGGGGGAAAATTCGGAAAACTGACAAGAATTCACCTTTATCTGTTCGAGCTATTAAACGATTCCGTTCTAACTCTTGTTGTAGTTCTTCCGTGAATAGAGCCTTAATTTCTTTTGATTTTAACGTGTGATTGTCAGCGAAAAAGGAAAGTAGTAACTCTGTGGTAGGATCACCGTGATGCAGTCTTTTTCTCGGGGCATGAATGAAACCAAAGCCTTCTGCCAGTCTTTGATAATATCCCGCTTTATACTCATATTTGCCTAATAATCCTTTTAGATAATTTAAACTTGTCTTAACATCCTTAAATTTATAATTCAGATATAGGGACATGAGTAGATCATTTTTCACTTTATATTTGAAATTAAAAAACAATTCTTTTCAGGTGCTTTAAATGTAGTATTGTGGATGCTAAGCAATATTTGTTAATCTTCTATTTTGAATACCTTCTTTCATTTGATAAATGATTTCTAGACTGCATATCGCGTGATATGTCGCTTGTGGCGTTCCTAACGCACTGGATTTTCTAGAAAATCCTCCATACCCAGTTTTACACTGAAGGACAAACTGTTCACATTTTTCTAAATTCAACGGGGTTGCATTTAGAGTCTGTAGTCCTCTTAATGCATAACAGGTGTTTTCCAAAAATGTTGTTGTGTAAGGTAAAAAATCAAACCCTCCATCACTTGACTGTGATTTTTGGATCCATTGGATGTACTTTCGTTCCTCAAATTCTTCATTCATTTTTTTCAATAGGAGGATTTGACGAGATACTTCTGGTATATATTTTAAGCTAAAAGATGTTTTCGATAATAAAAATAGATTAGTCAATTCAAACTCAATTTTTGAGTTAAGTATATCTCTTATTAATGTAAAGTAAGAAAGCTCATTAATGTTTTCTGTTTGTAAATTAAATTGTAGGTCTAGTATGTTCTTCATCGTCTCTTGATGACCTGTTAATGTAAAAAAGTCCAAAAGGAATAATAATTGGTAAAAGTGTCTACAAGATTGATATAGATCTATTATCATGTTTTCTAAGTAAATAAACGTATTTCTATTATTATATTCAGTATCTAATTTATTTAATGTCCTCAGGACATAGTATGTATCTTCTCGTGTCGGTGGAGTATTCTTAGAAAAACTAAACCCCCCGTTGGGTTGTTCATATTGGAGTATAAATGAGATTATTTTCTTTTTTTCCTCATTTGATAATATATCCATCCAACCTTTCACTGTTTATTTTGGTCATAATTTTTATCTTTCTTAGATATAAATAGAAGAAAATGAGGATTCAGAATATCTTTCTTCTCTGTCTTTGGAAACTACCACGTTTCAATTTTTAAACCGGAAACACGTTCAAAGTGTTTCACATTGCGAGTTAATAGATCAGCTTTGTGCTCTAGCGCAATTCCTGCAATTAATGAGTCCTTCAAACCTATAGGTTTTCCTAACTTTTTCAAAGTATTTAGAATATAGGCAGCCCTCTCTGCAGAACTTGCGTCCAAAGGCAATATCGTTAAATTGGAAATAAAAGTCCGTGTATTCTCAATCCTTTTACCCGATATGCCATCTATGGCGACAATACCTATATATAGTTCTAACGCATTTATTGCTGTTGAAACAATGTTTTTAGATGCCTCTTCAAGTTTTTTTACTTTAGCTTTCGCGTCTTCATTCCCTCTCAAAAGAGAGATCATGAAATCGCTATCCAAACATATCATCGAATTGTCCCTCTACCTCTTTCAAAGCTGTCTTCATTATTTTTAGCTCATCTACTGAGAGCTTCCACGTTCCAGCAAAACTCAGTAGAGATTTTTGTTCAATAGGACGTGTTAATCTTTTTACAACATCAGAAAATGATTCTTTACCATTTTTTTCATTTTTCAACCTGCGATATGCTTCCTCATCTAAGCTAATTGTTTTACTACCCAATATAATTCACATATACATATACACACACAGACTATTTATGGTTTTTTCTTCTTGGAAAGTTCGTTATGGAAACATCGTCAAACTATTATTACACCTTCCCCTGTAATACACAAAATAGTCATTGTAATATTTCTATGCGTCAAATAGAGTTTTTACAACATTTTCGAATTTTTCTCTCTCCAGGAGACCGCGAAGAAAAAATCAGATCAAAATATAGTTATTTTATGTCTCTTCATATATACATTCACAATGAATGGTTCACGTTTAGAGTGAGAATTTAGAATTGTTTGTATAACTAGTCCTCTAGTGTTTTCATAACAAACAGAAAGAGCATAAAAAATCGTGAAAAAAAAGAAAATTTAGAGAATTTGCCACTTGAACTTATATAGAGACGATTTAACCTACACGAAAAAGAAGCTTTCATATCATGGGTCTACGACGGACTTTAAGTCTTTGTAATGGTGATTTCGATTGCGCTAACATTTGATAGATTGCCTTCACGAGTTTCTATTTGTTCTGTGTCAATTTTTATATCTGTAAGCTCAACAAGATCTTTCATGAATCTCCGTCTCAAAACCTCTGCAACGTCTACTGCTCGGCTTATAGCTCGACCACGAGCTTTTAATACAACTGAATCTGCATTCCGATTGAACACTGTTACACAAGCCATGACATATGCAGTAACAGGTTTGTTTCCAATGAAAACTGTATTTTCCTCTGACATTTTCGAATTGCTCCTAGTTACCCTAAGTAAAGTGTTTTGTCTATGAATCACTGAGATTTTTGGTATTCCACATTTCCCCTCCCTGCAAACTTGAAAAATCTTACGAATTTAGGTTATTTCCCCAAGAAATGCTCTTGGACATCAAAAAAGCCTAGTTATTAGGAATGACCATTCGGATGCAATTTCTAAAGGGGATCGTCTTGAATACCGGTAAAATATCCAAATAAGTTTGCAGCAATATGTGTAAGAAAGGTTATTGGAACTAAGAATGCTAACCACAATGGAGTTAATAATAATTACTATAATTCGTTATTATAACCAGTATGGATATTTTTATGTGATATTAATTCTAATGTGATTATTAATATCATAACAGTAGTAGTGTTATGCTTTTTTATATGCTTTTTTTCTAAGATTATAGAAAGTTATTCTTAGACCAAAAATTGATGGAAATTAGAATCAATTTTTTTTCCTCGTCACAGGATTCGAGTCGCACACGAAATTCCTGCAAAAAAACGCTAATGTGATAATAAAATATACGATTAATAAAATCCCATAAAAGAGGCTCTTCTGGTGGTTTTTGAAACAAGACTCTATCATTGGCCTTATTAAAAACGCCCCTGATTTTGTTTATTTTGAGATACGTAGGCGTATCCTGCGACTAGGATAATTGAATAGAAAGTAATACCATATTGTTCGAAAATAAGCTTACTAGGGGTTAAAAAAATGAGAGATACCACTTTTTTAGCGTTTTCCTCTCCAATTGCTTGAGTAAGTCCGTTTATTGCGATATCCTTAATGAATAGCAAGAGAAAAAAGGAAATTATAAAGACTACAACATAAGTTATGATTTTCTCAATATATGGATCCAGCTCTTTCGGAATTGATAGTTTTTGTTTCCTCATTATCGAACTTAGTGGGATTTCGAGGACTTTTAAAGTTATGGACTTCAGTAATGGGGATTTTGTACGTTACGTTACGCGTTACAATATATCGTAC
>DXJL01000019.1 GCA_019057635.1 Candidatus Heimdallarchaeota archaeon
AAAACGGATATATGAGCTTTATCGGCAACGTTTCACGATTGAGACCTATTATCGGCAGATGCATCGCTTTCAGATTTTTAGTTGCTCCCAACACCCAGTTGTCCGATTTATTATAGTTCTTCTCGCATTCTGGTTATGTAATTTCTGGGCCTATTTTAAAGCGCCGCTTAATCTCTTAAAATCAACTAGTCGTAGGTGTCGGGTGGATTTTGTTTATACAGCAAACGATTTTTGTGAATTTCTCCGTACATCATGGGATCGGACGCTATTTAACGGACAAGGGGTATTTTCGAGGAGGTGATGCGAAGTACTGCAACGATTAACGACACTGAAAAGTCATGTATAGCTGTAACAATTATAACTGTGATTTTACGATGAAATGAAAATTAAAATTTCTTTAATATTTGTTTAATCTACTTTGAGTCTTATCATTTGCTTTTTCAGTTCTTTAATCTCACCAATAACAACATTCCACACTCTCTCTGGATTAATCCCAAAATAACCATGTATTAATACATCTCTCATTCCGGCTATCAATTTCCAGGGAATTTCTGGATTTTTCGCTCTAAATTCTGAAGGAATGTTTTTTGAAGCTTCCCCGATTATCTCAAGTCGTCTAATCACTGAATCTTGCACCCATTCTGTATTCATAAAAACCGTTTTGTCATTATTTATCTTTTCTAAATACTTTTCTATTAATTTAATACTGCCAAGAATGTCTTCGAGCAAAATTGATATATCTCGTTTCATAAAATAGGCACCTGTTCAGCTAGTATGATTTTCTGTAATTTTGGGTGAAGAGTCGAATATTCCACCAAATCGACTTTAAATCCAATTTTCTCTTCAATTTCTTGTTTAATCGCAATAAAATCAAATAGACTATGGCTTTCGAGCAGTTCCACTAGTATATCAATATCACTGCCTTCCTTCATCTCTCCTCTAGCAAAAGATCCGAAAATAGCAGCTTTATTTACACTATATTTTGCTAAAACAGGTTGAATCTTTTTTTTCAATTCCTCAATTGTTATTGGCATATTTGATTCTACTCCTCTTGTTATTAATTACCTGTTTTTTTTTCCATTATAAAGTTTTTATCCTTTCTTCTCTATTATTTAATAAAATCCTATTTTCTATCTTGTTTAGATAAGATTTAACTGACCAACTATTAAGAGTATTCTATTTCCTTTCTAGTTTTACCTATCTCATTTTTTCTCAATAATCTAATTCCTCGAAAGTGATACATTTCTCGAAAGCATTAAATGAGCTAACGTTAACAATTATGAATATTTAGCGATATTATATCGGAAGGATCTGTAAAAATAAATTAGAAGTGCATTCAAGGCACTTAGTATATTTTTACATCAATTAACCTGGGTCGTATGAATTATCTCTTACAAAAGAGGATGTTGTACCTGATTCTCAAATAATTAAGTTAAGAACACAAAAGTATTTTCTAGCTTAAATCAAAATTCCAGATACCTTACCTTGAGAAATTTTACTTCATTTATACACTCAAGAAAGTAGCAATGATTTTTTCTTGATAGAAGAGGATAGGATATCGGGTCACATGCAGAAAGAAGTATTGAAATCAGCGAATGACAACGCAAAAACAGAATTTTCCCCAGAAGAGGATAAATTTTCACATGTTCGGACAAGTTCTCGAAGATGGATCATTGCTCATCTTCTTGCTGGACCAAACAAATTTATTATTGTCATAATCTTCTTTGGTACAATTATCTCATCTTTACTCGGTTCAGGTTTGATGGTACTTATTGGTACGGCTATCGACGAATTTTCTGTTGGTGATAGCTCTAATATGTTATCCTATGCAATATTCTTCTTCATTTTCGCGGTTGGATCACCCTTACTAAATCTCTTAATGAGTTTAACAAGAGAAAATCTGGCTCAAAGAATTGAAAGGGACACACGTCAAGAATTTTATGTTAGTTTATTGGGTAAAAGTCAATCCTTCCACGAATCCCAGCGTATTGGGGATATCATGGCAAGAGCGACAAATGATGTTAGAATGTTGAACTTCATGGTATCTCCAGGCTTATCACTCTTATTTGAATCTTTTATGAGATTAGTGATTCCCATTATTTTTGTAGCAATATTCTATCCTATTGACCTGCTAGCTACTCCGTTAATTTTTATTGTTCTCTTTATCATAACATTAAGAGGATATACAAGACAATTAGATCCAGTGGCTAATAGATTAAGAGCGGAATTCGGCCAGATGAATGCTGTTCTCAATGAAACCCTATCTGGAATCGAAGTTGTTAAAGGAAGTACAACAGAAGAATATGAGCTAAATAGATATTTTATTAATGCTAAAGGCTATAGAGATGCCTTTGTAGATCAGGGAAGGATAATGGCTAGATATATTCCACTTCTTCTAATCGGATTAGCAATCACTGCTTCCCTAGGTCATGGAATTATTTTGTACATCGATGGAAAAATGACTGTAGGAGCGATTATCTCATATGTGGGACTAATGTCAACTCTCAGATTTCCAACATTCATCTCAATTTGGGTATTTGCTTTAATTCGATTGGCCATATCTGGAGCTGATCGACTACTCGATATTATGACAAAAGAATCTGAGATCGATGAAAACTTAGAAGGAATTGAACAGAAAATCGCAGGGAAAGTTGTTTTTGAAAACGTCTCATTCACCTACCCTGGATCTGATAAGAATGTCTTAAATAAGATTGATATCATGGTTGCTCCTGGACAAACTGTTGCAATCGTTGGAACAACTGGATCCGGAAAAACTACAGTTACTAAGTTTCTATCTCGATTATATGATCCCAACGAGGGACGTATATTAATAGATGATATAGATGTACGGGATTGGAAATTAGATTCTTTGAGAAGTCAAATTTCCTATATTGAACAAGATACATTTCTCTTCTCTGATAAAATATCAGAAAATATATCGTTCGGTAGGACGAGCGAGATAGAAGAGATTCAACGTGTGGCTAGAGAAGCCCAAGCCGATGAATTTATTGAACAACTACCACAAAAGTATGATAGTGAAGTCGGAGAAAGAGGAGTCCAACTAAGTGGGGGACAGCGTCAACGAATAGCTATCGCACGAGCTTTTCTTACTGACCCCCGCATACTTATTTTAGACGATTCAACCAGCGCAATCGATAGTGACACAGAAGATAAAATTCAGAAAGCAATGAGACGGATTCTCTATGGACGAACAACCTTTCTAATTACACATCGATTGAGTCAGATACGGTGGGCAGATTTAATACTCGTTATGAAAAAAGGTCAAATAATTGCGAAAGGGTCTCATGAAAATCTTTTGAAGACCTCTGAAGAATATCGAAAGATCTTTGTCAAACGTTTTAATTTGGACGAAAAATCTCTTCTGGAGGAGGTAAACTAGATGGGTTTTGGAATAGGATTAGGAGCAGAAGAATATGATCGATCTTATAAGGATCGAGATTTAGTGCGTCGTGTATTGGCATATTTTAGACCTTATAAAAATTCATTAATCATCGTTACATTGTTTTTATTTGCACAGAGTATTGTAAATGCATTAATTCCTATAATTTCTAGGGAAGCCATTCTCCAACTCGAGATTGCTGATGATATTGAACAACAACAACTGTACATTATTTTTCTAATTGGTATAACTTTAATTCTTAATACCCTTGGATGGGTATTCAACTATTACCGACAGACGTTAAGTTCGAAGGTCATAGGTGACGCGGTATTAGACCTAAGAAAAGATGTCAATGTTTCCGTCTTGAATCACGATATGTCATTCTATGACAAATATCCAACTGGCAAAATCGTATCCCGCATCAATACAGATTCTAGGGATTTTGGCCAGACAGCTGATCAGTTAAGTCAAACAGTTTCTTCAATATTGCTTGTAGGGATTATGTTTGCAGTTATGCTTACAATAAATGTGGAACTCACATTAGTTGTCCTTTTACTAGTCCCCTTTATTTTTGTTATAGCCCTTTCATTCAGAAAAGCCGCCCGAAGATTAACTCTGGTCGGTCAACGGGCACTAGCGGTAGTAAACGCATTTGTACAGGAATCTTTTACTGGTATTCAAATAGCCAAGACTTTCAGACAAGAATCCAAACTGTTTGTGAAGTTTAAATCAGTAAATAAACAGTCATATCAAGCTAATCTTAAACGAGCGTATTTACTGAATTTTATATTTCCAGCGATGTCAACAGTCCAAGGAATAGCTTTAGCTTTACTAGTTATTGTAGGTGGAACCGCAACTCTAAATAATGAACTTCAGGCGGCGGATTTCTACCTTTTTCTACAAAGTCTTCAATTGTTTTTCTTTCCCCTTTTTATAATTGCATCCTTTTGGCCAAGTTTTCAATCTGGTTTATCTGCAGCTGAAAGAATTTTTGCTCTAATAGATACTCCACCTGCTGTCATACAGAACGATAATATCGTTTCCAAGAAAATAGAAGGAGAAATCATCTTTAAAGATTTAACATTCTCCTATGTTGAGGGAAAAGAGGTCCTAGACAAAGGAAAAACATCAGAAAATAAAACGAAAGCAAAGAAGGAAGTTAAGGTCTTCGACGACTTTTCATTAAACATTAAACCTGGAGAGTCATTGGCTATCGTTGGTCATACAGGAGCTGGGAAATCTAGCTTAGCTAAACTGTTAGCTCGATTTTATGAGTTCCAATCTGGTGATATTTTAATTGATGGTGTAAATATTAGAGATTACAATTTGAAAGAGTACAGGAAACATATTGGCATCATTCACCAAGTTCCTTTTCTTTGGGGAGATACTCTTGAAAATAACGTGAAGTATGGAAGGGTAGATGCGAGTTCAGATGATGTTCGTTGGGCACTAGAGCAAGCAGGTGGAGCAGATTGGGTGGATGATCTTCCCCAAGGATTAAATACGAATATTCGTGAAAGAGGTTCCCTACTTTCAATGGGACAGCGACAATTAGTAGCCTTAGCAAGAGTATTACTGGAAAACCCATCAATATTGGTGTTAGATGAGGCCACTGCGTCAGTCGATCCTTTTACTGAAACTAGAATTCAGGAAGCATTAGAAAAGACCATTAAAGGGAGAACATCAATTATAATCGCACATAGGCTATGGACTGTTCGACAAGTTGATCGAATAATTGTTCTTGACCATGGTAAGATCGTAGAAGAAGGAAATCATGATCAATTGATAGCGCAGAACGGTGTTTATGCCCTGTTGTACAATACCTATTTCCGTCATCAAAGCTTAGAATATATCGAGAAAGCCATTGAATGGAGTTAAAAACTGGAAAATAGTGTCTTTTCTAGCTTTTCACTTTTCTAAAAGCGCTAATAGTAGAGGATTGACAATTTCGGGTTTATCATAATGAAATAAATGACCCGCCTCCTTTATAGAGTGAAATAGAATATCTGGGATAGCGGCATGAAATTTCTCATTTGTTTCATAGGGTACAATTGTATCTTCTTCTCCCCAAAATAGACATTTTGGAAATTCTAACTTCCCAACCGCCCTATATATTTCCTCTAAGCTGTTAATATCATAATGAACCATTGTTGAGACGACAGCCTTGGAATAACCCCTAAATCTTAGTTGTTCCATGAACTAAGATGACACATTCACCATCTCCCTGCATTTGATAATGCACATATCCATCAGATGTCTGGATATAACTTCCTGATAATGAATCTCTTACTTCATTTGTTAATTCCAGATTTTCAAATTCCATTGTTCTTCCTTCATTGTTTAGTGTAAAAATTTCTTCTAATGAATATAAATAAAGTCTTTTCGCGGTTCAACCAAGAATTCACAACCAGTGGGGGTCACCACTACCATCTCTTCCATGGAGACCATTCCATGATTCTTCGTTTTTACATTAGGTTCGATTGTAAACACTTGCCCCACTTCTATTACTTGTTTTGGTGCATTCCCATAGCGAGGCCATAATGGACCAAACATGCAACCTCCATCGTGAGCCATGATACCAACTTGATGACCCAGCCCATGTTTATACTCCTCATAGCCTTGAGAAATTATGTAATCTCGAGCTAGTTTATCTATTTCGTACCCTTGTAATCCTGGCTTAATTTTTTTTGCTGCTAATTGGATTGCTTCCAGTACAGTATCCATTGCGTGCCTTAGCTCATCAGGCAATTCGTTTTTCTTTCCAAAAAACCACATTCGTTGTAAATCAGAACAATACCCATGACATTTAATACCAAAATCATTATGGAGTGTCTGTCCCTCTACAGTAAAATTGGTTTCCTGAGGTAGCACATGACCATAATCTTTGTCCTTACCAGCATCAATTGCTGGATTTTGAACCCGTGGCCAGCTGAAACCAAATCCTCTAACATTGACTTCTTCGTGGAATTTAGCTTGAATTTCAGTTTCTCTTTGACCAACATCTAATATTGCAGTAATTTTCTCATTTATTTCCTCAGTAAGTTGACATGCCTGTTTAATCAGCCCAATTTCAGTTTCTGACTTAATACTTCGAATAGTATTGACAATGGGTTGAGCACTTACAAAACGATCTTTGAATTCAGATAAAATTTCTTCAAGCACCAAGAACATCCCATGTGTCAAACCATCACTGGAATAATCATCTAACGAATAATTTAAGGCAATTTTGGACGGATTAAATTCCTTGATTTTTGCTTGTAGCGAAGCATTTATTCCTAAATCATATCCGATTACTTCATCCCAGATCCCTTTATTACGTTCAGTGTCCGCATCAAAATTTCCTACAATTGCGATCTTCCGTACTATATCTTTTTTCATTATAAAAATGAATGCAGATTGAGCTACCACTTCTGAACCGACAACAAAATTCATAGCTGAGTCAGGTGTCGTAGAAGTTTCTCGTACAAATATTAGCCAACAATCTATCCTAGAAAGTTTCATTATATTTGGTAATAGCTTATGTTTCTCACGAAGAATCTTAGCCTTCAATTGTATTGGAAGATAACTTTCACTCATTTCTATCACAGGTGATTTTTTTCCTTTACTGAATAATTTTTAAAATTCTGGATTGTTTGATATTACTTACCTCTATCAAAATACTGGAGCTTGAAAGACAATAAAATTTGGCGATCATTATGCACATTTCTCACTTAGTCGATATTATCACTAAAGAGTTTTCTCCTCAGTCTATCATGAATAATGTTTCAAAAATTTCTCAATATCATCGAATCCAAGGATCTATGGGTTACTTTGCTGCAGCTAACTATATTAAATCTATTTTATCAGATTCTGGGCTTTCTTCCGAAATCTATAATTTTTCTGCTGATGGGAAATGGGAGTCATGGGGTTGGGTTACTCCTATATCTTGGGATATTAAATCAGGGGAATGTTGGATCAGAAAACCAGTTGAAAAAAGATTATGCAGATTTATTGATCATCCTATGAGCATTTTAACACATTCCAAGGCAGCTGATTTTGAAGGAACGCTAGTAGATGTAGGCGGAGGAGAAAAACTGGCTGATTATGAGAAAGCCAAAGGTAAAATAGCATTAATTACCGCAAGTCCTCGCAGGATCTTCTCTCATGCTGCTAAACATAATGTTAAAGGGATTATCTTACATCCAGATCTGAATCGTGCAGCTCAAATCGGGGATACAACTGTTCAGTATGATGGATTCTGGCCTGTTGCAGAGAACTTAACAGAGGTTACATCAGGTTTTTCTATTTCCCATGCACAAGCCAGGGAATTACAACAATATCTGAAACAGAATAAAGAAGTAAAGCTACATTTTAAGATCGATGCTGAATTTTCAGTCGAAAATGGGAAATTACATGTTCTCGAAACAATCATTGAGGGGAGTGAGAGACCTCTAGAAGAGATTGTGATTATTACTCATTTATGTCATCCATCTCCCAGTGCTAATGATAATGCTTCTGGGAGTGCCACTCTTCTTGAAATTGTCTTAAGTTTAAACAGAATGATTGAAACTGGACAAATTGCTCAACCAATAAGAACTATCCGTTTTTTATGGGTTCCTGAATTTTCTGGTACGATTCCTTGGCTAGCTGAATATGATCAACAACGAAAAACCGAGGGTAGGAGAATTCTCTCAGTTTTCAACCTTGATATGGTAGGAGAATCTCCAATAAAAGTGGGTACACCATTAACTATTAGTTCTCCTAGCATATCCACGCCTTCATTCCTACCAGGGATGATAAGATACGTTTCAGAGTGTGTTAAGAAACAAAAGGTAGCAAAAAACAGGTGGACTTATCAATTAAATTACGATATTCAACCCTTTGCTGGTGGAAGCGATCATCTCATTTTTAATGACAGTTATTTTTCGATTCCAGGAGTTATGTTTGGTCATGATGATCCCTATCATCATACAAGTGCTGATAGTATTGACAAAGTTGAACCATTGGAATGCCGGAGTGCTGGTGTCATAACAGGAGTGACTGCATACAGTTTAGCTACCTCAGATTCTCTTTTTCTTCAGGAAATATTAGCAAGTGTTTTTTCAGATATCATAGAGGAAGCTAATTCACTTAAACACAGGTCGAATAAATCAGGGGAATTATCTCAAGTTCAACAACTTCGACAAAAAGAGTTGCTAGCACAAATGTCGATTAACAGGTTGAAAAGTATATTAGAACTAGATTTTGAAGGTAATCTCAAGGAAGATATAGAACACTTTTCAAAATTGGTAAAACTACATTTTAATCATCTTATTCAAAAGAACACGAAATCTGAGGAAAAAGAAAGAATGGAAAATATTTCGAATCAAACCATTATACAACGTAATTTTATTGGGCCCCTACCTTTTAAGCGTCTAATGGATCCTAGTCGTTCTGAATCCAATCAATTAAGGCTTGGGTCTCTGACACAAAAATACTGGGGCGGACTCGTGTTGGAATTATTAAATTTGGCGAATGGGAAAATGAATGTTGAAGATATCTTCCTCCTACTTAAAATTCCTTACCCTGATGTGATGTATGACGATATTAAGTATATCGTAAACCTGTTCATTGAAGAAAAAATTCTATTACCTGTAGAAAATTAATCTTAAGATACTTCTAGTATTTGTGTTTCTAAAATGAGAAGAAGATTCTACCAATCATCGTTCCACCGATTATAACTAACGAAATTATCACGACTTTGGTGATCACTAAAGTCTGGATGCGGTCCCGAATTTTACATCCAATTTCTGCTCCAACGAGTAATCCTAGCGTTAACGGGAAGAAGATAACATCCAGACTCCCATGAAGGAAATGAGTATATCCACCAACTGCAGATGTTATGACAATCATAAATGTAGCAGTGGCAGAGGCTATGTTGGATGGTACACCAAAGCCTGTTATCATTAAAGGTGCTTTTATCCATCCTGCTCCTATTCCAAACAGCCCAGCAAGCATCCCACTTGTTAAACCACTGATTATTAACATTAAATAACCAGTATTGCTGGTTTTTTCGCTACCACCATATTTTAACTTAGGTCCAAACCCCATTATACGTTTGAAAAATGATTTCTCCCCATTTATCCTTGAATTTTTCTCATTCAAGTCTTTTACCATCATATAGGCCATAATGAAGGCAATAAGCCCAAAAGTCACATAAAGAAGGGTTGGTGGGAGAAGCAATGTCAAATTTGCTCCTACTATTGCCCCTAATGCAGTAGGAATCTCGAATCCTATCCCTAGTTTATAATTGATTTCATTTCGTCTGTGATTATGAATAGTAGCTA
>DXJL01000169.1 GCA_019057635.1 Candidatus Heimdallarchaeota archaeon
TGACGCTGAAGAAAAACATAAAGCCAATTTTCTCAGGGCTGCCGATAAATACAATCGTATCGTCGAATCCATCGTGAGTAAATACGCCAAAAATCTTGCACAGATTCGGATAGATTTGGATAGGGAGCAGAGGGCGCATCAGGAGACCAGAAAGCAGCTTGAATCCAGGACCCCCCAGCCGGAAAATCAATACGCATCATCCGTTCAGCCCCAGGACAAGAAGGATGAAGAGTGAGGCATTCAAGCAGAAAGCGACTGAGGATTCATAGCAAGAATAAAGATATATGATCTATACAGTGCACGGGAGGAATATATGGTGGGCGGTACTGGATTCGAACCAGTGACACCCGGCTTGTAAAACCGGTACTCAAAGATTCTTCCGCTCATTTAATTCATAGAAAACAAAGAGGATGCAATCACAGACTTATTTCCTTCCTCTTCCGTGTCACAACCGTGTAACAGATTTTGCTAAAAAACGCCCCCATTACGGCGAGGCTTAAAGGAATAGGGGGGTATAGAGCCTCCGGGACTCCTAAAGGTCAAGAAGCATGGATTGTTTATGACTCAAGGAAACGATCCCTTATTAAAATCCCTCATTGCTAGGCTTAGCAGCGATGGGTGTAGAATATACCGTTTTTTCTCGCTCCAAGGCATCTATAGGTACATTTACGCTCAAACTATGCCTTGGTGCATGTCTAACCATTCGGAAAAGAGTCTAACAGGGGTAGCAGTGAAAAGGGATTAATCTGCTCAGCTGGTATTCAAGCCTGGGATGCCAGGGCATTAAAGGATTTGTATTCTAGTTGTCCTAAAATACTTGGTATTTCAATCCTACCAAAAACACAATAGTTCTTGGTTTAACTAATGGAGTTCCAGAGGGGTAGGATTTGAATATATTTGTTAAACCTAAATAATACCTCGCTTCAATTATGGGAGAAATTCTATTCTTTTTCCATTCAAATCCGCAACCAAAAACTATCCCATAATAAGCCCACTTTGTTTCAGGAAGCATCCAAATAGTTCCCCAGCCTTCTTCTTCTATTTTAAAATTATGAGAAATAATAAAAGACAATTCCCCGCCAACAAGAATATAAGGAGATGAACCAGTCTTTAACCTGACTTTCATCAATATTGGAACACTAATTTCATTTAAAACATAATTAAATGTGAACATATAACTACCATCTAAATCTCTGACTTCTTCTCTGCTTCCTTTCTGGCAGAATAATCCATCAACCTCTAAAGCTATATGAGAACTTAAGTTAATCTCATAGCCTATCCCTATTTCAAATCCTGTTCTGAATTTATTTATAGAATTGCTTCTAAGTGTTTCTGAATATTTTGAAAGATTAAATCCTCCTATAGCTTTAATCGAATCCCTTGCAGATGTTTCTGCCACCAGTACTAAACACAATAAAATGAATACTAGTTTCTTCAGTTTTGGATCCATATTCTCACAATTAATGCTTATGTCATAAAATCCAATTTATAGTCTAAGCTCATATGTCTTTTTCAACCCAGGGAAGCCAGGACTTTAGGGGATTTGGGTTTCGCATGTGGCTTTGAAATATTTAAATCCCTGATCTAATTTGGTCCCAGTTTTTTATTTTGTATCTTTTGATCATTAAATAATCTGTTTCTTTGTCTCGTTCAACCCTGTACAGATACCCGTTTCTTATCGTCCCTTTGAATTGTTGTGGGACTGATTTTCTAATTTTGTACAGATAATACCCATCTCTATTGAATAAGTCATAGTCTGTTCTTTCGTCTTCATCCAAAGGGGATTTGAATCGTTCCACATAAATTCGTTCTTTATCATCACTGAATATCCAGCTGAAATAAGGCTTATGCTTCGGGAATTGTATGTATCTTCTTATCTCCCCTTTGGAATAGTAATCTCCACGCCGCCTGCCAAAATCGTTCAATCTTTCAAACCAAAAGTCTATAATTTTATTTTTTTCCTTTTTAGTGAAAGATTCACCCGGCTCATCTTTTTGTATAATGCGAACGAGAACTCCTGATGAATCAATAAGAAGAAGCTTATACTCAGAAGGGTCTCCATAAACACAGAATTTATTGCTAATCTGGCAGGAATACAAGTGCCCCTTAAAAAGATTAGAAATATGCATTTTTCCCTTGATAGGAGAGGGATTTTCGAAAGGATATCGAACGATTGTCTTGATTTTCTTTCCTTCAGAGTTAATAAGGATCATGTCGTTAGTCCCATTAGTATCCATATTCTCCGAATCCCACCAAACAGTGTGAGCAAGTATATTTCCATCCTCAGTTAATCCCCATGATATGAGGAAGTCAGATTTTGGAATTGTGCTTTTGAACTTTCCGTCTTTACTGAATATTGTTATCTTCCTCCTTTCTTGAACATAAACGTTCTCTTCAGAATCTAAGCACATGGAACCCGGACTCTGGAATTCCCCTGGTCCTTGTCCTCTTCTTCCAATTGTCTGGAGATAGTTACCATTTTTATCATATTTTTGAATCCTGTGATTCCTGCTGTCTAAAGCAAAAATATTCCCGCACGAATCAACTGCAATTCTTACACTTCTATAAAACATATAATTCTCATCTTCCTCATTTCCGATGACCAAATCCTCTTCCAAATCAAAAGTTATTTCACCATAAAGAGGTTCATTCGAATTTTTGATGACTGTAACTCCATTTTCTTTTTCAATTGTTCCCTTCCATTCTGTTGTTTGTCCCCCAAATGAAAAAATCATAATAAGAACGGAAAAA
>DXJL01000170.1 GCA_019057635.1 Candidatus Heimdallarchaeota archaeon
ACTGGATAAGGTTGCAGCGGTGGATGCATATGAAATCTGCACAATATGATCATCTTTCGCTAGGTTTGCTACAGGTGTCGAAGCAGCTGAAGCGGCTGCACCAATAATCAGTTCAACGCCTGCTGCTTTAAGAGTGGTATAAGCTGTCACAGCTGTGGTTTCCACCCCTCCAGTATCTTCCACTTGGAGATGGATATCGAAGTCAAAATCACTCGAAGCATTTATTTCAAACGCAGCGGCTCGCACACCATCAACTAATCCTGGCCCGAGGGCTTCAAGATCACCTGAAAGGGGTGCCAATACCCCAACCTCAATTACAGCTGGGAGGGCTTGCACCTTAGCTTGTGGATTCACTACAACTGGGGTTGCTTGTACGGTAGACAAACCTATTAATCCGAGGAGAAGGAATGTCAAACCAAATGTAGATAATTTTTTGTATTTATTCATACTTTCACGTCATTTTCTCTTATCGAGAATTTCTTTTTTACCACTGTTAAGACCGATTCTTGATTTATTCAAAATTTTCCAAAAACAAGATCTTTAATAGCCATGATCAGCATTTGGAAATTTTAAAAGCACTAGAACTACCAAGAAATATAGCACTGGTTACCCTCCTTAATCCAAACGCTCTAAGTATTCACAAAATACTCAAATTCGGTTCGGATTAAAGGAAGATCACTGGTATTAATAATGATACCAGTGCCAGCGAATCTCAATAATTGAGCTTTTGAACAATCCGAATCGAATCATTAACAATCAAGAATCATCACAAAAAATAGCTATATAAAAGAATTTCTTCTGTAAGGGTTGTGTGATTATTTTCTGGAATTGTAATAAGATACATATCCCATTTAATGATATCGATAGAGTTACTATATTTTTACTAAAGCTATTAAGAAATTATCCAGATTCTTGACCTTCTTTTCAAGCCACTGTATATTTTTAAAGCAATTACTGAATAGCCACACCATAGCTCTTAAAACGGATCAGTTGATTACATCTTTTCATAATGCTCTTTATATTGATCTGCAGCATTAATAGCTCTTTCAGCGTTAACTATTATCCGTTTCTGAGCCCAAAAAGTATCAATCGAATAGAAAATAACCGCACCCAAGAAGAAGATCCAAACTAAGACATCAATTGGATTTTGGGTTAGTAGGTTATAGGTGATTGTCGCACACATGATGAGAAGAGCATAACCAAAGGAGAGAAAGATATAGCTCAGTGAATCGATGTATAACCAATTCTTTATCCAATTTACCCCTGCGAACTCAATGTATGAACCAACGAATATTGCTATAAACAACAACCCTAATAAACCTGCAAAAAAGAAAGCAAAAAAGGTACAAATAGCTCTTAAATATAAGAAGTATTGATCCTTTCTTGTTTCTCCAAATCGGTACTCAAACAAAATCATTGGTATGATAAATAATATTCCAGGAAGAAAAAACCATTCTACAGGTGCTAAGATCATTTTGCTTATGGATATTGTGTGAAATGTTACCATTGCCCACGCAAAGCCGACATAATAACTAAATCCAAAATCTGGATTCCAAGGGTGGTATTTCCATTTATTGGATTTCACTCCCCAGTAATCAGTGACATAACCAATCATTAAGCCAAACCAGAAAAACGACCATTGTTGCATCTCTGCTCCAAAAACAATTTCGTATAACACCATATAGAGAATTCCTAAACCTAAACACAACCAATCATTCCGTGTTTTGTTATTTAACCATAATACAAAAGGAACACCAAATAAGAAAAAAGCTAAGTCCCACAAAGGGATAAAGGAAACAAGTTCTTCGGGTAATAGCATGACAAGACCAAATTTCTGCATTAAATGTAAAGCTCTTCACTAACAAGGAGTCTTATTTCAAACCGCTGTTAATGATACTTCATCTTAAGGTTAGAAAGAGAGATATTTAATACTATCGAGGATCAGCGGAGAATGACACCACTTGTTAAGACTAAAGGGATAGGGTTACAACTTCGTAGGAGAATTTTTATTGGTAGGGCTATTTTTCCTTTGCTTGAGAAAAAGATTACCAATCAATTCTAGGTGTTGCTAATGGTATCCATCATTGATGAGAAAGAGTTTGCAGAAAGAATTAAGTCTAATATTGCGTCCAATAATCCCCGTCCATTGGTTGTTGACTGTTTCACGGATTGGTGCCCTCCCTGCAAGGTATCGGCACCGGTTTATGAATCATTGAGTAAGAAATATACAGCAGCCGATTTTGTCAAAATCAATATTGATAGGAATCCTGGTGTAGCTCACAAGTTAAACGTACAAGGAGTTCCAACCTTTGCAATACTTCGGGGTAATAAACTTATCGCTAGAATAGTAGGTGCAGATATGCGAAAAGTTGAGAGTAAGATAAAAGAAGCAATTAAAGAATCTTAGAAGGAATCTTGCTAGTTTACTGTGGGGTGTAGATCTTAATCTCGTCTATTTCTTGACATTTCTGAGTATTTTTCCTCAGGTGAAAAAACCCCACTCCAATTAAATCATGAGTAATTCTGGTTTATTCGCTATATTTATAATTTATATTACATTTAATCCTCTAATGATAGCGAGTTCTAATTATGTCATCTACTGATTACTACAAATCTTTAGGCGTCTCGAAGAGTGCTTCTAAGAGTGATATAAAAAAGGCTTATCGTAAATTAGCCTTAAAATATCATCCCGACAGAGCAGTAAAAAGCGGTATGGATCCTAAAGTGGCTGAAGAAAAATTTAAAGAAATTTCTGAAGCTTATTCGGTTTTATCAGATGAAACTAAGCGACAGCAATATGATCAATTCGGCTCTGACTACTTTTCTCAATTCAGAGGTCAGAGTGGCTTTCGTACATCGGTCGATCCTTTTGAGATATTTTCTCAGTTTTTTGGGGGGTCTTCAGGAGGTTTTTCGTTTCAGAATATGGGGGGGTCTCCATTTTCAAGTTTCCAACGACAGACACGAGCGCAAAAAGGATCAGATATCCAAATTTCCTTTAAAGTGACATCTTCTGACTTGTCAATTAATGATTCAATCCTAAAGAAAGTCATAAGTCTGAAAAGACGATTTGCTGATGGGAGTGAAAAAACAGAAAAAATTAGAATTCCTATCCCAAAGAATGTAGAAGATGGGAAAATTCTGAGAATCCCAAAGAAGGGAAACCAAGGGAAACAAGGTGGTCCACCTGGAGATTTATTGGTTAAAATCTCACTTGTTGATGATATTTTAACCATTCCAATCTCAATCTTTCTGGCGATTCGAGGTTCAGAAAGTCTTTCGATAAAATCTCCTTCAGGAGATAGTTTAAGGGGAAGAATTCCACCCAATACCCGTGATGGAGATTTATTAAATTTCATATCTGATATTGGAGTCAATAGAAAGATTCGGGTAGTATATCGATATCCTTCTCAATTATCAGAAGAGAAGATTGCGTTATTAAACGAGCTGATTGAATTAAACTAAAAGAAACTTGGTATCAGGCCTTTTAAATCTTTAAATTTGATGAACGGTTTGTTAAATGTATTTCAATTATTGTTTTTTTTACCAAGTCTATCTAAAATATTATCGAGTCCTTGTTCATGAACCTCTTCAACAGTATAGCAATGAGTTGGTTTCAGGTGGTGCTGAATGCTTTTTCCGAGAAATAATAATACAAAATTTACAGGAAAGTTTCCAAAATCAGTTTTGAAGAGCTTAGAAATAATTCCTATCGATATACCAGTTGAATCACTTATGCTTTTCTCACAGTACTCTTGGAAATAAAGCCATTCACTGAATTGTCCAATTACTGAAAATGTGATGACTATTTGAGTCATCATTTTCCACACAACTTATCATATCACACTCAAACAGCTCAATTTTTAAAATATTGTTTGATTATTTCAGAATAGAACAGTAAGTACCCACTCCTTGATATTAAATTTGTGGAATCAAAGCCTAGGAGTTTTTAACCTGTAGGGATCTTTAACTTTTAAATCCCTAGAAATTTACTTTTCTCAAAAAATATCGAGAATGAGGAAAGGTTGCAGCGATGACCTATCGTCGAGAAACTTGGAATCGATTTTTACAAACGATCTTACAGAGGATACCACCTCTAATTTCTAATTATTCACCCTCTGACCAGATGCTAATCAGGACTGTGTTTGAAATTCTATCTAACAGTGGGGTGAGTACTAAAGAGGAACGGGATAGATTTCTTACTAACATGGATCAATTCGTACAAGACACAATAGATGAAATGGACTATTTTCAAACACCCTTTTTATGGTTTTCAAATACGTTTTTTCTCAATTCACAGCGTCTATTACTTGAAGCAAGTTTCCATGCAGATGATTTCATACAATATCTTGTCAGAGTATTACGAGGCGACACAGACACACAAGGATTTTTCCAACTTTTACAAAACAAAACCTCACTGAAGGATCTTAAATGGGAAGCACTACAATATTACTGTAATGAGATACATGATCCCTTAACAGAGGTCCAGATAGACATTCTACGAGTTATTTATGCTATGGTTAATTCAGACCCTCTACGTGCGATGGATCAGCATTATATTACTCGTGAAATTGCCAATAATGTCCAAGTACCAAAACAATTCCGGGGTTTACATCATTTATTTTCCCGTCTTGACTCAAGATGGGGAGTATGGATGTTCCCTGAGGCATTTGGAATAAGTATTTTATTGTTTAGATTAACATTGGCCAAAACGCGTGAACTAGAATCTTTAATCGACTTTCTCGCCCCAGAGAATGTTGTTCTTGCAATGAGTAACGTTTATTGCAATCCTGATAAGCCCAAATCCTTTTTTGGGTTTATTTATACACCGAGTGAGACAGTTACTCAATTAACTGCTTACTTTGAACAAATGCTCGGTAATGATGATCTATCCGATTTTCTGATAGAACCAATTATTTCAACGCAGGCCGGGTCTTCATTAGCATTATATTCTTCAGGTAACGGGTGGGAGGATGTGTACCTACCTCAACAATTTAAGAATGCAATTGAAAGTAGAAGAAGTATTAATCCGAAAGATGTATCGTTAAAAATGGGATGTATAACACCCCAATTATCTAATAGACTGAATTACAAGCTACTGGAGTCTCCACAACAGGCCATTAGCGTATATATCAAAGCATACAAGGCTTTTTCATTTGGAAATCTACCTATAAAACTTGGTGAAGATTATCACAACTCAGTGTTTTCTCAGGCCGATCTGGCATTACTAGCTAAGTTCTTCTCTAAGAAAATTGCTGGACCCACTTTCACGGTTCGAAATATCCTCAACGAGTTTTCACTTGATATGTTTTGGGTCGAAATTCCTCCTAAATGGAAATGTACAGCACCCAGATTTCTCCATTGGTTACCTTGGGCTTCGATTCTTTCAACTGCTGATAAGACCATCCTCATTGCTCCTCTCACCTCAAATCTACTCAATTGGATTGAGAATCAATTATCTTGGCATATCGAACAGATCCACACAGTTTTTCGTCCCAAAGGTCTAAAGGAGGCGTGGTACGATTATCAAAAGGTATCTTGGAAAATACCTCGCATTTTAGATCTCAATAAATGAGCCTCAACCCTAATCACTTTTAGAAAGGATAATTTCTTTTGAGAATATTTTTAAATGAAAAGGGAAACATCAATTTGTTAGGAAACTTTATCTTATGATTGAACAGGAGTTTGATGAGACATGGTTAGATTAATTTTCAAAAATCGAACGTTTTCAGAAGGTAGAGAAGAATCTGGGGATGCTGTTCTTATTCTTGATGAAGCTACTCAAACTGGAAAATTAGAATACTCTCCTGACGCTGGATTAGTCATACGTAGAACAGCCCGAAGACAAGCTGAGAGTATTTGCAAATCAGGATTCTTATTGGGGAGTGGTAAACGACTTGGAATTAGTTTCAAACTTGAATCCGAAGAAGATTCGATTGGCGATCGATTGACCCAAATAGGTCACGAATATCGGTAAATTGGCATGTCCAATGTCTGCTGGTGAAACGTATAAAGTTTTAATATGCGGAGATTATGCCGTAGGTAAAACTACGTTTGTGAAAACATTTCTAGATGAGGATAAAGCATTTCTAGAAGGATATAAACCAACTATAGGAGTAGATATTGCTCGAAAGACTTTCACTCTTGACTCCATTGAAATTTGTTTTCAAATCTGGGATTTATCAGGCCAACAATCGTTCAAAACAATACGTCCTCAATTCTACAATAGAAGTGATGGAGTAATACTAGTTTTTGATATCACACGAAGAGATTCCTTTACTAATCTCTCTTCGTGGCTTGAGGAAATTCTTGATCAAACAGGAAGAATACCCATTGTAGTGGTAGGAAATAAAATAGATTTAGTAAATAAGACTGAGGATATTGTTCCCCAACAAGAAGCTAAGGAATATGTTGATCATGTATCCTCGTTAACGGGAATAAACGCTCCGTATATACAAGCTTCTGCAATTAATAGACAAAATAATTTCGATCCATTCATTACTTTAGGGAAACTTCTTATCGAAAAACAATGAACACTTACGTCAGAAGGTGAAAGGATTTCAGATATTAGCCCTAACGGACATTCACGGGAATGTAAAGGCTACCAGAAGCCTAGTTAAACATTTAAATAAACACTCCTATAATATTGACTTAATAATAATAGCTGGTGATTTACCTTCGACAACGTCATTGCCTGTTATGGCCCACTATATGATAAAGCATCCACTTAATGCATTGTCCAAAAAAAACTATACTCGCTGGGTATACAAAGGTAAAGGGAGAAAATTTTTTGTCAGTAAGCAAATTTCCTCTATTAAAAAGGTACTAAACCTCTTATCTTCTCTTAAGATTCCCATAATTTACATACCTGGTAATGTGGATAGTTATGAAGCTATGAAATTCATTTGTGATTGGAAGAAGACAAAAATAAATGTTCTCGACTCAAATTCTTACGAGGGGCATGGAATGATAATTATCGGGACAGGTGGTGCAATTATTCCTCCCTATTACTCAGAACCAATATGTGATCATGAATATCATGAAGTGGACTATGCGGAGAAGTGGGATCGTGTGATTGAGGGTACTTCTTTCTCTAGCAAGAGAAAAGTGAAGAATGTTGATATTCTACTTACTCATGAACCTCCACTGTTTGAAGCCGAATTTGATGATAAGAATGTCACAAAAGGAGGATCTCGAAGAGTTTCTGAAATCGTGAAAAAGATAAACCCAAGATTAGTCATTTTTGGTCATTATCATGAATTCTCCCTGACTAAAAACGTCAAAAAAGTCACTTATGTCAACCCTGGCCCATTAGCATGCTATTATTTTGCATTCATTAATATTACACCTGAAAAAGTCGAGGTTTCACTTAATAAGTTACCAGCAGCGAAGTTAGATAGCATAAATAAGATATATTCAAAAAGAACAGCCAAAAACGTCTTTTATCGCTCTGTACGGTTTGTCTAGTCATGGCTATACTCCAAAATTCCATTCAAGACTTTTTCACAATGCTCATGGATGACTTAGGACTACTATTTTCAGATCCTATCTCATTTTTCGACACTTATTTCTTTTCAGCTCCTGGGTATAACCTCTATAATACCATTACGTACACCACAATTGGTATTTTAGCTATTCTAATTGTGGGAAGGATTATTATCAACCTCAATAAGTGGGGGATTCGACGCTGGGGTGAAGATACCTTTACCCCCATACAAATGGATAATGAATTTTTCATTGCCATACTCCCTTACATCTTCATTGGTTCTTCATTACGAGCATTGCAGGATGTAGCGACTGACGGGAAGATTATTTCACCGTATGAATTTTTTGCGGATAGAGTCTTTGTCACTCCTGGAGTATATATTGTTACCATACTTCTAACCATAATATTAGGAATTGCATCCATTGTCATTTCCCAAGAATATCTACAGGATCGTAAGTGTGTTTCAAATTGGAGATTTACATTTGCAGCAATCGGAATTGTGGTAGAAATCGTTCTTGTTTTACCGTTCATCCCTCTCTTGGTTGAAGATCAGTCAAACATGATAGGTGGCTTAGCAATAGTTTTGACAACTGCACTTTTCGCTGTTCTCTTCCACTATTCTGCTGATTGGTTCTCGCAGAAATTTTACCCTGATGTTCCCATTAGAAGAGAGGAGAAATTTGCCATGATTACTCAAATGTTTGACGCTACGAATACGGTGATTGCTATTGAATTCTTTGCATACGAAGAAAAACACTATCTACCAGCAATTCTATTCCAATCACCAGTTGGATCTTGGTCCTTTTTATTCATAAAATTTGGAATTGTTTTGTTCTTTCTTTGGTCATTACGTGGATTTGAGAACAGGAATTTAGAACGCTGGTTATTATGGGTAGTATTCCTTCTCGGGTTGGCAACAGGTACCAGAGATTTCCTTCGACTGATAACAAATACATAACCGAATTGAAAATTATCCTAGATACGCACAGTTGTCTCTAATCGGATTCCCTTTCGATCGACTGTCATTGGGACGGATATTGGAAGAAGAACTGATTTCCAAGCTTTTTGTACGGAAAAATTAATAGAAATCTTTCCAGCCCCGACGCGCCCAAAGGAAATATCAAAGACAAAATCAGCAATATGAGAGGCTAGTACCTCAATGTTTGGATCATGTAAATTCTTTACCATTAGTATAAAATGCAGCCCTGATCCTAAATCTCGAACAACATATTTTAGTGTTTCGACTGCAATTGAGACACTTTCAATAGAATTTGTACGAAGTAATGAGGAGATAGAATGAATACAGGTACATACATCATTGTATTGCATTATTTCAGGAATAAACCTTCTAGTGAAGAAACGAAGGGAATCTTGGGCATATCTATCCTCTAGATCAACCCCTGCGGTAGATTGGTATCCAATTACTGCGCCTTCTGCAGCTATTCTGGCCGAAAATGCGTCCATGAATTGCCATTTTTCCCCAGCAACAATATACGGTTCAAGTTGAAAATTATAAATACCTAACTCCTCCACAATCTCGTTCGGCCTTCCATCATAATTTAGATACACAACCTTTTCAGTAGCTCCTGTTTTCAGCATACTGAAAAGAATTTGTTGAGTAAAAACTTCAAATTTTGTTCCAGGCTCTCCCAGAACGAGAATAACACTTTTGTTTGGGATACCAGGGTTATCTTCGCCACCGAGAAACAGATCGATCGATTGAACCCCAGTTCGAACGGGATTTTCTGATTTCATTTCTTCACCGAGAAACCCATAAACTAAATAGATATATATCTTTTTGGAAATGATTAAAGGTCGTTATTTCTCTAACTTTACAGAATTTGCAATGTGCTACCTCTCGCGTTCCAATGTCGTATAAACTGACAGAGATCTTGTGAAAAAACTGAAAGAGTGATTAAAATGCATGATGTAGACCCCCTTGCCTTACCTTTCGAATTTCAAGGTACTGATGAAAATAAAAACATTAGTTGTCTATTATTACACTCTTTTACTGCTTCACCAAGTGAAGTTCGTCCATTAGGCCTGTATCTTCGAAATAAAGGTTTTTCTGGGATTGCTCCCTTGCTTCCTGGTCATGGAAGTGTACCAGAAGATCTTGGAAACACCACATGGTTAGATTGGTATGCTGTCGCCCGTGATTCCTTATACTACTTGAAGGATTTATATTCACATGTTTTTGTTATTGGGGTCGCCCTCGGATCTGTACTCGCTACAATTTTGGCTGCTTCTCATCTTAGTGTAAGGATTAATGGTCTAATATTAATTTCCCCAAGTCAACATTCTCCCTCAACACTAGTGAAAAATATTCTTCCCTTTGTAAAATTCTTTAAGAAGGATTTTGCCATGGTTGAAGAGAATGTGAGTGACGATCTTCGTGATCAGGGGCAATTTTTTTATTCCAAACGTCCTACTACAGCTCTAATTGAATTATACAGAGTAATTGGTTTTACCAATCATCGATTAGAAAATATCTTTCAACCTACTCTTGTTGTTAATACCCAAACTGCTGAAGGATCAGTAGATTTCATTTTTGATAAACTTACCAACGCGAAAGAGAAGAGAAAGTACACAATGAACACTTCCTCTTTACGCTGGTACTTAAATTCCTCAGAGGGAAAACCTGCTTTTAATGAAATTGCAGATTTTATGAAAAATACCATTAAAATAGGTTGAAAAACAACAAATCTAAGAAAGATCTGTCCAAATTAGCGATATCGCTTCGGTAAAACACGATAAAATATGCTGGCAATAGGTAAGCTAATCTTTAGGAACAGGTTCCAAGATAGGATTGGAAAGAATCGTGGAATCCGTGTACTTTCAAGTTTTCCAGGATTAAATATCTTATACGGATCCGTTTTCTTTTTTAATCTTTTGATTTTCCGTACATTTCCACCATCTTCTTTATTTGGATAGGGACTGAGCCATAACCCACCGTTATTGCATGTTGAACCATTAACAGTCCAAGCAATACGAATTACTTGAAAAGTTCTGAACCAATGGAACAAATAGGGTATAGAACCTAGAATTGGTAAAGAGCGTTTGCGTTGATCGGTGGGAAACCAAACCATAACCATGGAATTACGATTATTTAGCGCTACTATTTCCACACTGTAATTTTCTTCCTTAAACCACTTACTTAAGTAGGCTAAAAAGCTTCTAAGAACGTCAGATGGAACAATGACTTCGCTAACAATTAATGAAGGACCCCCTCTCTTTAATCGCAGAGTGTAGAATCGATCATCCCATAATTCTTGTGCAATATTAGTTGGCAAAATATCGTCTAATAATTCTGACTCTCCTTGAGAATTACTCCAATCTGTCTCTAAGAAGGTTGCTGAAATCATACCAGAATCAGCATTCTTAATGATCGATCCTAATACCTCATCATTTGTGATCCACTTGAGGCTAACCTGATCAATATATCGTAAATAGAAAGGATTCATCTTTTGGAGTAGGTTAAACTTTTCCAAACCAATTTCACGTGATTTTGGTAGGATAGCAATATGATGTACTGGTATTTTTGGACGAACCTTCAAAGTTGCTTTCCAAATTACTCCTATAGTTCCAAAATTTCCTATAAAGTCTGAAGGTTTATCTAAAACGAAAACTTCCCCATTAGTCCCTATTACTGATACAGAATGAACACTTTGAGTAATATCCCCAAATTTACTACTTCCAATCCCATATCCACCAGAGGCTATCCAGCCCCCAATAGATGACGAAGGAGCAGAGGAAGGGTAAGTATAGAGATCATACCCGTTTTTCTCTAAGAATTCTCTTAATCGTCTCCAAGTTATACCTGTTTCAACTTCTACAGTGTTTGTTTCTGTATTCACAGATAAAATTTCCTTAATCTGAGTGAAAATTAGTATAATTCCATTTTGGGTAGGTAAAGCTCCCCCATATCCACCTGTTCCTGCTCCTCGAGGTATTAAAGGAATAGCAAATTCTTCACACAACCTAATGATTGATTTTACTTCCTGATGATCTTTAGGTTGCACTACGGCCAAAACATCGAAATCGTATAATATCTTACCAAGTTTCGGAAGATCTGCTACATCTCGGGAATATAATAATTTTTCAAACTTCTTACGATACACTCGCAATCCTTTAGATTGCAGATCATCTAATCGACTATGAATCAAAGCTCTTTCTGTTCTTAACTGATTTAAATTAACAAAAATAACTATACTACCTAGTATCACTGCAATAAGTGGGAAACCAATAATATATTCATCTAGGTCAAGTATGTTAAGTAAGCAAACCAAACCAACGCAGATTAGTAAAACGGTAATTGCTTGCGCTATTATCTTATCGTATGTGTGCATACAACTTCAGCAGTAATTTTTTATGTTAGAAGCTTATTAAAAAGTTATTGTACAAAGAATTTTTGAGTAGATGAAGACAAAGTCTCTTCAATCGAATGGATGAAGGCACACCTTCTAATAGTTCCTTTATATTTGAATTACTTGATTAATTGACTGGAGCACTTATTAAAAGTGACAAACAAAGAGATGAAGTATATTTTATTTGATTTTGACGGAACTCTGATTGATAGTATGCCTTTCTTGGAAAAAAATGCAGTCACATTGTTAACGCGATATTTCTCTTACTCGGAACAGGAAGCACAGGCTAAATATCGAGAAACAACTGGTTTACCTTTTATTCAACAGATGGAGATCATTGCCCCAAACCATACTCAAAATTCTACAATTGTTGATGAATTTGAAAAAATGAAACTAGAACTTATATATGAACAGCATCCATTCAATGATGCATTGGCAGTATTACAAAGGTTGAAGGCACAAGGTTACTTATTAGGTATATCTAGTGGCACGATTGAATCAATTATCACTACTTACCTAAAAAAAATAAATTTTGATTTGGTAAATGACATTCTAGGATTTCGTCCTGGATTTGAGAAGGGTACTGACCATTTCAATTATGTCATGAAGAATCATTCACTTTCCCAATCACAAATCTTATTTATCGGTGATTCCTTACATGACGCGAAACGTGCAAAAGACAATCAAATTACATTTATTGGACGAATTGGAATGTTTACAAAATCGCATTTTGAAAATGTAATTCCCAATTGTACTATCATCCACGAATTAAATGAGATCTTCGATCGATTATAAGAAAATGTGATAATTATGGACTTAAGTACGAAATATCTCTATGGATCGGGTTTTCTAATAGGAGTATGGTTTATTGTATCCATATTTTCGATTAATTCTTCGTTGTTATTTAGTGACATCACTTCATTATACGATTATTTATTTTTTACCACAGGGCCTCTTCCCTTCATTCTGATTGGATTATCCATTTCCGCTATGGGAATTTATTTCTATGTTCTTTTATTTACAAAAGAACGAATTAGAGGATTAAACTTAGAGTTTGAAGCATCTCCAGATCTGAAAACATTCCGTGTAGTTAAAGATCATTCACCCAATCGACTTGCGAAGAAAGAAACCCCAGATACCGCCTATTGTAGCGCATGTGGTCGTGAGGTTCATAAACCATTTCGATGTGCCGCTTGTGGACAATTGTTGTGTGCTACACACATATTAGCAGGTGATCATCGTTGCAAGGAGGGAAATTAATTGGCAGAAGAACCTGAGTGGAAAAAAAAACTAGAAAAACAAAATCTCCTGGATAAGTTACACCTATCCGTGCAGGAACTCTCGGAGTTAGGTATAGGGTGGTTAATAATGGCTGCCATACTTATATATCTCAGAAGAGATAGGCTCTCAGGAGGTTTGTTTAAATTTGAAATTTTCTTACTAGTCTTACTGGTCAGCTTTTTCACGCATGAACTAATGCATAAATTTACTGCTATTCGATTTGGAGCTCGTGCATACTTCAAGATATCAAAAGAAGGATTAATAATAACACTTCTATCTGTTATTATTGGATTTCCTATGCTTGCGGTAGGTGCAGTATTTTGGTGGGGAGAAGCGGCATCCTCTATTGGTATAAGAGGCCGTGTTTCGGCAGCGGGTCCAATATCGAATTTGATACTGATCGGATTTTCATATATGCTTATCGGTATAGGTTACGCCATTCTACCTTCTAACCTAGAATTAGCATCTATTGTTCTACAAGTGGGGATAACGGGCGTATCACTAAATATTTTCATCGGACTCTTCAATCTTTTACCAATTGGCGTATTTGATGGTGCTAAAGTACTAGATTGGGATGGAAGAATTTGGATTGCTCTTATTGGATTGTTTTTATTCTTTGGTTTCTTTGGCGGTGGCTTTGGATTATTCTAAAGCTGATCTTCTCCTTTTTCTTGGATACAATTTGATCCTCAACTAGAATCAGACAGAATCATTTGATAATAGAAGACCAGGGATATCGTTTGGCTATTTCTGAAAGCAATCGATTCACTTTTTTCTCCTCAAATGTATCTTGATAACACAATGTAAGAACTGTTCCACCACGAGTTCGTTTCATTCGTTGATACATAGTTTTCACTGTATTCACAACATCATACACGATTAACAAGTCTGCTTGTGGGATATCTATATCTCGTTCTCCCACACTTGTCATAATTAGAACAGCTTTTGTTGAATGACTTTTAAAGGCATTTAAAACCTCAGCTTTCTCTCGTACTTCGCCTGTAACTAAGAATGGGGTAAATCCTTTAGCTCTGACTTTTTCAACAAGTAAATGAGCGGTATCAAGATAGGAACAAAGGACGACAGTCTTTGAAGATACTGAACGTGCTTCAAGAAGTTGTAATATACGTTTAACTTTCGCATTCGTTTGTGGAATTGCATGAATCATCTGTTTCTCGATACCAAATTTCTTAAGTCGATAGAGAAATTTCTTATATTTATCCACTTGCATAGATACTGCGTATTTACGCATTAAAAGTAAACCATTATACTTCTGAGTGTCATTTGCTTCCAACATACCAGATACTAGCGCAAGCTGGGAAATAGGAATCATTTCGAGGAGAGTAGGATTTTCAGCTTTTTGTTCTTCTAAAATCGACTCTCTAAGCCCTTTAATCGCTTGATCAATGTTTTGTAAGATGGTTCGTAGAGCTTCGCTTGGTTGTACTAAATCCTTTTTAATTTGAGTATACTGAATGTAAGAATCAACATCTGTTTCTGACATTAATTCATCCATGGAAATGATTTCCAGATCAGGGATTCGTCTATCTAGAGTAATTTTCTCATCACGAATTTTAATTTGATCTTGTTGACGATCATAGAAAATGTGAGAATCACGAAGGGTTCCAGTCATACCAACAATCCATGCTTCCTGGATGAAATATGGAATTAATGTGTTGTATGGAAATACTAACAATCTTGAATCTCCCTGACGTCTAACAATTTTATCCACTTCATTAATTATAACTGCATCAAATTTAGGTCTATTTAAAGGAATTTTCTCGAACACATTGGCAAAAGTTTGAGGGGTTGAAGCAACAATTCTAGCTTCTGTGATTATTCGCTTTCGTAGCCAAGTAGGAGTTCGGGAAGAGAATGATTGGAACTCACTGCCCTTGAAACCTCCGTATTCTTTCTCAAAATAATGGATAGTTTCCAAATAGCTTGTAGTGGAGTGTAAAAGTAACAAGACTCTATGATTGGGTAAAATCTCTTTAATAAGAAGATATGTTAATACTCTCTTCCCCAAACCTGTGTCTACTTCAGCTATACAATGAATTTTTCTATCAAAATTCTTTTTCAACCGTTTGAGAATGACAGATTGATATTCTCGCTGCTGAATCACGGTTTGGGGGGAGTTATTGTCGTCCAACTTGTATAAAAGATTCCTTATCCACTTTTTTGTATTCTTTGATTATTCTGGTATTTTATCGAACTACTAAAAAAATTAACTCGTTTGAACAAATCATGTCTTAAATAGGTGTTATAGTAATGGAAAGACGAGTTTTCTTGGGTTATTTAGTAACAATTGCTGCAGGACTCTCGTTTGGATTCATCCCAATCATAGTTGCGCTACTTCGCGACCTAGACGTTTCTATCCTTGAGCAGACGTTTCTTAGATTATTCTTCGGGGGCATTACTGGATTTCTTGGTTTAATGGGATATATTAAATGGAAAAGAGAGAAATTCAACCTCGCAATCAGAAAAGAGGTCCAAAAAACGTATATCTGGCAAGGACTAATTTTCACAGTTGCAATCATGGTGTACATTGGATCTATTATCCTCGATACACCTGTTGGAGAAGCAGCTCTTCTTATTCAGGTTCATCCTCTCATAACACTAATTTTAGGTGCTCTCCTCTTAAACGAACTCGTAGATAGAAGAAAAATATACTCTCTGGTACTTGGATTTACGGGTTTAATTCTCCTTACTCGACCATGGGAAGGAGAGGAATTTTTCTCTTCATTTCTCGGAGACCTGTTAGCAACTCTAAATGGGGTATTATACGCCATTTATCTCGTGATTGGTGCATCTAGTGTGAAAATTCGTGCAAAGATACCATCTTTTTTGTCTATATTCTGGGTATTAGTCTGGGGATTTGTTTGGGGCATAATGATTATTGTTATTCTATATTTACTTCCTTTTAATTCCGAATTTTTATCCTTCAATCTACAAAGCCTAACTCTAACATCCGTACTAGTCTTAGGAGTGTTTTTAGCTATCCTAGGGAGTATCTTACCATATGGTTTAATCATGTTATCGAATAAATATGAGATTGAATCATCAATCCAATCCATACTTCTCTTGGGAGAACCAATTGCAGCAGTAATTCTCGGTTATTTAGTTTTAACAGAACCAATTACGTCGTGGTATTTGTTCGGAGGGTTTTTTCTACTCCTTGCGATCATTAATATTCTTTCAACAGCAAACTAGCAAATGATTAACATTAGTGCAATTTAAGACGGTTTACACGCGTATGCATAAAAATCAGGCATTAAAGTTATCATTTCAGATGAATTAGTTTTTTCCCTTCTGTTGTACCCGAACTTCAGGAATTCTTACACCCAGAAATGCTCGTATTTTTCCAATGTGGGCCGAAGTATCGCATTTTTACTCCACTGAATATCAAATTTCATTGGAGACCCCTGTGCTCGTTTTATAACTTTTCTTGTATACTTAGTGATTAAAGGATCAGTATTTAACTCTGTTAGGGGTATCCACCGTACATCAGACACCTCGTCATCGTCTTGAACAATTTTCTGACCCCCATTAACTAGTTGACATACAAACACGCAGTAGAGGTCAGTTAAATGATCGCTGGTTCGTACCATACTTCGTAATCCAATTACTCCGTTAGGTCGAACTGAAATTCCTGTTTCTTCTAATATTTCCCTCACCACCGCCTCTTGGAGTGTTTCTCCAGGATCCA
>DXJL01000171.1 GCA_019057635.1 Candidatus Heimdallarchaeota archaeon
ATGTGTCGACTCATTTGGGATTTCTGGGCTGTTATTTCTAGAGAGGGTTCGAACGCTACATTCAAAGAGAATTCCTTATTTGTTTTATTTTCAACCTTAAGGGAAAATGGTTCCTCAATACCTGTAAAAACATCATGTTCATCATACTGAAGAACGAGACTTAGCTCTTCTCCATCCAAACTTCGCGTTATTCCCATGATTGACCGACTATACCTATCAATCATTACTTTTAGATAATCACCTTTATTTTCAAAATGATAGTTGAATACTTTCATTTTTCCAAAGGAATCATCATCAGGAGCTTGAGATAACTCCCGTTTTTGATTTAAATACCAATCAGGATGTTTATCAAAATATGGTTTACAGAAACTGTCTTGTAAGATTGCTGGGATATAATTCTGCATGTAAACTGAAGTATCTGGAACCCATTGGAGGCCTATCTTTTTATATAATGGAACGGCTTTCATATTGGATGCCCAAGTGTGTAAGTCCTGACGTATATCGCCATTGGCTACACTAAACTCTATAGCGGTTAGAAGAAGATGTTTTCCATATTTTTTTGATAAAACATCTGGATGAGCACCTAGAATTCCCACATAAGAAACATTCGCTTCCTCCATCCGTTTATGTACAGAACAAAATCCGACTATCCTGTTTGAGGGATCAAACGCCACATACGTTTCTAAAGCTTTTCTTTTTCCTATAAAATCTCTAGCACGTTTTTCGTCAAATTTAATGCCTTGTGTAAAAGTTCCTGGCCACAAATCATCAATTTCGTTAAAAAAAGTAGCCAATTTTTGAGCATCAGTTTCAAGATTAATGGGTTGGATTTTACCTTCAAATTGATCCAATGTCTGAAGTTTTTTATAGTCCATAACAACATCTCAAGAAGAATGTATAAGTATTACATATTGATGGACGGAAATTGACCTGCACTTAAATAAAGAATCTTACTGGCAATAACTATAATTTCACAAGAAAAAAGAACTGATTATAATAGTAATCTTAGAGTTAATCAGGTGAATAAAGATGTCTGATCAAGATAACAAAGTAAATGTAATAAAAGATCATCTTGCGAAGCTTGAAAGTGAGGGTGGTCAATATGAGAATCGAGTGAAGGATTTTCAACAAGACATTAAGAAACAAACTAGTTCTGTCTCCCGTAATATTGATCAAAGCAAAACCGATATTCTAATGCAAATTACCAATTTGGGAACAACTGTTACTGATTTAACAGATAACTTGAAAAGTCTCAAAACCGATATTGAATCAGAGAAAGGAACTTTCGGCTCACGTTTAGAAAAATTACTTGACCCATTGCAGAAAGGGACTGCATCTTTGCAAAAACAACTAAATTCACTGACAATAAAACAAGAAGAGGATATTTCCCAAATCTATGGGGAAATGGCTGGTAAAGTGAATACTGGATTAAATGATATATATTCTCATCAATATAAACAAATCAAGGATTTTCAAGATCAAATTTCCAACAAGTTAGCGGATGTACAGAAAGAATTCGTTAGTACGGTCGAGAGAGAAAATGCAAATATTGGGGAGATATCAGATGGAGTAGCCTCATCCTTTCTTCAAGTGTTGGACGAATTTAATGATCGTATGACACGAATTAGTGATGCTAAAGAGAATGAACTGGATACTGTTTTTGCAGATACTTTGAGACAATCAGTCTCGAGATTAGAATATGCGAAAGAAGATTTACTGGCAGGAATTGATGGTCTTAAAGCACGTCTGGATGATAATCTTATTCACCAAAAAGAATTACTAGACGAGTCCCAGCAAAGAGTAATCGAAATTATTAATGAAGAGAAAGAGGGAGTAAAAGCAAAAATTGAGAAGGGAGTTGATGGATATTATAATGAGTGGCAGAAATACCAAGATGAACAAAAACAGGCCATTACCAATATAAAGGAAAATGTTTTCGAATCTTTTATATCTGCACTAAAAACAAATGAAGAGCTGCAATCTAAAGTTACCATGGAATTCGAAAATTCGCTTAAATCAGGATTTCGTCAATTAGAAGAACAAATACTTTCTTCACTCTCACGTGTATCTTCAGATTTTAGTAAAAAGCGTCTTAGAACCTCTAAGACATTGACAAAAGCATTTGAGAACTGGTACGCAAATATCAATAGCTCATTTGAACAATTTGGTGTAAAAACCAAATCCAAGTTAGAAGGTACAACATCAGACCTTAATGGATCCATTATAGGCTTCTTTAAGAAATCCCAAGAAGGAATGAAGGATGTCTTGACTAAACATGAAACTACACTTGGAGATCTACAGGGAGGAATAAGTCAGCAGTTCAAGGAAATTCAAGAAGATCAAGAAAAAAATATCAAAATAACATTAACAGATGTGAGACGAACTTTACAGTCAAAACAGAGTGAATTACTTACAATTATATCATCAATAGCCCCTACCGCCGATATAGTGGTAGAAACTAATCGTAGGGTCATAAAAACCAAGAATTCCGAAACAAAACGGTCCAGTACGGCCGCATTTGATGATTTAAGAAAACAAATTCGAACTATAGAACAAGATGGATTGATCGCTATTCAAAACATAGTATCGATGACCAATGATAAACTCGATCAAGCGGTGAAGGATAGTGAGGAATCAGCAACAGCATTGGTAGGAAGCTTGGAAGATGAACATAAGAATTCTCTAATACAATTTCGGTCTACTTCATCTCAGAAAATAACCGATCATCAGGATACATTAGAAAAATATAGTTCATCACTTCAAGACCGATTTAATGAATTCTTTTCTGAAGTGCAAAAAACTTCAGATGATTTCGTGGGAAAATCTCATGATCAGCGAAAATATATTGATGATCAAAGAAGGAAGATTGATGTTCAGTTTGAAGAGGTTCAGAATAGTATTGATTCCTCGGTTGAAACTTTAAAAAATAGTGTTACAACAAACTCAGACAATATTACAAGCTCCGTCAAACAAATCAAAACTACTACCAAAGAAATAATCAAAGATCTACGCTGAATTGCTAATTTTCGAAAACGTAGATCTCCTGCAAATTAAACATATATAAATATCTCAAGAAAGGAAATAGATGTTGAGCTATGAGTTATCCTAAATCATTTGCCTGTCATTTTATAGGCGTTGGGGGAGTAGTTATTTATGATTCAAGTGTATTATTAGTTAAATTAACGTATGGACCAGCAAAAGGCAAGTGGTTGATTCCAGGTGGGCTTGTGGATCCTGGAGAAACACTCCAAGAGGCGGTGGTGAGGGAAATACTAGAAGAAACAGGAATTTCTATTCAACCTACAGGGGTTATTGGATTACGAAGTATGGTACGGACCAGCGATCATTTAACTGACCTCTATTGCGTGTTTGTATGTCAACTAGTTAATGGGGGTCAGAAAATTGTTCAAGACGATGACG